>CAMYON010000022.1:38754-48160 GCA_947260025.1 uncultured Gammaproteobacteria bacterium
CCGCTGCAGCGGATCAGCGATCACCACCCCTGAGTTCAAAAGTACCACGCCAACTGCGCGAACAGCGATTCGTCGACGGCCAACGAGCGTCCGGGGACGGCCGAGTCGATGCCGCCGAACTCGCTGCCGTCGTCACCGTATGGCAGGTTGAGCGCAACCAGTAATTGCAAATCCTGCTGTAAATCGTGCCGACTGAATAACTGCAGCAGCAGCGATTCATCGTCGAGGTTTTTGAACAGGGTTGCCGTCATTTGCCACAGTGGCGCCAGTTCGATGATTGCCGCCGCGGCCAGGTAGTTTTCCGCCAGGGTGAACAGTTCGCCACGCTGCAGGCGGGATACCAGTTCAGGGTTATCGGCCAGCGCCGCGGGCCCGTAGTCACCGTCGTCGATGCCGAATCCATTGTGATAATACTCGATGTTCGCGCTCAGGTTCTTACCCCAGGCGATCCACGACTGTGACCAGTTCACCACCGCGCTGGTATAGGTTTCACCATCTGTGTCGGTGATTATGATGTCACCGCGCCAGATCGCCGCGCCGACATCGATACCGCCCCCCAGCGCCAGGGTTGGCGCGTCGTAGTGCTTGGCGGCCAGCAGGTCGAACTCGGCCTGGTCGGAAAAGCCGTGGTACTTGAATGCCAGGCTCGAGCTTTGCGCAGAGACATCATCGTCGTTATCCCGCCTCACCACCCAGACCGCCTGCAGGTCGTCCCCGGAATCGAGCAGGTGCTGCGCGTAAATCATGTCGTCACCGGTTTTATACTCGGTGTCGATGGCCGCCGGATTGAAGGGGTTGAAAAAATCGACCGGGTTGTAGATCAGCCCGTTACCCCAGGAGACCGCCTGGCGCCCGAATTTGAACACGGTATCGGCGCTGCTGTGGCTCAGGTAAAGTCGGTCGAGTCTATGCGTGGTGGCGTGATCGTCTGCTTCGCTGATGCGATGCGTCAGATCGAACAGTCGCCGATCATCCTCGGGCAGCGCGCTGGCGCCGAACCCGAGCAGCGATGTCTGCTGCTGCAGTTCGAGTCGATCGCCCTGCGCGGCCTGCAGCTGGTAGTCGGCGCGCCAGCTCCAGCCGCCGGCCCGGTCGCCGAGATTGAGCCGCAGGTCGGCCGCGTTATCGCGCAGCGGGTCATCGCCGAAATCGCGCAGCAGGCTGTCGGCAGGCAAATCGACTACCGTGGCCTGCAGCTTGGCGTGACCGCCAAAATCGTATGCATGGGCGTTGCCGGCGAACATTAGCAACGTCATCCCGGCGAAAGCCGGGATCCATTTTCGATCGCGGATAAAAGTCGCCGGAAAGCCTGAAAGGCTTTCCGGGTAAATCTCACCGTAGCCCGAGGGATGGATTCCGGCATTCGCCGGAATGACGGCAGCTGTCAACGAATGACAACTATTGCGCTTCATCGCCGATGATTTTCCCATCCTGCATCTTGATCAGTCGCCGGGCGTAACGCATGACGCGCTTGTCGTGGGTAGAGATGACGAAGGTAATCTTGTGATGCTGGTTCAATTCCTGAAACAAACCCATCAGGTGTCCTGCCGAGACGCTGTCGAGATTCGCGGTGGGCTCGTCGGCCAGTACCAGGTCTGGATGCGAAACGATCGCGCGCGCTACCGCGACACGCTGCTGCTGACCGCCCGACAGCTGCGCCGGGCGGCGATCTTCCATTCCCTCCAGACCGACTTCCTTGAGAATGTCGCGCGCTTTTTGAGCGCGTTCAGACGCCGCCATGCCCTGTACCTCCATGACGAACTCGACGTTTTCCTGCGCCGTCAGAACCGGAATCAGGTTGTAAGCCTGGAACACGAAACCGATATGGTGCAGGCGCATGTCGGCCAGCGGACCGCGTTCGAGCTGGTCGACGCGGATATCACCCATGTGGATTTCGCCACTGTCGGGGGTATCCAGCCCGCCGATCGCGTTCAACAGTGTGGTTTTACCCGAACCCGAAGGTCCGGACAGGCAGACGAACTCACCCTCGTCGATGTCGAGATCGATGTGGTCCAGGCCGGTTATGATTTCGTCGCCCTGTTTGAAGGTTTTGCAAAGTTGGCGGCAGCGAATTGAACTCATGGATATCGCCTCAGTGGGTGTTGAGCGCGCGCACCGGATCGAGCTGGGAGGCGCGCCAGGCGGGAAGAATACTGGTCAGGATGCCGAGCAGAATGACCACGACGTTGGCCAGCATCACGTCGTAAAGGCTCAGGTTGGGGTAGATGACGCTGCCGGCGCCCATCATCGCCATGCCCTCGGCGACAATGGATACGTCGAGTCCATCCTCCAGCGGTTTGATCGTGATCAGTGCGAGCAAATTGCCGATGAACAGCCCGATCAACAGCAACAGCAGGGATTCGAGCAGAATCTGGTAAACGATAAGGCCCGGGCGCATGCCGAGGGCCTGGATCAGGCCGATTTCGCGAATGCGCTCGAACACCGCCATCACCAGGGTATTCACCAGGCCGAAGGAGAGCGCGAGAAAAATGATGACGACCCAGACCAGCACGAAACCGTCCATCATGTTGAACATGACAGCCAGGTAGGTATCGATTTCATACCAGGGTTTGACTTCGACTCCTTCCGGAGCGGCTTCCGCGACCCGCTGGTAGAGCGCCTCGACATCGCGATAATCGTCGTCGACGAGCACGATCTGCGAAACCCGGCCCTCAATTTTGAGCAGTTTTTGCAGGGTTGCGCGGGCAGCGTAGACGTTGAATTCTTCCTGTGCGGCCAGTTCCGCGCGATAAATGCCAACCACGCGAAATCCCCGTTCGGCAATATTGTTGTCGGGATCCTGGCTCATGACGACAACCCGTTTGCCCAGCCTGGTTTCGAGGCGTTCGGCGAGTTTCGCGCCGATGACGAGCCCCTTGTCGTCGTTCGACTCGAGAAACCGTCCCGCGGCGATCTGCCCCGGCAAACCGGTAATTTCGGCCTCGGACAGGGGTTCGATACCAACCAGGTTGACGCCGCGGCTTTCGCGTTCGCTGGCAATCACGGCGGGCACCCGGATGCGGTTGGCCCATACGCGGGTGCCGTCGTCTTTCAGCGCGGCCAGCAGATCGCCTTGCGCTTCATCGATACTGTTGACGACGTTCGGGTCGTCGAGAAACTCGGGATGCTGGATCTGGACGTGTCCGGGCAGGTTGCGAATGCCCTGGTTCAACATGTCGTCGACCATGCCGCGCATCAGCGCGGTCATGAAGATCATCGCCCAGACACCAACCGAAATTGCACCCAGCATGATCGCGGTGCGGCGGCGGTTGCGCCACAGGTTACGCCAGGACAGCGTCAGTATCGTTTTGAAATGGACAGAGAATCGAGCCACGTCAGACCGCCCGCATTGCTTCGATCGGCGTCAGTAAATAAAGCCTGAGCGCGGGGTAGAGCGCCGCCAGCAGGCTGCCGACAGCGACCGCGGCGGGACCCAACGTCATCGATGCCACGGAAATGGCCGGGTAGATCCGCTCGGGCAGGTTGAACTTCAGCGCGACCTCGTCCATGCCCGGGTAGGAAAATCCGACGCGGCTCAGGTAAAGATTGATTATCAGCCCGACGACGATACCGAGCACCAGGCCGAGCGCGGTCATCAACGCGGTTTCGAGCATGACCAGGCGCGCCAGTCGGCCCGGTTGCAGACCCAGCGCCATCATCGTGCCGAACTCGCGGGTGCGTTCGAGCACCGACATCAGCTGGGTATTGAGCACGCTGAAGGCTACCAGTACGATCAGTACGATGTACATGAACGAATTGCTGGCCATGTCCGCCTGGATCGCCTGGCGCAGGCCCGGTTGCAGTTCGTCCCAGTGACGCAACAGGGTGGATTCATTGTTGTCCAGCAGTGTCGCGATTTTGGCCTGCAGCGATTCGACGTCGTCGATGTGCTGCGCGCGCACGGTCAGGCTGTGGCCGCGTTCCTGCATTGCGAAAACCTCCTGGAAATACGCGAGGTCGACCTGGGCCAGTGCGCGATCGAGATCGGCAATGCCCGACTCGAAGATGCCGACCACCCTGACAATTCCGGCCGCGAATGAATCGTCGAAACCGCTGCCGATGAAAGTCAGCTCGTCACCCGTTTTAACCTTGAGGTTGCGTGCCAGCACCGCGCCGATAACAATTTCCCCGGCCACGCCGGGTTCGAGGTATCGTCCCTGTTTGACCAGGCCGGGCAGGGTCGATACCAGTGGCTCGCGTGCCGGATCGACACCGATGATCTGCAGTCCGTAGGAGCGTTCTTCGCTCGAAGCCAGGGCGAAGCCGGCGGCGCGGGCGCTAATGCTTTCGAGACCGAGCTCGCGACGCAGGCGCGCGCCCGTCGCGGTGATGTCGTCGACCGCGTAACGCATTTTCGGCTCGTCGAGGTAGCGCGGATGCTGCAGCTGTAAATGCCCGGAATAGGCCTGCAGCGAATTGTCGATCATCATGTCGTAACTGCCGAATTGCAGCGACATCGCGAAGATCAGCAGGCCGTTGGAAAATATCATCGCGCCGACGGTCAGCCAGGTGCGGCGCCAGTGGCGCCAAAGGTTGCGCCAGGCCATCCGCAGCGTGACGTCCCTCACTGCCGGGGATTCCGCAGGTTCGACAGCGTGAACACATTGCTCCCGAGTTCGATATCGAAATCGATTGCGTCGACCGTCATTTCGGTCCACTCGCCGGGGTTTTCCAGTTTTTGCATGCGCATGCGCGCGGCGATGATGCGGCCATCCATTTCCCTGAGCTCGGTCGATTCCATTTCCTTAACCAGCACGTCGTCCTGGTCCCAGAATTCCTGGCGCAACATGACGAAATCGTCACGTATCACGACAACTTCCTTGCCCCAGACGACCGCGGCCTCTTCATGGGGTATCGATTCGATGGTGTAGCGGACGTGATCCTCCACGGTTTCGGTTTTCAACAGGCGATGATCGTACTGATCGATGATATCGGTCGACTTGCTGATATCCTTGTTGGAAAAGTCGCTACCCATCCAGCTCTGGTTCATCATCGACGACGGCACCTTGAGTACTCGATTAATCTTGGGTGAAAAAGTCCACATGTTCTGGTCCTTGACCAGGGTGCCGTTGCCGGCGTCACGCTTCGGCTCGGTGACGCGCACCAGCGACAGCTTGTCGCCCTCGGTCCAGGCCTGCATCGAGAAACTGCGTTCCCAGTCGCTGCGATGAATGACCATGGTCATTTCGGAATACGAGGTGACTCCGCGCCAGTGCTCCATCGCCGCGCGAATCAGGTCACGAGGGTCCGGCGCACTGGTTTCGCTTGCGGGAAGCGTTGACGACGCTCCGGACAGCAAAAGCAGGCAGCACAGCTTGAGCATCGTGATTGAAAGTCTTGTCGCCATCGCCAGCATTTTCTCCCTTGGGTCGACGTTGCCGTCGACCGGCCAATAAGCGCAATGGTATCAGTCTACCAGCGCTTTATTTACCGATCCTGAACAGTAATTTTGCCTGGTCTTATACTATGCGGGGTATTTAATCGGGGACATTGAGCCAGATCAACTCGAATACCGCGAGCTGTTGCTAGATTTTCGGCACCACGGGAGTATATTGGCAAAAAACCAGCCGAGGACACAATCACCATGAGTAACGACGTCAAAGACAACCTGAAAAGCCATTCGACCTGGAAGCGCGGCCTCTACATGCTGCTGTACATTATCTTTACCAGGATCGCCGAAGTGGTGCTGGGCATGGTCATCCTGTTTCAATTCCTGCTCAAGCTGTTCACCGGCGAGACCAACGATCGCCTGTTGAAACTGGGCCAGGGGCTCAGCACTTACCTGTACCAGGCTTTTCAGTTCCTGACCTACAACTCTGAATACCTCCCCTATCCGTTCGGCGCCTGGCCCAAAGGCGAACCCAAACCGGCGAAGATCAGTGATCAGAGTGAAACCAGCGCGGACTAAAGCGGGGCGCTACGCCGCATCCATACGGGCCTTGTTTGCGGGCCTGTTGTTGACGCTCCCCTGCGCCACGCTGGCGGCGAGCGCCGCGGGTGAGCGCGTTACCGAGCGGGGCACGATCGACGACGACTATTACGGCGCCGGCGGCGTGGTCGATATCGATGCCGATATCAACGGCGACGTCATCGTCGCGGGCGGCGAACTGCTGATCGGTCACCGGGTGGCGGGCGATCTGATCGCGGCCGGCGGTTCGCTGCGAATTCGTGGCGCCTTCGATGACGACATTCGCATCAGCGGCGGTGAACTCGATATCGACGCCCGTATCGGCGACGACCTGGTCGCCAGCGGCGGCTCGATTTACCTGGGTGGGGCGACGACGGTTGGCGGGGATGCCTGGCTGGTCGGCGGCGAGGTTCATGTCGCCGGAACCATCAGTGGCGACCTCAAGGTCATCGGCGGCGAAATTCGGCTGTCCGGTATCGTGCTGGGCGACGTCGAGCTCGAAGGTGGGGATATCGAGATCCTGGACAGCGCGCAGATTGCCGGTAACCTGAAGTACAGCAGCCCGCAACCCGCGGTGACCGCGAGCGCAGCCCGGATCAACGGGCAGATCGACTACCAGGCGGGCGAATCGAAATACGCCGATCGCGGCTTCGGACTGTTTTTTTCGATTACGCTGGTGGTTGCCAGTATCCTGTTTTACCTGCTGTTTCCGCATTACACGGTGGCCTCGGTGCGGCGCATCTCCGCAGACCCTATTATCAGCCTCGGGCTCGGTTTCGCGTTCCTGGTGGTTACCCCGATGCTGGCGTTCTTCCTGATGCTAATCGTGCTCGGGCTGTGGATAGGCTTGAGCGTGCTGGCGCTTTATTGCGTGGCGTTGCTGGCGGGTTTCCTGATCGCCTGTTTCTTTGTGGCCGAGCGCGGTGCGAAGCTATTCAAGCAGGATATCTCGTCACGCGGGCGCCGCTTGATCTCGGTCATCGTCGCTATTTTCGTGCTTGGCCTGTTGCAGACGATTCCGCTGCTGGGTGGATTGCTGTTGTTTATCCTGCTGTTGCTCGGCCTGGGAGCGGGGCTGGTACAGCTGCGCTACGTTTACCGCGCGCCGTCTACCGAATCGTAATACTGCAGGCATTCGGCCTCGCGTCCGCGCACCACGCGCCGGCCCTGCAGGTTGCCGTGGGTTTCGGTGACCACGGTGTGTTGCCCCTCGCGATGATGATCGTCGTAGAAGTAAATAACGACCCAGTCCGCGGTGCGCCCCAGCTGGTGTGCTCGCGCCGTGTTTGAGTAGAGCGCGGTGAAGTGCCAGTGATCGCGCGTGGTATGCAGAATCGGTAACCAGGCCCGGTTTTCCGGGTTGAAACGTTTCGGGGTAATCATTGGCAGCTTGCCCGCCGCCGATTTTTGTCGGTACTCGTCGTCGACGCGCAGTATCAGCTTGACCGCGGGGCCGTTGCTGACCGGGGCGGCCCTGACGGGCCGGCGCTGGTCGTCCAGGTGCTTTTGCAGCCAGGCTTCGATCGCCTCGCGACGTTTGCTGCCGAGTCCCTCGACCCGCGCCAGCTGGCCCTGGCGTACCGCGTTCTCCAGCGCTTCGAGGCTGTCGACGTGCAGCGCGTCATGGATGCGTTCCGCCAGTGCCCGGCCGACCGTCGGAATCGAGCGAAACAGCTCGACCGGGTCGCTGACACCCTTGAGATTCTCGAGACGCGACATGCGCCCGGTGGCGATATATTCGTAGATCGAGCGCGCAATTCCCTCACCGATGCCCGGCAGTGCGACTAGTCCCTCGATGCCGCTGGACTGCATCAGCTCGGCGACGTCCTGACCGAGATTGTCGAGGGTGTCGGCGGCGTGGCGATAGGCGTTGACGCGAAACGGGTTGGCCTGCTGTGATTTCAGCAGGTCGGCGATTTCACGCAGTCGGGAAGCTACCTCGTGGTTGAAAGCCTGCATGGCAAGCACTCTCGGAACCTGGCCGTTTCGAAGAAGTATCGAGTATACCGGGGATAGCGATCACAAAGGTTTGATCTGTATCATCGATACCGGCGATAAAGCAGCTTTACGAATTGATTGTGCATGACGATAAAAACGCGTAACGCCGTGTCGAGCATTACTAATTTTGCCGCCAGGGTAAAGGCCCGACCGATATCACCAGCTTGAACCTGGCCGCCAGCGGTGGCGGCCGATATTACTGCTATACTCCCGTTAGCCCTGTAAAGTCACTCATCGATCCCAGGTTGGATTCGTGGCAAGGCATTGACGCTAACCTGACCTGCAATTTTTGCCAGGCTTCACCAGTCTAATCGGGATTCACGATGAAGTTAACAACAAGAGTAAACCTGATTTTAGGCGCTACTTTCTTGCTCGGCCTGGCGCTGGTTACAGTGGTGGTTGCCTACAGCTTGCCGGTTGGACTGGCCGGCGAGAACTTTATCAGTTTCATCGTTTCGATGGCCGTCATATTTATGCTCCTGTTCCTGGTGATCAATATCGTCATCCGCAGGCTGGTGTTGAAGCCGGTATCGCAAGTCGTCCGAATGGCGGATGAAATCGCTGATGGCAACCTGCGCAACCCGGAAATCAAGGTGACCGGGAACGATGAAATTGCTGAAATGTTGCGCGCGTTCAATCGCATGCGCCACAGCATGATCAAGCTGGCCCAGATGATGCAAAGGTTGAAGGCGCAGGACAACATCAAAACCTGAGCAGGCTCCTCGAATCCAGGCCAGCGGCGATCGGTCTTCCTGTTACTATCTTCAAAATCTTCACCATGACGGTGACTCTATACTGTGAACTGATTAATATCCGGTTCAGTTAGCATGACTTATCATGATGTCCGGTTATTTGAGGTCCGTGGGTGCCGATGGCAAAACCAGCCAACATCGATCTGAGCGCGATTCTCGGCAGAATGCAGAATCGGCGCGAGTTTTTACAGCTGCTGGGCACAGGGCTGGGCTATGGCGCGCTCGCCACGGCGTTGCCCGCCTGTGGCGGCGGTGGTGGCGGTTCGGATTCCGACGAGGATGTCCCGCGGACGCCGGCACAGTCGCCAGTTCCGAAACCGTCGGCTGAATACTCGGTGCTCAAACGCACCAGCTTTGGCCCACATCGCGACGAGCTTACCTCGATTCAGAACCTGGGTATCGGCAATTACCTCGAACAGCAAATGAATTACCTGGGAATAAACGATGGCAGCCTCGAAGCCGATATCCAGGCGCTGTTCCCGCTAACCACGCAAACCCCGCTGCAATTACTGGGTGGATTCCCTGACAACATTTTCGACGTTGCCTCGCAAATGGTTGCGGCGACCCAGTATCGCCAGATGTTCAGCAAGCGCCAGCTGTTCGAGATCATGGTCGAGTTCTGGAGCGATCATTTCAATATCCACCTGGTCAACGGTCTCGGTCCGACCTTGAAGCCCTATGACGACCAGCAGGTAATTCGCCAGCACGCGCTCGGTAATTTTCGCGACCTGTTGCACGCCTCGGCGAA
>CAMYON010000023.1 GCA_947260025.1 uncultured Gammaproteobacteria bacterium
GTTTGCCCAGCAGAAAATCGGCTGCTCGTTCGGCCATCATGATGACGCCCGCATTCGGGTTGCCGCTGATCTGGTCGGGGAAGGCCGATGCGTCGACCACGCGCAGGCCCTCGATACCACGCACGCGGAACTCGGCATCGAGCACGCACCGGGGATCGCTGTCGGCACCGATACGGCAGCTCGAAACCGGGTGATGGCCGGTCGTCACGTTGGCGCGTAACGCGGCAGCCATGGCCGGGCGTGAAGTGACCGCCGGACCGAAAGTGATCTCCTTACCGACGATGTCGCCAAGTGCGGGCTGCCGGGTAATGTCGCGGATGTATTCGACTCCGTCGATCAGTTTCCCGACGTCATCCTGATCTTCAAAAAAAGCAGGATCGATGAGCGGATAATCATGAGGGTTGTTGGAGGCCAGGCGCACTTTACCCTTGCTATGCGGTCGCAGCAGGTTGATATCGAACTGGATACCGGGCGCCGCGGTTTTGCCGCGTGCGAGAACCGCGCGCCCCGGGTTCAACAGGTTCTGCAGTGTCCAGCCGGCCCCTTCGGCGCCTTCCCTGACCACCATCGGAGTGCAGTAGACTTCAAGCTCGGGCAGCTCGCCACCGTCGAGGGCGTGAAACAGGGCCGTGCTCCAGAACGGCCCCGTCGCCGGTCCGCGCTTGTTGAACAGGTACTGCATACCCAGCCACAGGGCGCGGTCGAGTCTTTGATATCGGGCGAAGCTCAGCGAACCGTCCCTGATTTCGAAAGTCAGCGGCATGTTGGGATGATCCTGCAGCGATTCGCCGACGCCGGGCAGGTCGAGTACGACTTCGACGCCGAACTGGCGCAGGTGGTCTGCCGGCCCGATGCCGGACAGCATCAGCAGTTTGGGCGATTCGAACGCGCCCAGGCAGGAAATCACCTCGCGCTCCGCAAATATCGTCTGCGCCGATCCGTTACCGAAAATCTTAAGCCCGACGGCCCGGTTGCCGGCGAGTTTTACCTGAATGGCCTGGGCCATGGCCATAAGCGTCAGGTTGCCCGGTCGCTGTTTCAGGTAGGTTGACGAAGTCGATTGTCGCTGGCCGTTAAATACCTTGGCGTCTATTCGTCCGACGCCGACCTGGCGTTGTCCATTGAAGTCTTCGTTGAAAGGCGCACCGGCCTGTTGCGCGGCTGCAACGAACTTCCTGCTGACTGCGCAGTAGTTTTCCGCGGGCGTGATTTTGAGTGGCCCGGAGTGTCCGTGAAAGCCGGGATCGCGGTGTGGCGCGGACTCGGATCTTTTGAAGTAGGGCAGGACGTCCCGGTAACCCCAGCCAGGAATGCCCTGGTCGCGCCAGCGGTCGAAATCCAGGGCATTGCCGCGCACGTAGACCAGGCCGTTTAGCAGCGAGGTGCCGCCAACACCTTTACCGCGCGGGTAGTAAATGCTTCTACCGTCCAGTCCGGACTGTGGCGTGCTTTCGTAGCCCCAGTCGAATTTGGGATTGCCGAAGATGAATCCGTTGCCGGCCGGCATGCGCACGAACAGGCTGTTGCCGGGACCGCCGGCCTCGACCAGGCATACCGAGATATCCGGGTCTTCACACAACCGTGCCGCCAGCGCACAACCCGCCGAGCCGGCACCGGCAATGATGTAATCATATCGCTGTGGCTGGAGCATGGACCGGAGTTCTGCGTGTATCCATGTTTCGAATTGGGTGGCATCATAGCAACAGATTTTTTTGTTTCATATCGTTTTATGGTTTCCTTCAGTCGAAGATCCGGGAGTGGCTCACGGGTTGGCGGATGCTCGCGTGGCGCGCGAAATTATTCGACCGGATTTCGGCTCGCGCCGATGTGACCATTAGCAGCACGGGGTAAGATGAGAGACAGGCCGATATTAATGCTTGCGGTGGCGCAGATGCTGATCTGGGCCTGCATTTACTACAGCTTTCCGGCGCTGCTGCTGCACTGGGAAAAGTCGCTTGGCTGGAGCCGTGCCGACCTGACCGCGGCGATTACACTCGCGGTGTTCGTATCGGCGTTTTGCTCGCCGCTCTACGGACGCCTGATCGATGCCGGTAAGGGGGCATTGATGATGACCGTGGCGACGATGGTCGGCGGCTGTTGCATGATGTTGTTGAGCCAGGTCGAGTACCGCTGGCAGTTTTACCTGATCTGGGGAGTGCTTGGCGTCTGTATGTCGGGCAGCCTGTACGAGCCCTGTTTCGCGCTGATTACGCGGGCGCGCGGCGAACAGGCCAGGCGATCGATCATTTTCGTCACCCTGGTCGCTGGATTCGCCGGCACGGTCAGTTTCCCGGTGGCGCACAGCCTTGCCGGCGCCTTTGGCTGGCGCAGCGCGGTGTTTTTCTTCGGCGCGATCGCGATCCTGGTAGTAGCGCCGCTGATGTGGCTGGGCGCCAGCGCCGTGGAAAGGGCGGGCGCCCATCGACACATCGAAAATCCCCATCTCTCGCTGGCGGAGCGTTCCTTCCTGCAGTCGCCGGTGTTCTGGTGCCTGGCGCTCGGCTTCGGGCTGGGCGCCGTGATGCACGGTATTACGCTACACCACCTGTTGCCGATTCTCGATGAGCGCGAAATCGATCCCGAGGTAGCGGTCGTCGCGATCTCGTTTATCGGGCCGATGCAGGTGGCCGGCCGACTGGCGATGATGGCCGCCGAGCGTCGCGTGTCCAATCACGGTATCGCGATTAGCTGCTTCGTGCTGATGGCGGCCTCGATCCTGCTGCTGATCGGCGCTGGTGCCACGCCGGTGATGCTGGTCGGTTTCGTTATCCTGTTCGGCGGCGCCTACGGCATGGTCAGTATCATTCGACCGGTGATCGCGCGCGAACTGCTCGGAGAGCGCCAGTTTGGCGCCAAGTCGGGCGCGCTGGCGCTGGTTTACCTGGCGGGCTCGGCGTCGGCGCCGTTCCTCGGCTCGCTGGGCTGGTCCTGGGGCGGGTACGCACTGGTATTGCCGAGCCTGATGCTACTCGCTCTTACCGGGCTTGTCCTGTACCTGCTGGCGCAACGAATGGTAGAGAAAAAACATCACTAAATTCTTTATCGCCGCGCAAAAATAGTTATATTGGGGCTCCTGTCTATCGGGGGGTGCTGGCGTATGTCAATCGAACTCATCAATCACCTGCAATCGGTGCTGGAAGATATTCGCCAACAGGGACTCTTCAAACCCGAACGCCCGCTCGAATCTCCCCAGGGCCCGAGCGTACATGCGCAGAACTGGGATGAAGACCTGATCAACCTCTGCGCTAACAATTACCTTGGCCTTGCCAACCACCCCGATATGCTGGCCGCCGCCCACGAGGGTCTCGACAGTCATGGCTTCGGCATGGCCTCGGTGCGCTTCATTTGCGGCACCCAGGACATCCACAAGTCGCTCGAGCGCAAGGTGGCCGACTTCGTCGGAATGGACGACGCGATCCTGTTTTCGTCCTGTTTCGACGCTAACGGCGGTATCTTCGAGGTGCTGCTCGACGAAAATGATGCGGTTATCTCGGATAGTCTCAACCACGCCTCGATTATCGACGGCATACGGCTGTGCAAGGCGCAGCGATTGCGCTACGCCAATAACGACATGGCCGATCTCGAGGCGAAACTGAGCGCGGCCGCGGGAGCGCGGTTTCGTCTCGTGGTTACTGACGGGGTATTCTCGATGGACGGCACTTTCGCTAACCTGTCGGCGATTTGCGACCTGGCCGAGGCGCACGACGCGCTGGTCATGGTCGACGACAGCCACGCCATCGGGTTTATCGGCGAGCGCGGTGCCGGCACCCCTGAAATGCACGGCGTCGAGGGGCGGGTACATATTACCAGCGGCACCTTCGGCAAGGCCCTCGGTGGCGCCAGCGGTGGCTATATCACGGGGCCGCAACCGGTGATCGACATACTGCGACAGCGCGCCCGGCCCTACCTGTTCTCCAACAGCCTGGCGCCGAGTATCGTCAACGCGACGCTGGCGGCACTCGACCTGCTCGAAGCCAGTGCCGAGCTGCGCCAGCAGCTCGCTGATAACACGCGCTATTTTCGCGAGCGCATCGGCGCCGCGGGTTTCGACGTCATTGCCGGTACCCACCCGATCGTGCCGATCATGACCGGCGACGCGGTCAAGGCGCAGCAACTTGCCGCTGAACTGATGCAGCACGGCGTTTATGTCACCGCTTTTTCGTTCCCGGTGGTGCCGCAGGGGATGGCGCGCGTGCGCACCCAGATGAGCGCCGCGCACAGCCGCGAGCAGCTCGAACGCGCCATCGATGCGTTTATCGTGGTTGGCAAACAGTTGCAGCTGATTTCATAGGAGCCTGTCATGAAAGCGTTGGTAAAAGCCCATGAGAAACCCGGCCTGTGGATGCAGGATGTGCCCAGGCCCGAGCCCGGACCCGAGGACGTCCTGATCAAGGTGAACGAGGTCGCGATCTGCGGTACCGACCTGCATATCTATAACTGGGACCAGTGGGCGCAGGAGCATGTGCCGGTACCGATGACGATCGGACACGAGTATATCGGCGTGATCGAGGAGATCGGGGAGCTGGTACATTCGGTCAAGGTCGGGGACCGGGTTTCCGGAGAGGGACATATCATGTGCGGTGAATGCCGTAACTGCCGCGCCGGGCGCGGGCACCTGTGTCGCGATACGCGCGGGGTTGGCGTCAACCGGCCCGGGGCGTTCGCCGAGTATGTCTGTATCCCCGCGGATAACGCCTACAAGATTCCCGAAGAAATCAGCGACGATATCGCGTCTATCCTCGACCCCCTGGGTAACGCCGTGCATACCGCTTTATCCTTCGACCTGGTCGGCGAGGACGTGCTGATCACCGGCGCCGGTCCGATCGGTCTGATGGCGACCGCGGTGGCACGCCACGTCGGCGCGCGCCATGTCGTGATTACCGACGTCAACGCAAAGCGCCTGGCAATGGCGGACCAGTTCGGCGCTAGCCGCACGGTTTTGGCCGGTAAGGAAGACTTGCACGACGTCATGGAGGAACTCGGCATGCTGGAGGGATTCGACGTCGGGCTCGAGATGTCCGGCAATGAAAACGCGTTGCACGACCTGATCGATATCATCAATCACGGGGGCAAGATTGCGCTGCTCGGCATCTACCCGAATATACCGCAGGTGAACCTGAACCAGGCGATTTTCAAAGGCCTCAGCCTGAAGGGAATTTACGGGCGGGAGATGTTCGAAACCTGGCACAAGATGGTGGCAATGCTCGGCAGCGGTCTCGACGTGACGCCGGTGATTACCGACCATATCGATTTCGACGATTTCGAGACCGGCTTTACCCGGCTGAACGCCGGCGAGGCCTGCAAGGTGGTTATGCGATTGTAATACCAAAAAGATCTGGGTCAGAGTAAAAATAGGCCGCCGGCCTATTTTTACTCTGACCCCGTTCTTCTGAACCGATTTTCACCGAAATTGGATTGCAATTTCGGGTTCGTTAGATGGCGCCGCCGCTGAGCTGGTAAACAAAACCGGAGATCATCGCGCCGGTCAATCCGAGCGCCAGGTAGAGCAGAAACACCGGTTTCTTGACCAGCGCCCAGACCGCGATCGCGGCAGGGACCGACGATACCGCGCCGGCGGTAATGAATGCCATCGCCGCGCCTGGCGTCATGCCGATTTCGATCAATAGCCGGCGATCCAGTCGGATGACACGTAGGCCAGCATCAGGCTTTCGAGGAAAAAAGCGAGCGTGAGCCATTTACCGAGAAAAACGCCGATCGCGACGGATTCTGCGCCAAAAACCTCGATGCGCTCGGGTTCCTGCCAGAACTTCCATAGAACCGTTTTCTGGGCTGAAGCCGAGCAACTGCTGTCGCAGCAACCGGTCACCTCGGCACGCAGCGGCGATTCTAGCCCACCGTAGCGCTGGATGAGCAGGATAGAAAGGCCGGCCATCAAGCCCATCGACATCGCGGCGATGGTCTTGGCAAGCGCGAAGTTGAAGCCGATGCCGGCAGCGGTGAGGATGAACATTTCAGGGTCCATGATCGGTGACGCGATCCAGAAAGCCATGACCGGCGCCAGCGGGACGCCGGCGCCCAGCATCGCGGCAATCAATGGAATGACGCCGCAGGAGCAGAACGGAGAAATGGCGCCGACCAGTGCCGCCAGCATGGTCGCCCGCACCGGGTTGCCGCTAAAGGCTTTCGCGATCAGGCTATCGGCACTGGTGGCCCTGGCATAGGCGGCGATGCCGATGGCAAGCGCGAAAAACGGCAGCATTTCCCACAGCGCCTCGAGGGTGAACAACACGCTGAGCGGCAGCTGCTGCAGGTCTAGTAACGCCAGCAGGATTAACATCAGCGCCATGGCCATGAAAACCCGGTCCCTGCACACTGAGCCGAGTAACTGTAGCAAGGGCTGGTTGCGGTTTCGGGCCTCGGTTAATGTATTCATGTTTCTAGTAATCTCGAAATAAAGAGTATGAAAAATCAGGCTGCGGTTTCACTGGACTCGACGTCGGCGCAGCATTCTTCGGTCAGGTAATCGACCAGGCCCTGGATTACGCCGAACTCGATTTTGCAGAGCAAGGTCGCCTGCTGTCGCTGCTGGCGAATAACGCCGGCGGACTTCAAATGGGTTATGTGATGCGTCAGGGTCGAACCCGGGATCCCCAGCTGTTTCTGGATCACGCCGACCGGCAGGCCCTCGTCGCCGGCGCGTACCAGCAAGCGTACGATCCTGAGCCGGGTGGGGTTGCCGATCTTGGCGAGAACATTGGCGGCAGTGTCCAGTTTCATGAGGCAGATACTAGTCGATTTGTCTTTATCTTTCAACTATATTTCTAGAATTATCGAAATAAAGTGATTCTTTAGTCCCAGAATCCCCGTCGGAAAGTACAGGCCAGCGTGAGGATGACCTAGCGGGATAAGTGATCTATAAAGCGGGTGAATAGCCGCGGATTGTTTTGCGTGGTCGGCAGCGCGAGCACATCTTCGCAAACCCGGTTTGCGGCCGTCTCGTCTAGGCCGCCGTATTGCAGCAATCCCGTCGCCTTGGCGCGCATCTCCGATCGGTCCAGCGCCAGCTCGGGGTCTCCCTTGCAATCCTTGCGCGAAACCTTGAAAGCCTCGCCGGATTCGGTCACCGCAGTGACCTCGGCGCCCCAGGATAGCGGGTAATTCGACGCGTAGGGATCGACGATAGATACGCTGGTGGCACGACGCAGCGGCGCGCTGCGTGCGCGCGCGTCGGCGTCGAACGAATCCAGCCCGACCGCGCCATCGGTCAACGCAATTGCAGCCGTGTGGTAAAGCGAAAACTTGGCCTGGTACTCGGTCTCGGGCTCGCGGCAATCGCAAACATCGAGCGCCGCCTGGTAAGTCTTAATGCCGGCCTCCCTGACCGGATTGCCGTCGAGCAGCTGGTGGATTTCGAGCGCGCAGTCGATGATCGGATGCGTGTGCCGACAGGAGGGCCAGGGCTTGATCGAAGTCAGCGAGAGCTGCCACTGGTCGTCCGGCTGGCGCAGTATGTTTTCCGGTATCGGATCGTTGCAGGTGCCGGCAAACAGGCCCTTGCTGCCCTCGAGGATTTCGGCCGGACCGGTAAAGCCATGCGCCGCCAGTTCGGCCGCAAGCAGCCCCGATTCGCTGGCGCGGCCCGCATGCAGGTGTTTGCTCATCGCGCCGGTTTCCATGAATTGCCACAGGCCGCTGGACTGGGTGCCGGCGTTGCCGAGCGCGTTCAGGGTCTGTTCTTCGGTCAATTCGAGCAGGCTAGCCGCCGCCATCGCCGAGCCGAAGGGTCCACAGGTCGCGGTGTTGTGCCAGATACGGTAATGCGCCGGTCCCATCGCGGCGCCAATACGGCACATGGCTTCGAAACCGTGCAGTATCGCGCGCAGCATTTGTTCGCCGCTGGCGCCTGTTTTTTCGCCCAGGGCGAGCACCGCCGGCACCACGACGCAGCCGGGGTGGGTCACCGAGGCGCGATGCAGGTCGTCGGTCTCGGTAATATGCGTCAGTGCGCCCATCAGCAACGCCTTGCGCTTAAGGTCGAGATCGCCGTCGTTTGCCCAGCTGCGTAATATTGCGCCCACTGGCGTCGCATTGCCGGCATAGGCGGTAGCCACGGCGTCCAGCGTGAACAGCGCTGCGTCGTCTAGGTCGGTCGCTGCAATTGGCCGCTTGCGTATCAGGCCGATCAATTCTTGTGTCAGGCTCATCGAAGTTCCAATATAGTAATCCGACAGGGGATTCGAGTGCCCCGGAATATAACGCAACATGTATCGGGAGGACAGACTATGTCGGCAAAGCAGGTAATCGGTGGCCCGCTGGAAATCGATGGCCGGGTACTTTCGCTATCCAAAGCGATTCGCGCCGGGGACTTCGTTTTCGTAACCGGACAGGTGCCGATGCGCGACGGCAAACCCATGACCGATGGCGGTATCGAGGAGCAGACCAGGGCCTGCCTGGATGGCTTGAGCGAAATTCTGGCCGAGGCCGGCTGCGAACCTGGAGATGTCGTCAAATCGATGGTCTGGCTGAAAAAGCGCGAAGACTTTCCCGGATTCAACGCGGTCTACACCGAGTACTTCCCGAGTGAGCCGCCCACGCGCTCCGCGCTGGTCAGCGACTTCCTGATCGATATCCTGGTAGAAATCGAGTGCATCGCCTATCGACCGCTCTAGCGCGGTATGCCGTGGCAGTGCTTGAATTTCTTGCCCGAATTGCAGGGGCAGAGTTCGTTACGGCCCACAGGTCTGCCACGATAGTTTGGAATCGCGCTGTCCGCAGCTGACTTTTTGGGCGCGGCCTGCGGGGGGCGCTTGTCCTCCAGTCGAACCGTGGCGTTGGGCACCCAGTCGATAATCAGGTGAATGCGGTCATGGTCACTGTTATTGTCGACTGCGTGCAGCGTGGCATTGTTGATTTCCCACATTTCGCCTTCCCCCAGCACTTTTTGCTCGCCGCCGATGGTAAACACGACCTGGTCGTTGGTTATGATCGGGATATGGATACGATTGCATTTCAGCAGGCTGTAAAGGCCATCGGTATGCGTATCGATGCGGCCGTGGGCGGCGAGTCGGGCGAACAGGGCGCGTACGATAAAGCCGTCGTGCTTGAAGTAATCGGCAATGAAATCGAAAATTGGTTGCAGCTCTTTCCTGAACTGGCCGTAAAGCTCCTTGTAGGTGGGATTGTAGTGGCGAAAATCATCGTCGTGAATCAGCAATAGCGCCTGGGTTTGCTTGTGTACTTCGTAGGTTTGCTCGCGGCCTGAGCCAAACCAGGCGCGTTCCGGGATTTTAGCCAGCTTGCGCTTGATGAATTCGAGATCGACCTCGGGCTTAATCAGTTTGAAATTGCGCTCCTCGCCGCCCACTTTCTGAAAACCGTCATTACGATACCCGATTTGAATCGGCGGAAACTCGAGCGCCGCATCAGCGGAATCATCCGTTTCAAACCGGTAACCGTAGCGGTCGATGATCAGCGCATCCTTTTGCGCGATAAGGTCGCGCAGCTCGTCGTCCAGGTACTTCGAATAATGGCTGTGCCGGGACGCGTTGAGTCGTGGCGTGCTGTCGAATCTTGCCTGCATCGCATCGGCCTCATCGACGTCGAGTTCGCGCATGATCGAAACGAAATCCTGCTGCAGATTTTCGAAGCGGCCGATATGCAGTGCCGGGTTTTCCAGGTCGCCATGCATGCGCTGGAACTGCCAGCTGTAATAGCCGATCTCCGGGGAAGTCATGCTGCGGATCGAGTCCTTGGTCAATCCGACCCCGGCGTTACCCTCTAGCGATTCCGGCAACAGATCTATCAGCGCCTTGCGATAGTTGCGGCTGCTGACATCGTCGGAGCACAGGTTGACCAGGTTTTTGATGGCTGATCGGTAATCGGCCTGGAAACCGTCGGAGAGGATGAAAAACAGGGGGTTGCCGACGTCCTGACGGGTATTGAAGGCATACCATGAAACGTACCAGTCCCAGGGGTTGCGCACCATGCCGACCACCGGCAGCTCCGCGTACTCGGCTGGCAGCATGTGGTAGGGATAGTGGTAACCGATGGGCTTCATGCCCGGAACACAGTCAGCGATGATATGGCTCAGCGATTGGCCGCCGGTTTTGTGCATGTGAACAAACACAAACTTGTCGGTAGTAATCATGGTTTTCGAAAATTAAGGCCTTGATTGGATGCTGGCAGCATTCTACGTCATTCTACCCCGGTAACAAGCCGCTTAGGGGGACGTCGCCCGCTGAGCGAACCACTGGAATAAATAGCCCCTGGGCTTGTCTACGCCGGTGATCAGGTAGTCGAGGGTATAGACGTTGTTCATCGAGGCTGACAGCATGCGCTCGCCGTTTTCGGTGCCGCAAAACAGCAGTTCATCGCCCGGTTGCATTAATTCGCTATCTGCCGGCAGCATGATGCGCTGCCCGCCGCGCGTGATCGACAACGGCATGCAGGGCAATGAAACCTCTAGGTTATGCGGATCGCGCCGGAGTTCGCCCAGCGACAGTGCCTGTCCTTGCTGCAGGTGTTCGATCGCCGCCGACGCATCCGCTTCGTTCAGCACCACGTGCCACAGGTGCGGCGGATTGTCGCCGATCAGCAACCTGAGGCGGTCGACCGCCTGCTCGCAGATATCCTCGCCCTGTTCGCGCAGGTAATCGATAAAAATCTGCACCTGCGGTGATATCAGGTGCTTCAGTACCCGCCGTGCCGTGGTCAGGCTGGATTGCAGCACCAGGTTTGCATTGGCGGCGTCGAAGGCGATCTGGTTTTCGTGGCTGTTCTGGCGCACGATGGTAAAAGCACCGGATTTCAAAGCCGCGACGCTCATCAGGATGCTGAGGTTGACGTGATCGTTATCGGTTCCGGCGACGACACCGGCGGCGTGTTCGATGCCGGCGGCCAACAGTGAATCCCGGTTCGCATGCTGGTTGATAATGCGCGCGGCGCCCTCGACATTTTTGGCCTCCGGATCGATGATCACCGGCTTGATGCCGTGCTGCCCGAAATAGCGGTACATCCAGCGGCCCATGCGGCCGTAGCCGCAGATGATCCAGTCGCCGGTCGGTATCTGGACCGGTTCACCGAGCTTCGCCCCCGGGTTGCGCACCAGGCAGGCGTTTAAATTGTGTAACCGTGGTGCGGTAATCGCCATGCTCAGCAGCTGGGCGAAAATTTCGAACGGATTGATGATGGTGATGTTGCCAAGCGAATTCAAATGCTCGATATGCCGCTTCGAACTCGAGCGGCACAGGATATGGAGATCCGGGTTCAGCAGGCGCGTCATGGTCGAAATCCTCGAATTGATCTCCTCGTTGATCGTCAGAATTACCAGCGCCTTGCAGTTCGGCATGCGCACCCCGGCGTCGACCAGGTGTTTCGGCACCGCCGGGTCGGCGCACAGCCCGGGCATGTCGACGTGGTAATCGCGTAAACCCAGCGCCTTGATGCGCTCGGGGTTGATGTCGATGATGACGCCGCGCAGCCAGTGATCGCTCAAACCGCGCGCCAGCAGGCTACCGGTATCGCCAAAGCCGCAGACAATGAAAAAGGGCTGCCGGATGCGCTGCACCGAGCGCGCGAAGCGATGTTCGTTCAGCGCCAGCAGGAAGTGCGGATTCTGCACCAGGCGGAAAATCGAACCGATCGCGTAGAGCCAGGCGATCACGCCCATGTAGATGCAGACGATGGCCCACAGGCGCTGCGCGTCGGTGAATTCGTTTGGTATTTCCCCGAAGCCGGTAGTGGTTGCGGTGTAGGTAAAAAAGTAAAACGCGTGAAACAGGCTCATGCGCGCCGGATTGCCGTCGGCGTCGAGTCCCGGCATCAGGGCCATACCGGTAATCCCGATGGCGTAAACGATGATCAGCGCAAAGATCGGGCCGCGCATGTAGCGCAGCACCACCATGGATACCCGGTCAAGCTCCGACGTGGTCGCCATGGCGCAGACCTAGCGGCGGGACAGGAGGGTGTCGCCGACCAGGATAACGACGCTGACCAGGCTCGCGATCAGCGCGCCGCCGGCGAGCGAGACGATATTTGCCATGGATTCCGGCCCGGGGCCCGAGGCGGTCTCGTTTTCGGCGACGACCCAGACCACGCGCGCGGCGATCAGCAGCACGTCGACCACCAGGCTGCTGGCCAGTAACAGCGCGCCTACCTGCGAGCGATCACCCAGCTTTAGCCCGGTGGCAATCAGGTTGACCAGGATCGCGATCGTCAGCACCCAGACGTTGTGATGGCTGGCGTTGTCGATGTCGCCCATGACAAAGGCGAAGGTAAAGGTTAACGCCAGAATAATCACAAACCCAAAAACGACGCGTTCCAGGTTCATATCCGTTCCTCCTCTTGGTGTTGTTATGGCGACAAGAATACGCTGAAGCGGCCGCTGCGTCACCCGCTGCAAAAAGGGTCGATTTATCCGGCGTGACTTGTATGATTTACCCATCGCAATTTTCGAGATTCGATTCGGACATGAATTCAGATTTTCCGTCGATCGTTGACGCTGCTACCCAACGCAGCATCCAGGCCTGGCGCGTCGAGCAGGTCAGGCGACGACTGGTCGAGGCCGAATGCGCTGCCATCGTGCTGTTCGACCCGGTGCACATTCGTTACGCCACCGGAACGCGCAACATGCAGGTCTGGACCATGCACAACATCTGCCGCTACGCGGTCCTGTTCGCCAGTGGCGAGACGGTACTGTTCGAGCTGCCGAGCTCGGCACACCTGTCGCACGGTCACGTCGACGATATCCGGCCGGCGCTAACCACCGACTTCATGGCGGTCGGCAATCGCGCCAGCGAAATGGGGCGGCGCTGGGCCGCGTCGATGATCTCGCTGTTGCATGAAAAAGGGATTACCGAAAACCGTCTCGCCATCGACCGCGCCGATCTGACGCTGGTGCTGGAAAGTCAGCGCCAGTCGCTAAAGCTGGTCGAAGGCCAGTCGATCATGGAGCGGGCGCGCTCCATTAAATCGCTCGACGAAATCGAGGTGCTGCGGCGTTCGCTGCAAACCTGCGAAGCCAGCGTCGCGGCGATGCGCGAGCGCCTGCAGCCCGGCATGCGTGAAGCCGACGCGTTAGCGCTGTTGATCGATGGCAGCATCCAGCGCGGCGGCGAGTACCCGGAAACGCGGCTGCTGAGCAGCGGGCCGCGCACCAATCCCTGGTTCCAGGAGACTTCCGATCGCGTGATCGAAAACGGTGACCTGATCGCGTTCGACACCGACCTGATCGGACCCATGGGTTACTACAACGATATCTCGCGCAGCTGGGTCGTGGGCGATAAGGGACCCAGCGACGCGCAGCGCCGTCTGTACGCGCTCGCCTACCAACAGATGCGGCACAATACCGAGCTGTTGCGGCCGGGAATCGGTTTCCTCGAGTATTCCGACAAGGCCTACCAGTTGCCGGAAGAGTGCATCCCCAACCGCTATGCCGATGTTGCCCACGGTTGCGGTCTCGGGGTCGAGTACCCGTTTATCTGGTATCGCGAAGACGAGGAGTGGGGCGCCTACGACGGTGTCTTCGAGGAAAACATGGTGGTCTGCATCGAGTGCTACGTTGGCGAGCTCGGCGGACGGGAAGGCGTGAAACTGGAACAGCCGGTCTGGCTCAGCGCCGATGGCCCGGTCGTGCTATCCGATTATCCGTTCGAAATGGACTACCTTTAGCGCCGGATTACAACAGACGGTCGCAGCATCGGCAGACCGCATTCGAAACAGGCAAACATCGAGCGCGCAACTGACGGCTTGCCTTTGGTATCGAAAACATTCTTGCGCCGGCGACGGCTTGGTAACAAAATTGGCTGATTACCGAACTCGAGGAGCCAGGCAATGAAAATTGGTTTTATCGGTCTGGGCAATGTCGGCGCGAAACTCGCCGGCAGCCTGCTGCGCAACGGATTCGATTTGACGGTACGTGATGTCGAGCGAGATGCCGCCCGGGAACTACTGGAGCAGGGCGCCGAATGGGGCGAATCGGGGGCATCGATGGCGCGGCAATGCGATGTCGTCATTACCTGCCTGCCGTCGCCCGCGGTCTCGGCGCGGGTAATGGAAGAGGATGAGGGCGTGCTCGAAGGTTTGAGCGCGGGCAAGATATGGCTCGAGATGAGTTCCACCGATGCCGACGAAATCAGGCGTCTCGGGGCGCTGGTCGAAGCCAGGGGCTCGATCCCGCTGGATTGCCCGGTTTCGGGAGGCTGCCACCGCGCCGCCACCGGTAACATCGCTATTTTCGCAGGTGGCAAGCGCGCCGCGTTCGAAAAGGTGTTGCCGCTGTTGACCACGGTAGGTCGCAACGTGCTGCATACCGGCGAGCTCGGCAGCGCGTCGATCCTGAAAGTTGCGACCAACTACCTGGCCGGGGTGCAATTAATTTCAACCGGCGAGGCCTTCATGATAGCGAAGAAGGCCGGCATCGATCTGGGGATCGCCTACGAGGCGATTCGCATTTCCTCGGGCAATTCCTTCGTGCACGAAACCGAGGGCCAGTTGATTTTGAACGGCAGCTACAACATCAATTTCACCATGGATCACGAGGTCAAGGACCTGACGCTGTTCGATGATCTCGGCAAGAAATTCGATGTGCCGTTGGAAATGTCGCCGCTCGCGGTACAGATCATGCGCGACGGACTCGCCAGGTACGGCCCCAGGGTATGGTCGTCGATGGTGGTCAAGCGCCTCGAGGATGCCTGTGATGAAGACCTGCGCGCACCGGGCTTTCCCGAGTACCTGGTCGACGAGGAGCCGGAGGAGGCCGGCGCCGAGGTTATTCCTCGCGGCGGCTGATCAGCGCCTGCAGCAGCGTTTGAAACCGCGAATCCGGAGGCGTAAACTCGCGCTTCATGAGCACCGACTATAAAACGATCGAAGCCAGCCCGGTGAGCCCCGCGCTTGGCGCCGAGATCAGCGGCGTCGACATCGCCGCGGGTATCAGCGACGAACAGTTCGCCGAACTGCGCCAGGCCTACGTCGATTACGGCGTGATTTTCCTGCGCGACCAGGATATTACCCCGGATCAGCACATCGAGTTTGCGCGCCGCTGGGGTGATATCAACGTCAATCGTTTCTTCCAGGCGGTCGCCACCCACCCGGTGATCGCCGAGGTGCGCAAGGAAGCCGAGCAGAAGGCGAATATCGGTTCCAGCTGGCATACCGACCATTCCTACGACCAGGTTCCGGCGATGGGTTCGATCCTGTATGCGCGCGAGGTGCCGAGCGTCGGCGGCGATACGCTATTCGCCAGTATGTACGCCGCCTATGATGCGCTTTCGGACGGGCTCAGGAAAATGCTGTCGACGATGAATGCGGTGCATTCCAGCCGGCACGCTTTCGGTGAGGGTGCATATGTCGATACCGATCTCGACGACCTCGGCGGTCGGCTGGGCAATACCGAGTCCGCCACCCAGGACGCGATTCACCCGGTGGTGATCCGGCACCCGTTATCGGGCCGGCCGGCGCTTTATGTCAACGGGGATTTTACCGTCAGGTTCGACGGCTGGACCCAGGCGGAATCGCAGCCGCTGCTCGATTACCTTTACGCGCATGCCAGGCAAAACGAATTCACCTGCCGCTTTCACTGGCGTAAGGGATCGATCGCGATCTGGGACAATCGCGCCACGCATCATTGCGCGCTCAACGACTACCATGGCGAACGCCGCCTGATGCATCGAATCACGATAGACGGGGTCGCGCTGGAAGCAGCCGCAGCAGCCTGAAGCTGCCGCGGCCGCAGCAAGACCTAGCCTGCGGCCTTGACCTCGTGCATGTAAACATCCTGCTGCGGGAAAGGAATGCTGATGCCCGCTTCGTCGAACTTCACCTTGATGATTTCGAGCAGGTCGGCTCGCACCGGCCAGTAATCTCCTGAATTAACCCATGGCCGTACGTTCAGGTTGACGCTGCTGTCGGCTAGTTCGCCGACCGCAACTGCCGGCGCCGGGTCAGTCAGAATTCGCTCGTCGGCTTCCATCACCGCCATGATGATATCTCGCGCTTGACCGATGTTGTCGTCGTAGCCGATACCGAAAACGAGATCGACACGTCGCGTCGGCAGCGTGGACACGTTGGTGATGTTGCCGCCAATAATCCCCGAGTTAGGCACGATCATGCGCTGGTTGTCGCCGGTATGCATCAGGGTTGCAAACAGGCCGATTTCGTCGACCACCCCCGAGACCCCGCCCGCAGTGATGAAGTCCCCGATCTTGAACGGGCGGAAAATGATGATCATGACGCCGGCGGCGAAGTTACCGAGCGAGTCTTTCAACGCCAGGCCGACAGCAAGACCGGCGGCACCGAGGATCGCCATCAAGGAGGTGACGTTGACGCCGAGCGAGTCGACCGCCGCGAGCACCACCGCGATCAGCAATACCCCGTAGGTCATGTTGCCGAGGAATCCAACCAGGATCTTGTCCGTGCCGGCTCGGGTCAGGCCCTTCTCGACGAGGTTGCTGATAATTCGCGCAATAATCTTACCGACGATGAATATCGCGATCGCGATTGCGATCTGGATTCCCCAGTCAACGCCGTTCTCCGATATCCAGGCAGTGATGTTTTCCATGATGTCTCCTATTGGTTAATTTGTGTTGTTGGTCAATCGGGGCGGGATTGTGCCATTTTTGGTAAAAAATTAGGAGTTCTTTTTTGAAACTGCTGAATAATGAACCAAAGACCGGTTTAATTTACTAAGATGCAGATCGATAGATACAATAACAAAACGGGGGATTTCACATGGAACTGCCTTTCCTGGGCGATACCGTCAATGCATTAGTTTCCGGCTTTTTGTCAATCGCAGCGACGATACTGGTGCTCGGATTTTTCATCGGCATCATTGCGCTCGCCGTAATTTACGTTATCGACGTAACCCAGACCACGCACGCAATCCGGCGCAACTACCCGGTAGTCGGTCGCTTCCGTTACTTTTTCGAACACCTCGGCGAATTTTTCCGGCAGTATTTCTTTTCGATGGATCGCGAGGAGCTGCCGTTCAACCGCGCGGAACGTTCCTGGGTATATCGCGCGGCCAAGCACGTCGACACCACGGTGGCATTCGGCTCGACGCGTGATCTAAAACCCGCGGGTACCACGATATTCGTCAACTGTGCCTTCCCGACCCTGGGCGCCGACGCGGTGCCGCCGGGAGAAGTCACTATCGGACCTTATGCCGAACGACCCTACGTGACGCGTTCACTTTACAACATCTCTGGTATGAGTTTCGGCGCGTTATCGGCGCCCGCGATCCGGGCGCTGGCTACCGGCGCCAGGAAAACCGGTTGCTGGATGAATACCGGCGAAGGCGGGGTCTCTCCTTCCCATCTCGAGGGGGGGTGCGATATCGTCGTTCAAATCGGCACCGCCAAGTACGGGGTGCGCGATCTCGACGGTAATCTCAGCGATGACAAACTCAAGGAACTGGCGGCACACGACCAGGTGCGCATGTTCGAAATAAAGCTGAGCCAGGGCGCCAAGCCGGGCAAGGGCGGTATCCTGCCCGGGGCCAAGGTCAGCCCGGAAATCGCCAAAATTCGGGGAATCCATGTCGGCCAGGATTCGATCAGTCCGAACCGCCATCCCGATATCAAGTCGGTGGATGAACTGCTGGCGATGATCGACCGCATCAGAACCGTGACCGGTCGCCCGGTCGGATTCAAGACCGTGATCGGTGCCTATGGCTGGCTCGACGAATTGTTTAGTGAAATCAATAACAGAGGTATCGAAAGCGCACCAGATTTTATTACCGTCGACGGCGCCGAGGGCGGTACCGGCGCGGCACCGATGCCGCTGATCGACGAGGTCGGCCTGCCGCTGCGCGAAGGTTTGCCGCTGGTGGTCGACAAGTTGAACCTGCACGGACTGCGCGACCGCGTCAAGGTCATCGCCTCCGGCAAGCTGGTGCATCCGGCAAAAGTTGCCTGGGCGCTTTGCGTGGGTGCCGATTTTTGCGTTTCGGCGCGCGGTTTCATGTTTGCCCTGGGCTGTATCCAGGCGCTGCAATGCAACAAGAATACCTGTCCGACGGGCATTACCACGCACGACGTCAAGCTGCAGCGAGGGCTCAACGTGGCCAACAAGGCGGAACGCGTAGCGAATTTCCAGGATCAGATCGAGCACGAAGTTGGTATCATTGCGCATTCCTGTGGCGTGCACGAGCCAAGACAGTTGCGCCGATTTCATTGCCGGGTGGTGATGGACAACGGCCGCTCGACGCCGCTGGATGAACTTTTTCCGGACCAGGTCGCCGCCGGGCCGGAGAACCCGGAACCCCCTCGAACCGAAGTCTCTCACGCCTGAGGAATCCCTATGAAAGCCAGCGATCTGTTTGTTAAATGCCTCGAAAACGAGGGTGTCGAGTATGTCTTCGGAATTCCCGGCGAAGAAAATCTGGACGTCATGGATTCGATGATCGGTAGTCCGATCAAGTTCATAACCACGCGGCACGAGCAGGGAGCGGCCTTCATGGCCGACGTTTACGGGCGCCTGACCGGCAAAGCCGGCGTTTGCCTGGCGACTCTGGGGCCGGGAGCGACCAACCTCGTCACCGGTTTCGCCGATGCCAACATGGACCGCGCGCCGATCATCGGTATTGCCGGGCAGGGTGCGACCACGCGCATGCACAAGGAGAGCCACCAGGTGCTCGACCTGGTCAACCTGTTTGCGCCGATTTCTAAGTACAGCGTGCAGATCCGCGAACCCGAGATCGTCGGCGAAATCGTGCGCAAGGCGTTCAAGGCCGCGCAGGCCGAGAAACCGGGCGGCAGCTTTATCGATTTCCCGGAAAACGTCGCGGCGATGCCGGTCGACGGCAAACAACCGCTCAAGGTGCAGAGCGCGAAACCCCCGGTGCCGCCGGCCGACAAGATTGCGCAGGCGGCGGAAATCATTTCCGGTGCCAGCTATCCGTTGATCATGGCGGGCAACGGCGTGGTGCGCGCCGGCGCCGACCGGGAGTTGGTCGAGTTTGCGGAAAAGCTCAATATTCCGGTAGCCACCACCTTCATGGCCAAGGGCAGCATTCCGTTTTCGCACGAGTTGTCGCTGGGGACCGTCGGCTTGCAGGCGCATGATTATGTCGCCTGCGGTTTCGATCGCGCCGACGTCGTCATTTGCATCGGCTACGACATGATCGAATACCACCCGCACCTGTGGAACCAGGAAAAGGCGCAAAAGATTATCCACATCGACATGAGCCCTGCCGAGGTCGACGAGCATTACATGCTCGAGTGCGGCGTGGTCGGCGACATCGGCGCCGGGCTCGACGCGATCGCGGCGCAGGCGACGCCGCAGTCGGAGTCGAAGGCGCGGGTGCTGCGCGAAACCATCGTCGAAGAATTGAACGCTCACGCGGACGATGCCGCCTTTCCGATGGCGCCGCAACGCATCATTCTCGACCTGCGCAAGGCACTGCAACCCGATGATATTGTCGTGTCCGATGTCGGAGCGCACAAGATGTGGATGGCGCGCATGTACCAGGCGGAGCGTCCCAACACCTGCATCATTTCCAACGGTTTCGCCGCGATGGGCATTGGCCTGCCGGGCGCGATCGCGGCCAGGCTCGCCTTTCCCGATCGCACCGCCGTGACCGTAACCGGCGATGCCGGCTTCCTGATGAATTCGCAGGAGATCGAAACCGCGCTGCGGATCGGCGTTGCGATCGTTGTCCTGGTGTGGAACGACAGCAAGTACGGCCTGATCAAGTGGCACCAGGATCGCCGCTTTTCCCGCGACACGCAGATCGAGTTCAATAATCCCGATTTCGTCAAGTACGCGGAAAGTTTCGGTGCGAAAGGATACCGGGTCGAGGCCGCCGACGATCTGTTACCGACCTTGAAACAGGCGATTGCCGACGACACCGTGGTGCTGATCGACTGCCCGGTAGATTACTCCGAGAACATGAGGCTAACCGAAAAGCTCGGCAACCTGGTCTGCCCGATCTAAATAACCGTAATAACCGGGGACAGTATACTCATTTCCGAGACGCGGAAATGAGTATACTGTCCTCCTCACTCGATCTATCCGGCGTGGACGCCCCGCTTGCGGGCGATTTGTGCGCGCATAATATTCTGGTAGTTTCGAATTTGCCTGACATAGGTCACCGGCTCGGCGCCGCGCGCGTAGCCATACTTCAGGGTCTTGTAGTATTTCTTTTGCGACAGCAGCGGCAACACGCCTTTCAGCTCGAGCCAGCTATTCGGGTCGAGATCGAGATCCCGGGCCAGCGCGCGCGCATCGTGCAAATGTCCCATACCGACATTGTAGGCCGCGAGCGCGTACCACCAGCGATCCTCGCCCTCGACGCTATGCGGAACCCTTTTTTCCAGGCGGCTCAGGTACTTGGCACCACCCATGATGCTCTGCTCGACATCGAGACGGCTCTCGACGCCCATCTCCTTGGCCGTGGTCAGCGTCAGCATCATGATCCCGCGTACCCCGGTCGGGCTTTTTGCACGCCGGTTCCAGTGCGACTCCTGGTAAGACTGCGCCGCCAGCAGGGTCCACGGGATGTCGTGTTTTTCAGCGTATTTTTTAAACAGCGCCTCTAGCCGCGGCAGTCGCGACTTCATGCGCCTGATAAAACTGCGCATGTCGACATAGTCGAATGCCTCGATCTTATAATGGCGATCCTGCAGCACCAGCAGCGTGCCGTCGTTTTCGATCGCGTTTAGCCATTGCTCGATCGAGTCCGACAGTGCTTCCCACTCGGGAGACAGGTTCCAGGCCAGGGCCTGTTGTTCCTCGATGGTGAATGCAACCTTTAACTCCGGGTAAAACCGCCGCTTGATATTAACCTCGCTCGAATTGGCGATGGTGCAATCGATTTCCTTGCGCCAGACCAGCTGCAGCAAGTCGTCGACGCTGGCGTCTTCGTCGGATTCCCAGGTCAGATCGGGAAATTCCTGCTGCAACTCGAACAGCCGAGATTCGTAATGTGAATCGGCGACTACAACCAGTTCAACCCCGGCCAGTTCCTCCGCCGCAGACGGCAACCTGCCACGATTGCGGCGGCACACCACCTGGATGTCGACATCCTGGTATCCCGGGCCAAATACGTACCCCTGGTCTTCCAGCGGCGGGTAAAAAGTCATGCCGGCGGTAGCGATATGGCCTTCGTCTCTTGAAATGGCATCCAGCACCTCGCGGTTGCTATCGCGGATGTCGAAGCGCAGGTTGACGCCGAGAAAATTAGCGAAGGATTCGAGATAATCGTACTCGGGGCCGGCCGGACCCTCGTTACCCTGGTACAGGGTGGTTGGCGATTCACGTGCAATAACCACCAGTTCCCCCGATTGCTTCAGCGCGTCGACGCTGGTATCGCCGCTTAGCATGAAAAACGACAGTATCAGTATCAACAGGGTCACCGACTTGACCGGTCGTTGATGAGTAAAGCGGTCGGGTAATAGCGATTCGAGGCGCTGCTCGAGTCTCATCAGCGGCGCCGCGACCAGACGTTTTATCCAGGCGCGGTTGCCGTCGTTGTTCAGCAGTTCGAACAGGTCCGCCAGGCTGTGCCAGCAGAAACCGGCCATCGGCAGCAGCAAATTTTTGACCAAAGCGATCAGCTCGCTCGCCAAAAAGTCCAGTAGCGCCCTGATGTTCTGCAGAATATTTTGTTTAGAATCGGTCATGGAAGCTTGTAATGTCTGCCGCCAGCATAATTACCCCACGCGATATTATCCACCGCTGCGACTAAATGATTTCGACGGCGCGCAGCGCCTGAGTCGCGTTAGCGCCTGGTCAGGCCGGTGTAGGCGATCGGTTTTTCGCCCGATTTCTCTTCGCGTCGCAGGACGTAAATGCCCGACAGGACGATGATGGCGATACCCGAAATGGTGGCCAGGTCGGGTACTTCCGCCCATACCAGGTAACTCAATAGCGTCACCCAGATGATCATCACGTACTCGAATGGCGCCAGTCGCGAGGCCTGGGCATTTTTATAGGCATGGCTCATGAACATGAAGCCGAGCGCGCTGGTCAAGCCGGTAAAAGTCAGCAACATCGTGTCGAAAGGGCCCGGCATCGACCACGGCAACAGCATGGTTTTTTCGCTTGGCGTAGCCGCCTGCAGCGGATCGGCCCCGGACAGTACCCATCCCATGATGGGCGCCAGCAGCGCGAACGCGATGCTGGCATAGAGCGACATGATCGACGCCGGCGCGGTCATACGCGCGTAGCGCACCAGCACCTGGCACAGGGCGTAGAAAAAGGCCGCCATTATCGGTAGCAGGGCGACCAGGCTGAACTGTTCGGTATCGGGACGCAGCACGACCAGTACGCCGACGAACCCGGTAAGGATGCCGAGAAAGCGCCGCAGGCCGACACGTTCGCCGAGCAGCGGGATTGACAGCAGCGTGATAAAAAAGGGCGCGGTAAAGAACAGCGCGGTCGCCATGGTTAGCGAAATTTCCGCCAGGGCGGTATAAAAAGCCATGAATGCAACGAACATCAACAGTCCGCGCAGCACGTGGTAACCGGGATGGTGCAGTCTCAAGCTCGAGAGACGGATGCTGAAATGAATCAATATCAACAGCAGCAGGATCGCGACCAGCCCGCGTATCGTCATAATCTCATGGATCGGGTAGGTGCCGCTCATTTCCTTGATGATGACGTCCTGGACCGCGAAAAGCAGCTTGCCGCAAGCCATGATCGCTACCGCCTGCAGTAACGCACCCATGGCGGTTGCCGATTTCAACTCCTGGAGATTCTCAGCTCGAGCCCCGCTACCCGGAGCAGTTCGACTTCCTGGTCCAGGTCGGCGGCGGTCAGCGGATGATCCTCTAGCCATAGCTGCGGAATGCCGAGCGTCATGACCTGCGCCTCGTCCACATGAACATGTATTGTCGGCAACTCGATCGGGGTGCGGCCGCGATTGAACAGGACCGCGAGCCGTAGCAGGCGCGTCATCAAGTTCAGCGCCTCGGAGCGCACGTAGACGTTACCCTCGATCATGTCAGGATGATAGCGGCGCCGGTGCAGTCGCACCATGATCGACAGCGCGCTCTGTTCCTGGCGCGAAAACCCTGGCAGGTCCATGTTTTGCAGCACGTAGGCGCCGTGCCGGTGGTGCTGGTTGTGCGCGATCATCAGGCCGATCTCGTGCAGCTGCGCGGACCAGCCCAGCAGCCGTCGTTCGCGCTGCAGCAGGCCTTTCTGCGAGACCTGGTCGAACAGGGTAAGCGTCGTCTGACAGACGCGCCTGCCGTGCTCCATGTCGATATGATGCCGCTTCATCAACTCCATCACGGTGACGGCGCGACGATCCTCGTACAGCACGCGACCGATCAGGTCGTGTAATACGCCCTCGCGCAACGAACCTCCAGAGATGCGCATGAACTCGAGATCCAGTGCCTTGAAAATCGCCATCAGCACCGCGACGCCGCCGGCGAACACCGGGCGGCGCTCTTCGGTCAGGCCGCTTAGCTTCAGATTATCGCTATGCCCCACCTTAACGATTTTCCTGACCAGTTTTTCCAGGCTCTGGCGGGTGATACCGGTATCGCTCCAGCCGTTCTCCATGATCACGTTATTGATCGCACGTGCCGTGCCCGAGGTGCCGATTATGTCTTGCGCCGATAATTCTTTCAGCGTTGCGATATAAGGTTCCAGCTCCAGCTGTGCGCTGAGGATGGCACGGCGCATGCGAAGGCGGTTGATTTCGCCCCTGGGAAAAAATTTTTCGCTGCTATTGACGCAGCCCATGTAGAGGCTTTCGAGAAACACCGGATCGCTCTTGTCGGCGACGATGATCTCGGTGCTGCCGCCGCCGATATCGATCACCATGCGTCGACCGCGATCGCCCTGCAGGGATTGCGCGGCGCCGAGATACACCAGGCGAGCCTCCTCGATGCCGGAAATGATTTCGATTGAAAACCCGAGAGCTTTCTCCGCCTCGGCAATGAACTCACGCGAGTTATTCGCCTTGCGCAGCGCATTAGTGCCGACGATGCGCACGTTGTCCGGTTTCAGTCCGCGCAGGCGTTCTCCGAAGCGCGCCAGGCAACCGAGCGCGCGTTCGCTGGCCTCGGGTGTTAGCAGGCCACTGGCGTCAAGCCCGGCAGCTAGCCGTACCATGTCGCGCTCACGATCGATCACGGTGATCCCGTGTTCTTCCGCGCGAGCCACCTTCATGTGAAAACTGTTCGACCCCAGGTCGATTGCGGCAAATTGCTCCAAGTCAGCTCGCTCCTGGTTGCATGCCCGGCACCCCGATTACGGCCAATCGCGAGTTCGGATTTGATTTCATCGCTGGTAAGGCAGTCATGGTTTGTTGAATACTCATCTGAATTTGTCTCAGGTCTCGATCACGATATTGCCGACGTGTTGTTTTTGCATAAAGGTTTCCTGCGCTTTACCGAGGTCTTTCAGCGCGAAGGATTGCGCCAGCAGCGGCCGCAGCAAATCCTGCTCGATCAGCCGCACCAGGCGTAGCATCGTGCCCGGCGGCACGATCGTGGCGCCGGTCAACTGCAGATCCTTGTATACCAGTTGGCGCAGGTCGAACTCGACCAGCGGCCCGGCGATCGATCCCGAGCTCGAATAGCGTCCACCCTGGCACAGCGTGTTGACCAGCGGCATAAAAGAGTTGCCGCCAACCACGTCGAGCGCGACCTCGACCGCTCCGCCCGCGGCGTCGCGGATGGCCTGCTCCAGGTCGGGCGCGTTGCGATCGATTACCTGGTCCGCGCCCAGTTGTCGCAGTAGGTCGGCCTTCGACGCCGATGCAATTGCAATCACGCGCGCACCGCGCAGACGACAAAGCTGTATTGCGGCGGATCCGACCCCGCCGGACGCGCCGTTGATGACAACCGTTTCGCCGGGCCTGAGTCCGGTGCGCGCCGTCAGGTTTTCCGCGGTGGTATAGGCGCAGGGATAGGTCGCCAGCTGCGCGTCGGTCTGCGCGGTTTCGATGCGAATCGCATTTTCGCTGCGTATCCTGGTGTAATCCGCGTAACCGCCATCGCATTCCGAGCCTAAATACCGTGAACGCGAGGCGTCGAGCCAATCGGCGGTAGCCAGAATCCAGGGGTCGATTAAGACGCGTTCACCGACACGGGACGCGTCGACCCCGGGTCCGACGGCGGCAATTCGTCCGGCTATATCGGCTCCCTGGATACGTGGAAATTCGATCGGGGCGCTGCCCCAGCTGCCGCTGTCGGCGTCGGCGGACTCGAAGCCGTCCTTGCCGCCGGCATCGGTAATGCCCTCGGTCACCGATTTCGAGTACCACGCGGTGCGAGTATTGATATCCGTGTTGTTGAGCCCGCAGGCGCCGACTTTTACCAGAACCTCGCCAGGGCCCGGCACCGGCGTTGGCCAGTCATCGCGGTATTCGAGCTTGTCGAGGCCGCCGTGGCCGGTCAGCACCACGGCCCGCATTTTGCCTGGAACTGTCATTGCTGCTCCGAACTTCTCATCGCAGCGATGGTATGCAAAGCAAAACTGCGAGTCACGAAATATTTGAAAGCAAGGTGCTGACGGTGGCTCCCCTGACTAAGGACAGGATTAAAAGATTCCCGCTTGCGCGGCAATGACACTAGATGTTTTACTAGGTGCCATACTGATCGCAGACGCCTGTCTGCAATGGTACCAGGAGGGGGAATGACAGAGTTTGTTTCTACCGATACGTTTCGCGCGTTATTTGGGGATGACGCGGAATTCGCGGTAATCGATCCGCGCGACGCGGCTTCCTTCGCCGGTGGCCACTTACTGGCCGCTTCCAACCTGCCGCTAAACAGTCTCGAGGATCGAATCAAACTTGCCGTCCCGCGGTTGCAGACGCTGTGCATACTGTGTGATGACGGTGGCGGCGAAGCTGAAAGCGCGGCGCAGGTGCTGACATCCTGCGGTTATCAAAATGTGCTGATTCTGCACGGCGGGATCAGCGGCTGGGACGCCGCCGGAGGCACGGTGTTTACCGGCAGCAGCGTGCCGGGCAAGGCTTTTGGCGAATTCGTCGAAAGTTCCTGCAGTACACCGGCGATGACAGCGGCAGAACTGTATGACCGGCAGCGGCGCGGCGAACCGCTGCTGCTGATCGATTCGCGTACCGCCGAGGAGCACGAGAGCTACTGTATCCCGGGGGCGGTTCTGTGCCCAGGCGCCGAGCTGATCTACCGGGTGTTGCCGGTCATCAACGCGGATACCGAAATCGTCGTGCATTGCGGCGGTCGCACCCGCAGCATCATCGGCGCGCAAACGCTGATCGATGCCGGTTGTAATAACGTGCATGCACTCGAGAACGGCACCATGGCCTGGCAGTTCGAAGGACTCGAACTCGAAACTGGCAATCGCGAAGTACTGCCCGAGCCCGACAGCAAATCGCTGATCCTGACGCGTGCCATCACCGATCGGATGGCCGAGCGCTGGCATATCGATCGCCTCGATTCGATTGCCGTACGCGAGCAGCGCAGTCGCTACCTGATCGACGTGCGCAGCCGGGAAGAGTACGAGGGCGGGCATATTCCCGGATCGATAAATGTACCGGGCGGGCATTTGCTGCAGAACATCGATCATTACCTGGTGGTGCGCAACTCGATCGTGGTCCTGATCGATTCCGACTGGGTGCGGGCGGTTACCACGGCGGTCTGGTTGCGGCGCATGGGATGGCGCCGCGTGTACGCGTTTACCATCGATGCCGGCTACGAGCGGCTCGAGACCGGCGCGGGCGATGGCGTCGCGGTCACCGAGGAGCGGCACCTGGACCCGAACGACTATACCGATCACGAAGCCCTGATGCGCGACAACCGGGCTTACCTCGAGTGGGAAATCGAACTCATCAACAAGCTGTCGCGCGAGCCCGCCGCGCCCTACATGGATATCTAGAGTATCGATTTTTTAACGGTGTTTAATCGAAAAAAATGATTTGATTCAACGATGTTTTATTCCCAATATGCCGCAGATCAAGTCAAGATGAGCATCACAGGTGGATCATGACCGAAGCAGCCAACGCCAGCCACGCGAAACCCCGCCGCAAGTGGATCTATCAACCAGACCTGTCGCAGCAAATGGCGCCGTTTTATCACTGGCCGCCGCAGGCCGGTAAAACCCTGCGTTACATACTCGCCTCCTGGGGGCCATTCAGCGTGCGCATTTACCTGCTGGGCCTGGCGGTTTTCACCTGGTTTTATTTTTCGCCGGCGCTCGAGCGTTGCCGCGAGTTCGCCTTCGACTGGATTGCGCAGATCTGGCTGCGAAACTTTTTACTGATGCTGGTCGTCGCCGGCGGACTGCACCTGTATTTTTATACTTTCAGGAAACAGGGCGACGACAGTCGCTACGATCCGCGCGACATGATGCGCAACTCGAAGCAATTTACGTTCAACGACCAGGTCAAGGACAACATGTTCTGGACATTGATCAGCGCGGTCGGGTTCTGGACGGCCTACGAGTCGCTAATGATGTGGGCATATGCCAACGGTTACGCACCGATGATGGAGTTTAGCGACAATCCCGCCTGGTTCATTTTCCTGCTGTTCATCATCCCGTGGTGGGCCGGGCTGCATTTCTACTGCCAGCACCGGCTGTTGCATTCGCGCCTGTTATACAAGTACGTGCACGCCTGGCACCACAGGAACAGCAACACCGGTCCCTGGTCGGGACCGGCTATGCACCCGGTCGAGCATTCGATCTGGCTCACCGACGTGTTCCTGTTTCTGTTTGTCGCCTCGCACCCGATCCACGTCATTTTTATTCTGCAGTTTCATACGCTGGCCGCGGCGACCTCGCATACCGGTTACGAAGATCTGAACCTGGGCAGTCGCGCCAGGTTTCGACTCGGCGATTTCTTTCACCAGTTGCATCATCGCTATTGCGATTGCAATTACGGCACCTTCGAAACGCCGTGGGACCAGTGGCTCGATACTTACCACGACGGTACCGCGCAGGGCGACGAGTGGATGAAAAACCGCCGGCGCCAACTATACCAATCGAAAGCCGGGGCCTGAATGGGTCGATGTCGGCAGCCGAGCGAGGATGACTAGTAAACTAACACCAGGTCAGCGCCTGTATGCCATCGTCGAGCAGGGGCTTTGTATCGGCTGCGGGCTGTGCCAGAGCGTTGCCGGCGAAGACCGGGTGCGCGTGACCAAAACGGTGAGCGGATACCTGCACCCGGTAATCGAAGGCGAGCTCGACCATGATACCGTCGATCGGATTTACGCGGTTTGCCCCGGCACCCGGGTCGAAGGCCTGCCGCAGCGCCTGGTCGAGCCCGATACCCGGCACGACAATGTCTGGGGGCCCTGGCGCCGCATGGTTCGCGGCTGGGCTGGCGATCCAGAAATACGCTTCGAGGGGTCGACCGGCGGCGTGCTTACCGCGCTGGGCCAGTATTTACTCGCATCCGGCCGGGTCGATTTCATCCTGCAGGTCAAAACCTCGGCCACCGAGCCCAGTTTTGGCGATCCGACACTCAGCTTCACCGAGGCCGACGTGTTCGAGGCCGCCGGTTCGCGCTACGGCCCCGCCGCGCCGCTGACCGACATCGGCGCCGCGCTCGAGCGCGGCCAGCCGTTCGCCTTTATCGCCAAGCCCTGCGACGTGTCGGCGTTGCGTAACTATGCCAAACAGGATGCCCGGGTCGACCAGCTGGTCAAGTACATGCTGGTCATGGTCTGCGGCGGCTACGGTACGCCCCGGGGCACGATAGACTTTTACAAACGCGTCGGTATCGATCCCGAGCAGGTGACCGGCCTGCGCTATCGCGGCCGCGGTTGCCCGGGACCAACCCGGGTCGAAACCGGGGACGAGGCGCAGGAGTTTCACTACATCGACTACTGGGGTGAGGACGAAACCACCTGGACGCTGCCGTTTCGCTGCAAGATCTGCCCCGACGGGATCGGCGAGGCGGCCGATATCGCGGCCGCCGATACCTGGATCGGGGGCGGGCCCAATCGTGTCGATAGCATCGACGATCCCGGTACCAACGCGTTGATCGCGCGCACCCGGGCGGGCGAGGAATTGATCGCGGCTGCCGCCGAGGCCGGCGCCCTGACGCTCGAATATGATATCCCGCCCGATACCATGAGTCTCTACCAGCCGCACCAGGTCAACAAGAAGTACGCGGCCTGGGCGCGCCACCAGGGCCTGCGCGATGCCGGGCGCATCGTGCCGCATACCGAGCGCCTGCGCATCGAGGAGCTGGCGCGGGATCTGCCGGCGGAAACCAACGCGTTTCAGCGTAATGGCACGCGCCAGCGAATCGAAATCGGCAAGGCGACCGAACCCACCCCCGAAGCCTGGAAGCCATAGCCCTGCCGCGCGACTTCGCTGCTCGAATGGCGCGCCGCGATTGCAGCAGCTTCTGCGATTCGTGGCGAAAGCGAAGGGTGCGCGCCAGGAGCTGTTCTGCTACCATGCCGGGCTTTGTTCTGTAAGCCTTTGTACCCGATCGAAGGTCCGAGATTTATGCCGTCATCCAATTTTCCGGTCACCGCCGTCCAGCACAGCCGCCTTTCCCAGGTCGATTTCGACCAGCTCGGATTCGGCGCCATTTTTTCCGACCATATGTTCAGTATGAGTTACCAGAACGGTGAATGGGTAAATCCTGAAATTCAGCCCTACCAGCCGATTCCATTGGAGCCCGGGGTTTCGATGCTGCACTACGGTCAAACCGTGTTCGACGGTTACAAGGCGTTTCGCGGGGTGGATGGCGAGGTGCGTATTTTCCGTCCCGATATGAACGCGAAACGCCTGCACGATTCCTGCCGCCGCCTGTGTATTCCGATCATGGATGCGGCGGAACTGAGCGACATCATGATCCAGGCCACGCGACAACTGATCGCGCTGGACCAGGACTGGATTCCGAGGCAATGGGGCCAGTCGCTGTACGTTCGGCCGCTGATCATCGGCACCGAGGCGACGCTCGAAGTACGGGCCGCCAACAGCTACCGCTTTCTGATCATGACATCGCCGGTAGGCAGCTACTTTACCAACCTGGACAAGGGTGTCTCGCTGCGCGTGGAGGATCGCTTCACCCGTGCGGCCAGCATCGGCGGACTGGGGGCGGCCAAGACCGCTGCCAACTATGCCGCGAGCCTGCTGCCCGGGTCCGAAAGCCAGCAGCAGGGATTCGACCAGGTATTATGGCTGGACGGCAACGAACACCGCTACGTGGAAGAGGTCGGCGCCATGAACATCTTCTTCAAGATCGGCGGCAAGGTAATCACCCCGCCGCTCGGGGGTTCTATCCTGCCGGGCGTAGTGCGTAACAGCGTGCTGACCCTGCTCGAGGACTGGGGCCAGCCTGCCGAGGAACGACGTATCGGCATCGATGAAGTAGTGCAGGCTTTTCGCGCCGGTGAAGTCGAGGAGATATTCGGCGCGGGTACCGCGGCCGTGATCTGCCCGGTTGCCAGTATCGGCTACCAGGGCGAGGTGTTTAAACTGGCAGCGGCCTCTCCGGGCGAACTGACGCAGCGTTTGTACGACGAAATCACCGGCATCCAGTACGGTAAACTGCCAGACCCGCACGGCTGGAATGTGCGTGTGGCGCTGCCCGCAGCCAGCGCCTGATCGCCCCGTTTGCGCTTTTCCGATTACGGAACTTTTCATAAAGTGGTTTAGAATCGGCGTCTTGTCGACGCTGATTAGAAGAATCCGTAAATGAGCGCTCCGCTCGAACAGCGAGGCTCCTGGCGGGATATATTCTCGCGTGAATACCTGCCGAAACTCGCGACCATGGCACTGGCGCTCTGGCTGCACGCGTCGAATTCGATGCTGACCGCGACCACCATGCCGAGCGCGGTCGAAGAAATCGGCGGCCTCGATTTCATCAGCTGGACCTTTGCGCTCTACCTCGCCGGTTCGATCAGCGCCGCGGCGTCGATCAGCCTGCTGGTGGCCAGGATGGGATTGAGTCAAACCATGATTCGCGCCGCCATGGTGTTTACCGGCGGCTCTATTGTGGTAGCGTTGGCGCCGAACATGGCGCTGCTGTTGCTGGGCCGGGTGCTGCAGGGCCTCGGCGGCGGCGGGTTGATCGCGCTGGTCTACGTCTGCCAGGATCGATTCTTCCCCAATCACCTGGTGCCTCGAACCGTCGCCTTTCTGTCCAGCGTCTGGATGATGGCTTCCTTCAGCGGACCCGTCATCGGCGGCGCGTTCGCCACCCTCGGCGAATGGCGCCTGGCCTACTGGGCATTCGCCGCGCAGGGATTGCTGTTGGTCCCCGCGATTTACTTCCTGCTCGGCAGCAGGGGGACGGAGGTATCAGTTGCCGCAGCGCGTATTCCCGTTGTCCGCTTGCTGATGCTCGGCGCGTCGATCCTGCTGGTGTCGATATCCGCCGCCTACTATCATCCGCTGGGTTCACCGTTGCTGGTTTTGCTGGGAGGCTTCGCCCTGGTTTTGTTTGTGTACCGGGACGTCTCGGCGACGACCGCGCGGATGCTGCCAAGCGAAATGACCGATCTCAGTCATGCTATCGGCAACGGTATCCTGGCCACGTTCCTGTTGTGTATCAGCATCATGTCGTTCGTGGTTTACGGCCCGCTGATCCTGATCGAGCTCTACGGACTCAATCCGCTGCAGGCCGGCTTTGTTATCCTGCTGGAGTCGCTGGCCTGGGGCAGCGCGTCTATCCTGTTCTCCGGCACGCGCGCCGCGATGGAGCCGCGCCTGATCAAGGCCGGTGGGCTGAGCGTGCTGCTGGGCCTGGTCGCGATGGCGATAGTTTTTCCCCGGGTATCGCTATATCCACTGCTGTTGGCGGTGATCCTGCTCAATGGCGGCATGGGGATGATGTGGGGATTCATTATCAAACGGATCATCGGGGCAGCACCGCGTGACGAAAAAGATCGCACCGCCTCGTTACTGCCGATTACGCAGCAGACCGGATTTGCGCTAGGTGCCGCCTTGACCGGCCTGATCGTCAATGGCCTCGGCATCAACCAGGATCCGGATCCGACCCAGCTGAAAAGCATTGCCTTCTGGATGTTTGCGGGTTTTGTGCCGCTGGCGATCATGGGTAATTTCATGGCCTGGCGATTCGTCGCCTGCCAGGCCAGGGGCGACTGACGTTACAGCGCGTCCAGCCATGGCCCGCCGAACAGCAGTATCGCCATGCCGACGCCGGTCGCCAGCACCACGTTGTTGCTGCGCCACATGATCAGGATGACGCAGGCCATGGCGACAATCTCGCTGGGACTTCCCTGGCGTACCGCCGGTGCCAGGATCGCCATGAAGGCACACCCGGGCAGCGCCTCGAGAACCGGCTGAATACCGCGAATGTGGCGCAGCTGCAGACCGATGAAATAACCCGTAATCCGGGTCAGGTAGACGATAAGCGCCATCATCGCGATCGCGCCGAGGGCCGCCTGCTGTTCAAGCATAGCGTCGTACCTGCCAGATCGCGGTTGCCATGCCGGCCATGACCGATCCCAGCAGGACCAGGTAATTGGGGCTGCCGAGCTCGAACATCACCAGCGCGACGACACCGGAGACGATCCAGGGCGTCGGCGGCGTCTTTGAGCCCTTGAAGAACAGCATCATCATGGTCGCGATCACCAGTGGTCCGGCGAATTCGACCGCGCCCAGGTCGAGTGCCACGAACAGGCTTGCGGTCTGCAGACCCAGGAAGGTCGAGCATAACCAGCTCGTCATCATCGACAGGCCGTAACCGGTAACGTAGCCGAGGCGATCTACTTCCGCCTGCTGGCGAAAGCTGTTGACCACCCCGGGGTCGTTGAGCAGGAACAGCCAGGCGATGCGACGCCGCAGGCTATGGCCATCGAAGTGGTGCGTCATCGCCATGCCGAGCAGCAGGTTGCGCGTGCTCACCAGGAACACCGAGAGCGCAATCGTGCCCAGCGGTAGCGGCGCCTGCCAGAACTCGAGCGCGGCGAATTGACCCGAAGCGGTAAATACCGACGCGCTCATCAACATCGCTTGCCAGTCCTCGATGCCGCTCGCGGCCGCGGCAATCCCGAACATGACGCCGAACATAAAGGTCGACAGGAAGTAGTCACCGGAAGTGCGAATGCCGAGCAGGGCGCTGTGCCAGGTCGACATTATCGAACCCTCGACAGCGTTATGTTGGTGATGGCAGGGCTCAAGAGGGAAATCCGGATCGCTGGCTGTTATTTTTTCAGGCGCGACGATACCACAGCCAAAGCAGGCGAATCGCGATTTATTTGCTACCAGGGTGTATAGTTTTTACCCAAATTAAATCCCGTTTATGACAGCTGCCTGTCGATTGCCCCGGAGCGCTTAATGCACAAGTATTCTGTAAACAAAGTCCCCGTCGATCTCGAACCCTGGCCATTCGATAATCCGGCTTCGGATTACCGGATACTGCGCGGTAATCCACGGGCATCGGGTCGGCTGGATCATGGCAGTAACGAGGGCCAGCATCGCCTCGGAATCTGGGCCTGCAGCGAGGGGGCTTTCGAATGCACCGAGCTCGGCGACGAGTTACAGACGATTCTGAGCGGCCGCCTGACCCTGACTCGTGTGGGTGGCGAGACGATCGAATGCGGCCCCGGCGACAGCGTCTTCACGCGCAAGGGCGAGCGTGTTGTCTGGGACATTCACGAGGACGTGACCAAGGTGTTCTTTACCTACAACCGAGATGGAAATCCGGACTAGCTGTCAGGCTTGCCTCCAAGCAGTGGGCTCAAAGCCAGCAGGCCAACGATCGGGCCCGGGAGCAGCAGCCAGAAAATGTACTTCGTGCCGATGAGCGGCAGTATCGAAGATGCTAGCTGAATACTGACCACCGTGATCAGGAAGCCGATGGAATTGACGATAGTGAGTGCCGAACCGACGTACTCGCGTGGCGCGTAGGCAGCGTTCAACGCCGAAAACTGGGGTGAGTCACCCACCACGGTAATACCCCAGAGTAGCAGGAAGGCCAGGAACGGCAATGGTGCGGCCTCGAACAAAAACGGTGACAACAGGCAACATAGCCCGGAAACCGCAAGCTGGATTGCTGCCACTGGAGCGCTGCCGGTCCGATTCGAGATGACACCACCGATAACACAGCCGATAAATCCGGCCGCTATCACCAGGAACGACCAGAACGGAACGTTCAGCGAGATTTCGTGATTGGTCGTGTAAGCCAGCAACAGGACCGGAATAAAAGCCCATAGCGTATAGAGCTCCCACATGTGGCCGAAGTAGCCGAAGGCCGAGGCGCGAAACCGGACCGAGCGAAACACCAGGCCCAGCGCTCGCGGGTTGAATGCGGAACCGCTCGACAGGTGGGGTCCGTCGGGTACCGCGAGCAGCATCGCGAATCCGCCGCCCAGTGCCAGTATCGATACCCCGGCGATGACCTGTTGCCAGGGCAGTTCGGCGCCGCTGCTGCGGATCAGGTGAGGGAAGGCGGTGCCGACGACCAGCGCGCCGACCAGGTAACCAAGCGCGCGGCCGAGGCCCTGCTGGTACCATCCGGCGGCGATTTTCATGCCGACCGGGTAGATCCCGGCGAGAAAGAATCCGGTCGAGAAACGCAGCAGCAGTAAAGCTTCCAGTCCCGGTGGCGCTATCAGCAGCGCGCTATTGGCCAGCGCACCCGCGAGCGAGCAACAGAAGAATACCCAGCGTGGCGAAAAGCGGTCGGCGATAACCAGGATTGCAAACAGTAATGTGCCGCAAATAAACCCGAGCTGTACCGCGGAAGTGACGTAAGCCAGCGATTGCGTGCCCAGACCCCAGGCGAGCTGCAGGTCGCCGATGACCGCGTTGCCGGCGAACCATAGCGAAGTACCGGTAAACTGCGAAAATATGATCAGGGGCAGGATGCGAGCCGGGCGAGTCATAGATTTCCCTGGTTGCAGGCTTCCAGGACGGTTCATTCAAAAAAAGAGCGGCGCTATCAAAAGCGCCGCTCCGGCTTTACATGCCTGGTATCAAGCCGTTTTACTGCATGACCTTGGTCCAGACCTTGTCGATGAGCGTCTGTGCTTTCGGAGAGCAGGTTGGCGCGAACACTACATTCAAATCTGATGGTGGATTTACTTCCGGGGCAGTTTTGAGTTCTGCAGAGTAATACTGTGCCGTGCCTTTGATCGCATCACCGTAGCCCTGGTTTTCCGTGAGCATCGCCATGTTTTCCGGGTCCATCATGAAATTCATGAATTTGCGTGCATTTTCAACATTCTTGGCACTGCTGGGCACAACCAGGCTATCGAACCAGCCCACGACCCCTTCTTTGGGGTAGGCATAATTGATTGGCGAGCCAGCCAGTCGTCCAACACGAGTAAACCCATTCCAGTGGTTGGTCATGAGCGCTTCACCGCTCGCGATCAGGTCGCTCATGGTTTCATTGTTATACGCAACCACATATTCTTTTTGAGCCACCAGCAAGTCCTGGACCTTTTTCATTTGCTTCGGATCTTCGGAGCAAAAAGGAAAGCCAAGATAAATGTTGGCCAAACTCACCACCTCGTCCGGGGTTGGGAAAACGCTTAACCGCCCGCGCAGTTCTTCGCTCGGCTCGAAAAATTCTTTAAGCGATTCACCTTTTCCGGAATAGTCGTTATGGTAAGCAAAGGAGGTAGTACCCCATTGCCAGGGTGCGGTGTATTCGTGCTCCGGATCCCATTCGGGTTTTTTCCAGGTATCTTCGTAATTGTTGTAATTGGGTAGATCGTACACAGCCACTTTCTGGATCAGACCCTCTTTGATCATGATCGGCACGAAGTTTTGACTGGGAACGACCAGGTCGTATCCGGTCGCACCGGCCTGCAATTTGGCCAGCAGGGTCTCGTTCGAATCGTAAGTGTCAACGGAGACCTTGATGCCGGTCTCTTTCTCGAATTTTTCAACAAGCTCCGGCGGCGTGTATTCCGTCCAGTTGTAGATGAATAACTCGCCTTCGGCCCTGGCCGACCCCAGGGTCAGCAGCGCAGCGGTCGCGGCGAAAATGGTTAACAGACGTTTCATATTGGGTACCTCCTGTTGGTACGATTGGTTGTGACTACAAGGTTAAGCGTTAATGCACAGTACTCTGCTGTGTCTTTTTCGACAGTATCCAGTATGCCGTAACGATAGCGATCGAAACAAACAGCAGCAAGGTGGAAACCGCGTTGATCTCCGGGGTCAGGCCCCGGCGAATCATCGAGTAGATATAAACGGGCAGGGTAGTGGAACCGGCCCCGCCTACCATCAGCGTG
>CAMYON010000024.1 GCA_947260025.1 uncultured Gammaproteobacteria bacterium
TGCATGCCCTGCAGCAGGGCATGGATCATCACGGGGTGCGGTATTTGCCCAACCAGGTCATCGATAAAATCGAGGCCAGGCAGGATGGATTCGAGGTGCATGCCAGCGAGGGCGTGGTCGCAGCCGGCAAGATCGTGCTTTGTGCCGGCCTCGGTAATCGTCGGCTCGGTGAAATGCTGGGCATGGACATTCCCGTGGTCGTCGACCGCGGGCAGATCATGATTACCGAGCGGCTGCAGCCCTTCCTGGATTTACCCACCCTGCATGTTCGCCAGACCGCCGAAGGTACGGTACAGATCGGGTATTCGCACGAGGACGTGGGGCTGGATGACGGTACCAGCCCTGCCGAACTGAAAAAAATTGCTCAGCGCGCCGTGACCATGTTTCCGCTGCTGCGACGGGTGCAGCTGGTGCGCGCCTGGGGTGCGCTCAGAATCATGACGCCTGATGGCAATCCGATTTACCAGCAGTCCACGCAATGCCCGGGCGCATTTACCGTGACCTGTCATAGCGGCGTAACGCTGGCGGCGATGCACGCGGGGCCCGTCGCCGAGTGGATTGCCGGCAGCCTCGAGCAAAACCTGATTAGCAAATTCAGCACGGACCGGTTCGATGTTTCGCAGAATTGAAGATAGCGGCTCCGATACCGTCACGCTATGGATCGACAAACGCGAATTCCAGGTGCCTGCCGGAATATCGGTGGCCGCGGCGGTGTTACTCTGCGGCTTCGACAAGGTGCGTAACACCCCGGTCAGCGGTTCGCCGCGCCTGCCCTATTGCATGATGGGGATCTGTTTCGATTGCCTGATGTGTATCGATGGCGTACCGAATCAGCAGGCCTGCCAGCTCGAGGTCAGGCAGAACATGACGATCGAGTACCAGCGAGGCGCGGCAGAATTGCCGCAACCGGAATGAAGCAGCATTACGAACTCCTGGTCATAGGTGCTGGTCCGGCGGGTCTCGCCGCGGCCAACGATGCCGCGCGCCTCGGTGTCGATGTCGCGCTGGTGGATGAACAAAAAACTCCGGGCGGCCAAATCTATCGCAATGTAAGTCGGGCCCGGGGGCAGTTAAGCAATTATCTCGGCAAGGATTATATGCGGGGCAACCAGCTGGTGGTCGAGTTCCAGCAAAGTGCTGCGGATTACATCGACAACGCGTCGCTCTGGTACCTCGACGAGCGCCTCGAGGCTGGATTGTTGATCGAGGGCGCCAGCCGGTTCATCAGCTGCGATCAAATGATCCTGGCCAGCGGCGCGCAGGAGCGACCGATGCCGCTGCCAGGTTGGCACAAACCGGGCGTGATGACCGCCGGTGCGGGTCAGATTTTGCTAAAGTCTGCCGCCATGGTGCCGCAGGGCAAGCTGGTGCTGGCGGGCAGCGGACCGTTACTGTTGTTGCTGGCGGCACAATACCTGCGCGCCGGTGTGGCCATCGAGGCGATCGTCGATACGACTCCCGCGTCGAGACTAATCAAGGCCTTACCCGGTTTTCCTCGCGCGCTGGGCGCTTTCGATTACCTGCTCAAGGGTTTGTCATACATGCATGCTATCCGCAAGGCGCGCATACCCGTTTACAAACATGTCGACGACCTGCGCGCCGAGGGCGAGGCACGTCTCGAAGCGGTATGCTTTAGCGTCCGTCGGGGCAAGGCCGCGCGCGAGATGCGAATCGAGGCCGATACCCTGATGCTGCACCAGGGCGTGATACCCAATACCCGACTGCCGCTGGCCGCCGGCTGCGACCTGGAGTGGGACCGACAGCAGCAAAGCTGGAAGGTAAGCCGGGATGACTGGGGGCAAAGCAGCGTCGACCGGGTCATGGTTGCCGGTGATTGCGGCGGTATTGTCGGCGCGCGCGCTGCCGAATTGCAGGGCAGGCTGTCTGCGCTGCAGGTTGCCTGCAAGTTGAACAAGCTCGACCCGGACCAGCGCGACCGCGCGGCAACTTCGATTTCGAAGTTCCTGAACCGGCACCTGTCGCTAAGGCCTTTCATCGATGCGCTGTACGCGCCCGCTCCGGCCTACCAGCTGCCCGCTGACGACACGCTGGTCTGTCGCTGCGAGGAAATCAGCGCCGGCGAGATACGCGAGGCCGCGCGCCTTGGATGCGTCGGCCCCAACCAGGCCAAGGCGTTTACGCGTTGCGGCATGGGCCCTTGCCAGGGGTGCCTGTGCGGTACCACGGTATCGACCCTGATCGCCGATGAAACCGGTGCCGCGATCGAGGACGTCGGTTATTTCAGGGTGCGACCGCCTTTGAAACCGATCACGCTGGGCGAACTGTCCGGCAGCTAGCGCTCGGAACTGGTCGCGACTATTGTCCAGCGGCCGATAAATTTGCTCGTCGATGGACGAACATGCCAAACTGCCTCGTCATGGACAGTTCGATAACACTGCCATACTGGCTGTTTTTCCTGTTGCTGTTTACAGCCATGCTGCTGGTACTCGACCGCGTGCTGTTGCCCGGTTTTCGCTGGTATCTGCGGCGTCGGCTCAACCGGGTAATCGCAGAGGTCAATACGCGGCTCGATATCGAAATCAGGCCGTTCCAGTTAACCCGCAAACAGGCGCTGGTCGATCAGCTGGTTTTCGACGACAAGGTGGTGGCGGCGATGAAGGAATATGCCGTCCAGAACAACATGCCGAGGGAAGTGGTGCAGTCCAAGGTGTTGCGCTACGCGAATGAAATAGCGCCTTCCTTCAACGCCTATGTTTATTTTCGTTTCGGCTACTGGTTTGCCAAGACGCTGGGGCGGCTACTCTACCGCGTTCGGGTCGGGATTCACGATGATGGCGGATTGTCGCGCGTGGACCCCGATGCGAGCGTCGTATTCGTCATGAATCACCGCAGCAACATGGACTACGTGCTGGTCTCTTTCCTGGCCGCGGAAAAAACGGCGCTCTCCTACGCCGTCGGCGAATGGGCCAGGATCTGGCCGCTGCAAACGCTGATCAAGTCGATGGGCGCATTTTTTGTGCGCCGCAATTCACGTAATCCGCTGTACCGCAAGGTGCTGGAGCGCTACGTCAATCTCGCCACCCGCGCCGGAGTCCCCCAGGCTGTTTTTCTCGAGGGTGGCTTGACCCGCGATGGGCGACTGCGCGAGCCGAAACAGGGGTTTCTCGATTACATGCTGCGTGACTATCACCCCGGACAGGATCGCAACGTGGTGTTCGTCCCGGTCGGAATCAACTACGACCGCGTGATCGAGGATTTGAGCCTGGTGCGCAAGCTTGATCCCGAGGCTCGCGGCAGGAGTGCCTGGTTCGTGCTACGTACGAGTTTAAGGTTCGCGTTGAAAACCCTGCTGATGAGCCGCAAGAAACGCTGGTTGAGGTTTGGTTATGCCAGCGTCAATTTCGGTAAGCCGGTGTCGGTGTTCGAGTTTTGCCAGCATCGAGGCATCGATTTCTCAACCCTCGATCAGGATGCTCGTTATGGGCATATCGAGCGCTTGAGTCGGCAATTGATGGACGAAATCGCCGAGGTGGTGCCGATCCTGCCGGTGGCATTGTTGAGCGAATGCGTGCTCGCCAGGCAGCAGGAGTGGCTCAGCGAACTGGAGCTCAAGGCGCTGGCGGCCGAGCGCATCGAGGCATTGCAGGCGCAGGGCGCACCGATAAAAATTTCTGCCAATGCCTGTGAGGGAGTTCTGGCGGCGGCATTGACCATGCTCGAAGGGCGCGGTTTCATCGAAAGCAAAGATGGTTTATTGCGCGCCCGCGCCGGAGCAGTGGATGTGTTGAATTACTATGCCAATTCGATTCGGCACTGGCGGGCAGCCGAATAGACCTGCCAGGTTTTATTTCCTGACGCGATTATCGATCGATGGCAGGGCGCGCAGATAGTCGATTAGCGCGTTTCGGTCCTGCGGGGTTAAATGTCGAACGCCTTCGATTACTGCCTCCATCGATCCGGAGGTATAGTCACCGTCCGGCAACTCGCCGAATTTCAAAAACTCCTCTAATCCCTCGCGACTCCAGTCGCCGATACCGGTGTCCTTGTGCGGCGTAATGTTGGGAACTAGTTCGCTTTCTGGCCCCTCTGCGTTGCCGGCGTAGGCCTGGTCCGTTTGCAGCGCACCGAGCAGATTGCGCGGCGTGTGACATTCACCGCAATGTCCCAGGGCCTCGGCGAGGTAGGCGCCCCGGTTCCATTGAGCGCTTTGGGCGGTGCTTTGCTGGATTTCGCCGGCGTCGAAAAATAGCCACTTCCAGGCAGTCGCCGCCAACCTCGAAGCCAGAAACCATGCCAGTTCGTGCTCACGGTTAGGCTGTGTCGACGCGGGCAGCGACATGAGGTAGGTATGCATCGCAAACGCGTCGTCAGCGCGGATGAGGGTATAGGAAGTGTAGGGAAATGCCGGGTAATAGTCGCTGCCGTCGGGCGCCAGTCCCTGGTGCAGCGCGCGCCTGAAATCTTCGGCACTCCATGCGCCGATGCCGGCGGTCGGGTGAGCGGTTATATTCGGGGTATAGAAAGTTCCGAAAGGAGTTTCCAGCGCCCGCCCGCCAGCCAGCGGCTCACCGCCTTCCGCGGTGTGACAGTGGGTGCAACCGCTGATCTTAAGCAGGTATTCGCCGCGTGCGAGCAAGCCGACATCGGCCGTTGCTTGCGCAAAAACACCGCTGGAAGACGCTGCGATTAGCGCGCTCACCGCGGCGAGTAGACGTAGGACAGGGATCATGAAAGCATCATACGAACAGCTTAATGGAATCGTCAACGAGAATGAACGGCAGCCTCGACGGCAGGAAAGTCGCGATTACAGTCAGGTCAAAGAAAGAAAGTCGAGCGTACAGGTCGGCGGGATCCGGTGTCATAGACATGTCACCGGATCCCTTGTGCTGCCGAATTCAAAAACCCTGCGGAAACCTTCGAGAATCTGATTAATTTAGCTCACGAAACTCGTCGTGGCAGCCTTTGCAGGTTTTACCCACTGCGCTGATCTTGGGCTTGAGCGCATCGAGACCGTTGCCGGCCTCGGCGGCCAGTTCTTTTACGGCCTTTGCATACTTCTTACCATATTCACTGATTTCAGGATAGGTCGTCCAGATCTTACCCAGCGAGGTTGTTTTTCCCGGGTAGGCTTCAATGTCCGTGCCTTTTTTCCAGGCACCACCGATATCGAGTGAAAGCTGGGTTTTCAGGTTATTTGCCAGCTTGGAGGCGAGCGCTGCATCGTATTCCATCTTGCCCTTGGCCATGCCGAACAGCGGCCCGACGTTGTAGGCACGCAGCTGCATTTCACCCTGGCGTGCTTTCAATAATTTGAGGTTGGGGTCCTTGGCGGCGATGCCCGGAACGGTCAGTGTCAGACCTGCGATCAGCAGGCAAAGTCGTGTGGCTAATTTCATGGTTAACTCCGTGGTTTTTTTGTCGTGCGCCGGAGCATTATAGACGGTAATAAATTTACATCAAATTATCTATTTTTGCGCTATAGTGCTGCAAATATGCAGCACATTAACTGGGATAACCTGCGCTACGTGCTTATGGTCGCAAACAAAGGCTCGATCGCGGCGGCCGCGCGCGAACTCGAAGTCAACCGTACCACGGTGCTGCGCCGGATTAATAAATTCCAGGAAAACCTGAACTGCCGCATCTTCGATCGCGGCGATGCCGGTTACGTGCTGACGCCGGAAGCGGAAAAAATGATCCATGCCGCGCGCGAGGTGGAAAACACCCTGTTCGACATGCAGCGGCAAATTGCCGGGCACGAGCTCAAGCTCGAGGGCGAATTGCGCGTGACCACGACCGACAGTTTCATGTTATCGGTTCTGGGGCCTCACCTGGCTACGTTTCAACAGAAACATCCGCATATAGTGGTCGATGTCCTGGTGACCAATAGTCTGCTCGATCTCACCCGGCGCGACGCGGATGTCGCGATCCGACCGACCAGCGACCCGGAAGCCGGCCTGGTAGGGCGCCGTCTATGCGACGTCGAGTTTGGCGCTTATGCCGTACCCGAAATTCTGCCCGCGGCGGACCGCGACAGTATGCTCGATGGGCGCTGGATCGGTTTTGCCGACAGCCTGCAGTCGACACCGATTGGCTCCTGGCTGGAGGCAACGGTCAAGCAGCAAAACATCTGCTTGCGTTGCGATTCCTTTGTTGCCATTCGCAGCGCGGCCGAGGCTGGAATCGGCCTGGCGTTAATGCCCCGGTTTCTCGGCGATGATTCTCGGGAACTGGTGCGACTGCCGCTGCCAGTCGATGAACTGACCACCGGCCTGTGGATTCTGACGCATCCCGACCTGGTGCGCTCGGCCAGGGTCAATGCCTTTGTCCAGCACTTTACTGCAGCGCTTTCCGCACCCTGATGCGGGTAACAGCGATACCCCCGAGGATTGCGACCAGGGCCAGGACATGCAGCCAGGTTACCGGTTCCGCGAGCAGCCAGGCGCCGCATAGGAAGGCGACCACCGGGATCAGGTAGTTGATGGTGGACAGGAAGGTCGGTCCCGCGCGATCGATCACGGCGAATAATATGATGGTCGCTATCCCGGTCGGGCCGATGCCCAGCCAGATCACCGCGAACATCGAGTCCTGGCTGATGTTGTTGTTCTGCGGGGCAACGATCAGCCATGCCGGAAACATGATCAGGCTCGCCATGATGAGCACACTGCAGGCGCCGACCATCGGACTGAAGCGCGGCAAGCGTTTGATCAGGATCGAATTGACTGCGTAACAGGTTGCCGCGGTGAATATCGCCAATCCGCTCCAGAACTCGCGTCCGCCGCCTTCGAACACCGGCCCCAGCAGCAGGATTACCCCGGTGATGCCGAGGGTGAATCCGATCAGCTTGTAACGATTGAGCGTTTCTCCCTCGACCAGGTAATGCGCGAATACCATGGTCAGCAGCGGCATGATCGCCATGATCATGCCGGCAACACCCGAGTCGACCGATTGCTGGCCCCAGGTAATCAGGAAAAATGGCAGCGCGTTGCCGGCGATCGCCATCACCAGGAAGCCGGCCCAGGCCGACCAGGACAGCGGCAGCGAGTCACCGCGGGCGTAGACCACCAGCGACAGCACGATCGCACCCAACGCCAGGCGATAAAACACCACGGAGACCGGATCGACGCTTTTCACCGATATCGCGTTGAACATGAACGAGGTGCCCCACAGCGCGACCAGCACCATCAACAGCAGCCAGTTGAGCAATGAGGGGTTTCGAATCAAGGCTTATTCTTGCAACTGCGGCAGGTCGCGATAGAGCTCGAGTGCTTGCGGGTTTGCCAGCGAGTGAATGTTTTTGACCGGTCGGTCATGTACCACCTCGCGTACCGCCAGCTCGACGATCTTGCCTGACTTGGTGCGCGGAATTTCGCCGACCTGAACGATTTTGGCGGGCACGTGACGCGGCGTGCATTTTTCGCGGATGGTTTTGCGAATCCTGCCGGCGAGGTCGTCGTCCAGATCGATACCGTCCCGCAGCACCACAAACAGCACCACGCGCACGTCGTCCTGCCAGTCCTGTCCGATGACGATACTTTCGACCACTTCGTCGAGCTGCTCGACATGGCGGTAAATCTCGGCGGTGCCGATGCGCACCCCGCCCGGGTTCAGCGTGGCGTCGGAGCGTCCGTAAATCACGATGCCGTTGCGATCGGTGAGCATGACGTAATCGCCGTGATGCCAGACGTTATCGAAGCGCGCGAAGTAGGCGCTATGGTACTTTTCGCCACTTTCGTCGGCCCAGAAGTAAACCGGCTGACAGGGAAAGGTTTTGGTGCAGACCAGCTCGCCTTTCTGGTTGCGTACCGAATGACCGTCCTCGTCGAACACTTCGACCGCCAAACCGAGGCCGCGGCACTGGATTTCGCCGCGGTAAACCGGCAGCAGCGGGCAACTGATGACGAAGCAGGAGACGATGTCGGTGCCGCCCGATACCGACGCCAGGCACAAGTCCTGCTTGATGTTCTGGTAAACGTAGTCGAAACTTTCCGGCGCCAGCACCGAGCCGGTAGAAGCGACGCAGCGTAACGACGATAGTTCGAACTGCTCCATCGGTTTGAGCCCGGCATTCTTCATCGCGTCGATATACTTGGCCGAAGTGCCGAAAATCGTCAGATCGACATCGTCTGCATAGCGCCACAGGACGTCGCCATCCGGGTAGAACGGCGAGCCGTCATACAGCACCAGGGTCGCCTCGCTGGCGAGCCCGCTAACCAGCCAGTTCCACATCATCCAGCCCAGGGTGGTGAAATAAAACAGGCGCTCTCCCGGGTGGATATCGCATTGCAGCATGTGCTCTTTCAGATGCTGGATCAGGGTGCCGCCGACGCCGTGCGTGATGCACTTGGGCTTGCCGGTGGTGCCCGACGAATACAGCACGTAGAGCGGATCGTTGAAGCGGCGCGGTACGAAGTCGATGCTCTCCGCCGGGTTGGCGATAATTTCGCTCCAGTCGACGGCATCGATGTTATTGCCGAATCCCGCGAGCCCGATCTGCACGATCTGCTCGACGCTCGGCAGCTGCGAGCAAATATCCCGGGTTTTGCCGTTGAGGTCGTGGCGCTTGCCGTTATAAAAATAACCGTCGGCGGTAAACAGGAAGCGCGGCTCGGTCTGGCCGAAACGGTCGACCACGCTGTCGACGCCGAAGTCGGGCGAGGTAGAGGTCCAGACCGCGCCGAGACTGGTGGCGGCCAGCATCGCTACCACCGCTTCGGGCATATTGGGTAAATAGGCGGCGATACGATCGCCCGGCTGTAATCCCTGCGCCTTGAGCCAGGCCGCGACGCTAGCGACCCGCTGGTAGAGTTCCGCGTGGGTCAGGCTGTAGTCGACCTGGTCCTCGGCCCGAAAGTAAATCGCGGTGTCGTCACTCCTGCTGCGCAGCAGGTTTTCGGCGAAATTGAGCGTCGCGTCGGGAAACCATTGCGCCTGCTCGATACGATCTCCGTCGACCAGGATGCGCTCGCCCTTGTCGCCGATGACACCGCAAAAGTCCCAGACCTCGAACCAGAAGTTTTCCTGCTCGTCGATCGACCATTGATAGAGCGCATCGTAATCCGAAATTACGAGCTCGTAACGCCGGTTGACCTGCCCGATAAACCGCGTCATGTTGGCCGCATCGATGCTGGCCTGGCTGGGTGTCCACAGAGGTTTTATGTCATTCATTTCCAGTTTCTCGTCCCCAACTTAAGTCATCCCCGCGCCAGCCTGCGCGGCCGGCGGGGATCTCCAGACATTGGCTCGATTCTAACAAGATTCCTACCGCGCCGCGCAGGCAGGTGCAGGAATGACGATCGAATGCCGAAGTTCGGGGCCGGGCGTTATTTACCCTTCCACACCGGGTCGCGTTTCTCGGCGAACGCCTTGAAACCTTCCATGTTGTCCTCGCTGCCGTAGAGCGCATCGACGGTCTCGAACTGGCGCTTGGTAATCCAGTTCATCGCTTCCTGGAACTTCATCGATTCGGCCTCGCGCGCGACTTCCTTGATCGATGCAAACACCAGCGGCGGTCCCGCGGCCAGTTCACGCGCCACGGTCCAGACGTGATCCATCAACTGCTCCTGCGGCAGTGCCTCGTTGATGAGCCCCCAACGCAGGGCTTCCTCGACGTCCATCCAGCGGCCGAGGTACAGCATTTCCATCGCGATGTGGTAGGGAATGCGCTTGGGCAGCTTGATCGTAGCCGCGTCGGCGAGCGTGCCCGCCTTGATTTCCGGCAGCGCAAAGGTCGAATGGTTGGCCGCGTAGATCAAATCCGCCGATAGCATGAGTTCGAAACCGCCGCCGACCGCCATACCGCTGACCGCGGCGATTACCGGCTTGTTCAGGCCGCGCAGTTCCTGTAAGCCGGCGAAGCCGCCGACGCCGTAGTCGCCGTCGACAGCGTCGCCGCCGGCCGCGGCTTTCAGGTCCCAGCCGGCACAGAAGAAGCGGTCACCCGCGGTTCTGACGATGGCAACCCGCAACTCCGGGTCGTCGCGAAACGTCCTGAAGGTTTCGCCCATCAGGCGGCTGGTTTGCAGATCGATGGCGTTGGCCTTGGGCCGGTCCAGCGTGACTTCGAGAACGGCGCCTTCGCGTCGCGTTGTGATTACATCTGACATTTATTCCTGCTCCTCTAGTACGATCAGTGCGTCGGCGGCGAATACGCCTTCGCCCGTTGCGCCGATCAATAATGGGTTGACGTCAAGCTCGATCAACGAGCCTGCCTGCGATACCGCGTATTCCTGAATCGCCAGGATGGCGTTTACGACGGCGCCGATATCGGCCGCTGGACGACCGCGGTAGCCCGCCAGCAGCGGCGCCGATTTCAGGCCGGCTAGCGCCGCTTCGATCTCGTCCCCGGTGGTCGGTATCAGCAAGGTTTTGGCATCTTTCAATAGCTCGACCAGGATACCGCCGCTGCCGATAGTCAGCACCAGTCCGAACTGGGGGTCGCGGGTGACCCCGACGATAAGCTCGGCCACCGACGGTTTCATGACTTCCAGGTAAAGCTCGTCACCGAGCTTTAATAGTTCACTGGCCGCCTGGGCGACGGCTTCGGACGAGCTCAAATTCAGGCGTACCGCGTTGTGCTCGGTCTTGTGCGCGATACCCAGCGTTTTCAACACCACCGGGTAACCGAGGCGGTCTGCCAGCTGTTGCGCTGCCGTGGCCGAGTCGACCCTGGCACCCTCCGGGATCGGCACCCCTGCCTGCTGCAGGCTGCGCTTGGCCTCCGCCTCGTCGAGTGTCGTATGCCTGTCGCCGACCTCGTCGAGCCGCATTACCGGCGCGGGCGATTCTTTTTTCCACGCGGTGCCGATATCGGCGGCAATTTCGGTGGCCTGCAGCGCCTCGTCGATACCGTAAAAACTGACGATACCGCGCTCGCTGTAGTTGTCGGTATAGTCTTCCGGGATGTTCTCGGCCATGCCCACCACGAAAGCGCCCCTGGAGTTACTCGCCTCGAGCGCGGCCTCGAAAGCGTCGACCGCGATATGCCATTCCCAGTCGTCGCAGCGCACCGGGTGCGGGAAATCGAGGATCAGGTAGTTCATATCGAAGCCGATCGCGGCCATCGCGGTATAGGTCGCCTGCATGACCTCGCGGTTACCCCAGCTGAAGGTGTGATAGTCGAGCGGGTTGGCGACGGTCACCAGCGGTCCCAGTAGCTGTTGTAGCGGGGCTTTCTGTGCTGCGTCGAGGTCCGGGAAATAGACTTTACGTTTCTCCGCCGAATCGGCAATGATGCTGGCCTCGCCGCCAGAACAGCTCATCGAGGACACCCGGTAACCGTCCAGCGGCCCGAAGTGGTGCAGCAGTTTCAGCGTCTCGAGAAAGACCGGAATCGAATCCACCTGGCCGAAGCCGTTGCGCTCGAGGAATGCGCTGCTGATCGCGTGCGAACCGACCAGCGATGCGGTATGCGACATCGCCGCTACCTGCGCCTGTTCGCTTCTGCCGACCTTGTACACCAGCACCGGCTTGTTCAACTCGCGTGCCTTGCGTGCGAGCGCCTCGAAAGCCTCGACCGAATCGAAACCCTCGATATAGATACCCAGCGTGGTGACGCGCGGGTCTTCGAGCAGGTTGAGCGCGAGCTCGGAAATGCCGACCAGCGCCTGGTTGCCGACGGTAAAAACGTAGGCCAGCGGCAGTCCGCGCTTTTGCATCGTGAAGTTGATCGCGATGTTGGACGATTGCGTAATGATGGCGACGCCGGACTTGCCGCTAGCGAGACGTTTGCCGCCCTGCTGATCGGGCCACAGCAGCGCACCGTCGGCATAGTTGATATAGCCATAGCAGTTCGGGCCCAGCAGCGGCATCTCGCCGGCGGCCTCGATCAGCGCGGCCTGCAGTTCGCCACCCGCCTCGTCGGCTTCGAGAAAGCCCGCGGCGAAGCAGACTCCGCCACCGCAGTCTTTGGCGCGTAGCTGTTTGACCACGTCGATAGACAGCTGTCGATTGACGCCGATGAAGGCGGCATCGGGTGAGCCGGGCAGAGCTTCGACCGACGGGTAGGCCGGCAACCCGTGGACTTCTTTTTTGGTGGGATGCACCGGCCAGATTTCACCCTGGTAGCCCATCAAGCGGCATTGCTCGACCACGCGACCGGCCTGCAGGCCGCCGATGGCTGCAATCGATTTCGGACGCAGTAAACGTTCGAGACGCATCGCCGAATCAGCCTCCGAGCGGTCGCAGCAAATCCCGGGAAATGATATGACGCTGAATTTCGGAAGTGCCGTCCCAGATGCGCTCGACGCGGGCGTCGCGCCAGAAGCGTTCCAGCGGCAGTTCGTCCATCAGGCCCATGCCGCCGAAGATCTGGATCGCCTCGTCGGTTACGCGCGCCAGCATCTCGGTGGCGTAAAGCTTGGCGCTGGCAATTTCGCGGTTGGCCTCGAGGCCCTCGTCGAGGCGCCAGGCGGCGGCCAGCGTCAGCCAGTCGGCGGCGTCGATTTCGGTAATCATGTCGGCCAGTTTGAAAGAGACGCCCTGGAACTTGCCGATCTGCTGGCCGAACTGCTTGCGCTCGGCGGTGTAGGGCAGGGCGTATTCGAAGGCGCGGCGCGCGCGGCCGACGCTGGTCGCGGCGACCGTCAGCCGCGTGGCATAGAGCCACTCGTTCATGACGTCGAAGCCGCCGTGCAGCTCGCCCAGGATTTGCGACCGGGGCAGGCGACAGTTATCGAAATTGAGGATGCAGTTCTGGTAGCCCCGGTGACTGACCGAGTTGTAGCCCTTGCGGATTTCGAAGCCGGGTTCGCCGCGATCGACCAGGAAGCAGGTGATCTTTTTCTTGATGCCGCGCGGCGTTTCTTCCTCGCCGGTGGCGACGAAGACGATGACGAAGTCGGCGATGTTGGCGTGGCTGATGAAATGCTTGCTGCCGTTGATGATCCAGTCGCTGCCGTCCGGTTTGGCGTTGCAGCTCATGCCGCGCACGTCGGAGCCAGCGCCGGGCTCGGTCATCGCCAGTGCGTCGAACTTTTCGCCTTTGACCGCCGGGAACAGGTATTTTTGGCGCTGCTCGTCGTCACAGGCCTGCAGGATTCCGGACGGGCGGCCGAAGAAAACCGCGAGCCCGTTGGAGGCACGCCCGAGCTCGCGTTCGAGCAGGGTGAAGTCGAGGTGACCGAGGCCGCCGCCACCGAATTCCTCGGAAATGTTGGCCGCGAAGTAACCGGCCTCGATACACTTGTCGCGAATTTCATGGCCAAGCTCGAGCGGCACTTCACCCGTGCGCTCGACCTCCGCCTCGTGCGGGTAGATTTCGTTTTCGACGAAGGACCTGACCGTATCGACGATCATCTCCTGTTCAAAACTGAGTCCGAAATGCATGTTATTTCTCCAAACTAATTCGTCATTACCGCGCAAGCGGCGGTCCGGCGTAGTGGAATCTTGAACCACGTTGGTGTTTTAAGATCCCGATACATCGGACCGCCACTTGCGCGGGGATGACGCCAGTTGTCAATCATCGTTGGCGGCTTCCATCAATTGCGCCTCGTAGCGTGCGAGCGTTCTGCCGGCGCCCCAGTTATTGCCCTTGAGTGCCTGCAGGATCGCGATCAGGTTGTCGTCGCGGATGCGTTCCATCTCGCGGATGCCCATGTAACCGGACTGTTCGTCCGATTGTCCGGCGATCAGGTCGACCAGTTCGTCGGTAAACTCGGGCACGTCCGTCAGCCTGGTCCATGGCCACTTCAGGCAGGGCCCGAACTGCGCCATGAAATGGCGCATGCCGGCCTCACCGCCGGCGACGCGGTAAGTGTCGAACACACCCATCTGCGCGTAACGCAGGCCGAAGCCGTAGCGCACCGCGTCGTCGATATCCCGGGTTGTCGCGATGCCGTCTTTGACCAGCCACAGCGATTCGCGCCAGATAGCTTCCAGCAGGCGGTCGGCAATGAAGGCCTCGATTTCCTTTTTCACGTGCAGCGGATGCATGCCGAGCGAGTGGTAAATCTCGCCGGCGCGCTCGATCGTGTAGGCCGCGGTTTTTTCGCCGCCGACCAGTTCCACCAGCGGCAGCAGGTAAACCGGGTTGAACGGATGCCCCACCAGCAGACGTTCGGGATGTTGCATCTTCGCCTGCAGGTCGGAGGGCATGATGCCGGAGGTCGACGATGCGATGATGGCGTCGGTTGCCGCCGCGGCTTCGATCTCGGCGTACACCCCCTGCTTTATATCGAGGCGTTCCGGGACTGATTCGACGATCAGTTCGGCGCCGGCCACGGCCTCGGCGATGCTGCCGCAAAAGGTGATGCTACCTTCGCTACGACGCGGTGCGCCGGTCAATTTGGCGTAAGCATGGCGACTGTTTTTAAGTACCGCCTCGACCTTGTGTTCGGCATCGTCCGCCGGATCGTAGACCTTGACCTCGATGCTGTTTTCGATCAGGCGCGCGATCCAGCCCGCCCCGATTACGCCGCCGCCGATAACCGCGGCCCTGTCGATGAGTTGCATGATGGGCTCCTACTTCGCGACCGGCGCGCGTTTCTGCAGCTGCAGTTTTTCGCGCACTTCGGCTGGCGTCATCAGCGTGGCGCCCATGTTGGTGACAATCGTCGCGGCTTTTTCGACCAGCTGCGCATTGGTCGCGAGCTCGCCTTTTTTCAGCCACAGGTTGTCTTCCAGGCCGACGCGAACGTTACCGCCGGCGAGCACCGCAGCCGCGGCGTAAGGCATTTCGTTACGACCGATGGAAAACGCCGAAAAGGTCCAGCCGGCGGGCGTGTTGTTGACCATCGACATGAAAGTATTGAGGTCGTCCGGCGCACCCCAGGGAATGCCCATGCACATCTGGATCATGACCGGGTCCTGGATGATGCCTTCCTCGACCAGCTGTTTGGCGAACCACAGGTGGCCAGTTTCGAAAACCTCGATTTCCGGGCGCACGCCGAGATCGGTCATCATCTGGCCCATCGCGCGCAGCATGCCGGGGGTGTTGGTCATGACGTAGTCGGCCTCGGCGAAGTTCATCGTGCCGCAGTCGAGGGTGCAGATTTCGGGCAGGCACTCGGCCACGTGCGCGACGCGCTCGGTGGCGCCGGCCATGTCGGTGCCGGCCTCGTTCAGCGGTAACGGGTTTTCGACGTCGCCGAAAACCAGGTCGCCGCCCATACCGGCGGTGAAGTTGAGCACCACGTCGGTATCGGAATCGCGGATCCGCTCGGCAACCTCGCGGTACAGTTCGACCCGGCGGCTAGGCTTGCCGGTATCGGGCTCGCGCACGTGGCAGTGGACCACGGCGGCACCGGCCCGTGCGGCGTCTAGCGCGCTGGCGGCAATTTGCTCGGGCGAGCGCGGCACGTGGGGCGAACGGTCCTGGGTCCCGCCCGATCCGGTCACCGCGCAGGTGATGAATGGGTTCATGTTGGCTGTTAAAGGCATAGCGCACCTCCGGTAATGGAAGGCGCATGATGTCACGGAATTTTTTGGCATGATTGCGTTTTAACGCAATATATTTGACAATTTGCGCAATGAGCATATTTAGACCAACCGACGAAAAGCTGTATATCACGTTGCTGGTGCTGCCGGATTCTTCGATGATGTCGCTTGCATCGGCGCTCGATACGATGCGCGCCGCCAATCGTATCGCCGGCCGGGACCTGTTCGACTGGCAAATCGCGACCTTGAACGGCAAGACCGCGCGACTGACCTGCGACCTGTTGATCGAGCCCGATATCGTGCTGGATGTGGACTCCAGCGGGGATGCGCTGATCGTGATCGCGAGCTTTAACCAGCAGTATCACGCCGGACCCGCGCATCTCAAGTTGATCAAGCGCGTGGCGCGCAATTTTTCCGCGGTCGGCGGCATCGAGGCCGGCAGCTGGATTCTGGCGCGCGCCGGGTTACTGGAAAACCGGTCCGCGACCACGCACTGGGAAGACCTCGAGGAATTCGCCACCCATTTCCCGGGCATCGACCTGAAATCCGACCGCTTCGTCATCGACGGCAAGGTGTTTACCACCGGCGGTGCGTCGCCGACCTTCGACTTCATGCTTTACCTGATTCGCATGCGCTACGGTTATCCACTGGCGATCGAGGTGTCGAGCGCATTCATTTACGACGGGGTGCACAGCGCCACCGACACCCAGCCGCTGGTTTCGCTCGGTATGCTGGAAAACAACGAACCCCGGGTCGCCGCCGCGATTCACGTGATGGAGCAGCATATCGACGAGCCCGTCGCGGTGGTGCATATAGCGCGACAGGTAAAAATATCGGTTCGCATGCTCGAGTACCTGTTTCGTCGAACCCTGGACATGTCGCCGGCGGCTTATTACCGTCGCCTGCGCCTGCAGACCGCGCGTCGCATGGTCGTGGATACCAGGCTCAGGCTGCAGGAGATCGCGATCCGTACCGGGTTCAATTCGCTGTCATCTTTTTCCCGCCTGTTCAGGAATTACTATCAACAATCCCCGGGCGAATGTCGACGCCAGGCGCAAACCATCGCCTGACCCAAATCATTTGGCGCAATTAGATAATCAGCGGTCGCGCATAAATCTCACCCCTTGGGGGGGTGTGATAATATCCCGCTTCTGTAAATGGTATCCGAGTATGGGGCCAATGCGCCTGGAGCAGGACCGGTGCTTGATTCCACGGGAATTGTCGCTAGAATACGCGGCCCCCGCATCGGGTTTGGAGCAGGATCGTGTCGATAAGCAAGCGCTTGTCGACCGGCACAAGGGGAGCTTACAACGCTGTTATCGCGTTACGAGATAATGGGCGTTACGAGATAGGCGCCGGGTTCGAAGCAAATTCCCGGGGTATTGTTTAATGCGATGGAGATCAGGGTAGCTCCCTTAGATCCCCGAGACGAGAAGCTGACAGCACAATGAAGATACTGGTATGTGTAAAGCGCGTCCTCGACCCCCAGGTCAAGGCACGCGTCAAAGCGGACGGTTCAGGCGTCGACCTGGCGAATGCCAAGATGACGATGAACCCTTTTTGTGAAAATGCCCTTGAAGAAGCGTTGCGTATGCGTGAAGCAGGGACCGCCGAGGAAATCATCGTGGTATCGGTCGGTGGCGGCAAGACCGAGGAAACCCTGCGTCATGGCCTCGCCATGGGCGCCGATCGAGCGATCCAGGTCGTGACCGAAGACAGCCTCGAGCCGCTGGCGATTGCCAAGGTGCTGAAGCATGTTGCCGAGCAGGAAGGCGTTGGCCTGGCCATCTGCGGCAAGCAGGCAATCGACGACGAATCCAACCAGACCACGCAAATGCTGTCCGCGCTGCTCGGATGGTCGCAGGCGACCTTCGCATCGGAAATCAAGATCGAAGGCGAGCAGGCGACCGTAACCCGTGAGGTCGATGCCGGCCTCGAGACAATCCAGGTGAAGATGCCGGCCGTCATGAGCGCCGACCTGCGCCTGAACGAGCCACGCTACGTCAAGCTGCCCGACGTGATGAAGGCCAAGCGCAAGCCGATGGACAAGATCGAGCTCGATAGCCTGGGCCTGGATACCGCTAACCGGTTGACTACCCTGAACGTCGAGGAGCCGGAAGGCCGCGCCGCGGGCGTGATCGTCAACAGCGTCAGCGAGATGGTGGAAAAGTTGCGCAACGAAGCGAAGGTGATTTAATCATGAGTAATCTGGTAATCGTCGAACACGACAATAACGAAGTATCCGCCGCGACCCTGCACGCCGTTACGGCCGCGCAACAAATCGGTGGCGATATCGACCTGCTGGTTGCAGGAGAGAACTGCGCCGCGGTCGCCGAAGCAGCGGCTGGAATCGCTGGCGTTAGCAAGGTCAAGGTTGCCGATAACCCGAACTTCGGTCATCACCTGGCGGAAAACGTGGCATCACTGATCGTCGATCAGGCAAGCGATTACACTCACGTACTGGCTTCCGCCACGACCTTCGGCAAAAACGTCATGCCGCGGGCGGCGGCGTTGCTCGATGTCGCGCAGATTTCCGACATCGTCGAAGTCAAGTCGGATGACACCTTCGTGCGCCCGATCTATGCCGGCAACGCGCTGGCTACGGTGCAATCCGCCGACGCGATCAAGGTTATTACCGTGCGTACGATCAAGTTCGAAGCCGCCGCCGCCGAAGGCGGATCGGCCAGTGTCGAGCAGATCGGCGGTGGCGCCGATGCCGGCCTGTCAAGCTGGGTATCGCAGGCCCTTTCGAACAATGACCAGGTCGACCTGACCTCGGCCAAGATCGTCGTCTCCGGCGGTCGTGGCATGCAGTCAGGCGACAATTTCAGCATGCTGCATTCGGTCGCCGACAAGCTCGGAGCAGCGGTTGGCGCCTCGCGCGCGGCGGTCGACTCGGGATTCGTACCCAACGAGTTGCAGGTCGGACAGACCGGCAAGGTTATCGCGCCCGACCTGTACATCGCGGTTGGCATTTCCGGCGCGATCCAGCACCTGGCCGGCATGAAGGAGAGCAAGGTCATCGTCGCGATCAACAACGACAGCGAAGCGCCGATTTTCCAGGTCGCCGATTATGGCCTGGTTGCTGACCTGTTCGAGGCCGTGCCGGAACTCGACGCCGCGTTGTAAAAGCCTGACCGCGAGTCCCGCGCAAGCTGCACCGCGGCGTCCCGCAAAAACATGAAAAACCCGCCGAGGGAAGCCCCGGCGGGTTTTTTGTTTGTCGTTCGCTATCAAACCAGTGGATTTGATTCCATTGCTCGACGTCGTCCCTTGATTCAAGTCAATACATAGATTCTTACAGAATTTATCCTGACACATTGGGATTTTGTTCTTCAGGGAGTGTTCAAACCAGGAATAACAATACATCTGAAGAGCCTCCTGATCTGAGCAAATAGTTATGCCAGCTTCAGAGATTATATATTTATTGGTAGTACTACTCGGCATTGCCATGCTCGTCACGGGTATCTGCCGAAACCTGCCGGTTCCGTTTACGGTAATCCTGGTCCTGATAGGCATGCTCCTGGGTGAGCTGTCGCACACATTTCATTTCATGGAATCTTTGCAGGGATTTAACCTGAGCCCTGAAATCATGTTGTTCATATTTCTGCCCGCACTCATATTCGAGTCCGGGTTTGCGCTGGATGCGCGGCAGATGCTCAAGGATCTACCGCCTATTTTAATTCTCGCGATTCCCGCGATGCTCATGTCTACCTTCGTCGTCGGCCTGGGAATCTGGTGGGCCCTGGATATCAGGCTCATCGTTGCGCTGGTCTTCGGTGCGCTCATATCCGCAACCGACCCGGTTGCCGTGGTAGCGCTGTTCAAGGAACTGGGTGCGCCGAACCGGTTGAACGTGCTGGTCGAGGGCGAATCCCTGCTTAACGACGCGACCGCAATCGTGGCTTTCTCGATACTGCTGGGTATCGCCGTGGAAGGTGGTGGTATCGGCTGGTCCGATGCCGACAATATCTTTCTGGAATTCCTGAGGGTATTCATCGGCGGTGCCCTGTTCGGGGCATTCCTGGGTTTCGTCGCCTGTGAATTGTTGTTCCGCATGCGCAGCGGAATCGCGGTGATTTTGACGTCTTCCATCGTCATCGCCTACGCCAGCTTCGTCATCGCGGAACACAGTTTCCACATCTCGGGCGTCATGGCGGTAGTTGGTTCCGCGGTCGCGTTGCGCCGCTTCGGTGTCACACGGTTTCGCGAGGATACAACCCATTCGATCCACGAGGTGTGGGAAGTAATCGCCCTGTCCTGCAATTCACTGCTGTTCTTACTGGTCGGATTATCGGTAAGCACGGGTACCCTGTTTAACCAGCTCGGGCCCATCTTCATTGCAATCGCACTGGTTTTGAGCGCCCGCGCGTTGTCGGTTTATAGCCTGGTGCCGCTGGCAGTAAAGTGGTTTCAGCTGCCGCACATCAGCCTGGGTGAGCGTCATATCATGTGGTGGGGCGGTCTCAAGGGCGGATTGGCTATTGCCGTGGTGCTTTCGATCCCGAGCGATCTGCCGGAACGCCAGTTTCTATTCGAGATTACCCTCGGCGTGGTGCTGTTTACGCTGTTGGTAAGCGCGCCCAGCATACGTCCGTTGATGCATTTTCTGGGTTTGAGCGAGATATCCCGGGGAGAAAGCCTGGAATATCGAAATTCGCTGCACACCGCCGAAGCAACTTCCACGAAATATTTGACGAGCCTGGCCTCGAGTAAAGTGCTGCCCAAGGGTGCAGTCAAGCCATTGTCGCACAAGATTCATCAGGCCTTTACCAGTGAACTCGACGAAGGTGAAAAGGATTCGCACGAAGACGACGATTATTTTGCCGAATTCCGGGCTTATCGTGTGGAGCGGGAATCGTTGCAATCGCTCTACCAGAATGGCGTTATCAGTCAGTATATTTACCTGGACATGAACAACAGGCTACATGAGGTGCAGGAATCGCTTCGTCTCGGTGAGGGCAGGATCGGAACTCAAGCAGAGACAGGGGAACAAAGCCTGTTTCAACGGCTCGAGGACGCATTCCTGGCTAAAATCCGCGAAAAACACTGGCTTGCCGGATTGCTTTCGAGATACCAGGAGCTAAGGATGGTGCAACGCGTGCAGCGCAATGTCGCGCACATCCTGTCATGCGATGACGTGATAGCCATGCTGAAGGAACAGGACGACCTGCTCGAAGAAACCAGGGAAAGGGTGATATCTGTCTATAGCGAACGGAAAAAATACTACCGCAGGCAGCTAAAACAAATGAAAGTTTACTACCCGGAGTTCTACCCGCAGTACGTGGAGCGACTCACGACCCGGTCGATGATCAACAGTGGCTGGAATCGGGTCAAGTCAGAGTTTCTCCACGACGACCTCGGTGCCAAGGGGTTCAACCTGATCCAGGACGGGGTGAAAGCGGTGCTGAAGGAGATCGATAATTCACCGCTCGTATTCTCAGATTCGGTCGGAACCATTACCGAACTTCTGGAAGACATCGAGCTGTTCAGTGATATGAAGGAAAGGGATTACGAGTTCCTGGAGAATAATGCTGCTATCGTGACCTTTTTAGCTGGCGACACGATTATCGATCGCTTTGAAAAAGGTAAGGACTTCTACATACTGGTCGATGGAACGGCGACCCGGTGGATGAAAGATGCGATGAACCGGGAACATTTCATGGAAGAATTCTCCAGGGGTGATTATATGGGCGAATCTACCTTGCTCGAGAGACAAAAACATCACAGCCACCAAAGAAGCGCAACCATAAGGGCCGAGACACCCTGTACCTTAATCAGGGTCTCGCCCGAACCAATGTCGACGATCCTCTGGAGAAATCCCCGAATCCTGAAGGAAATACGAGAGGTAAACGAGGAAAGAGTAAGCACTTATCCCCGGAGTACGGACAAGTTGCGGGTATACAAACCCAAAAAACCCCAAAAGCAGAAGAAAAACTGAAATATCGGTTGCCGAACCAACTGGCGGGAACGTGTTCATCCCGAGAACAGGCGCCGTCATTCTTCACCAAAACGGCGATCCGCAGATAATCGTTGCAGAATTGCATAGTATTGTTGTCTGATCGTATCCTTAGTGACTCAAATCAATAAACGCCAACCGGAAAAGGGATTAAGTAGGGCAAATACTTCAAGGGGGACTTAATAATGGCTGCTCAAATTACCGATATTTCAGGAATCGGCACGAAAACAGCAGAAATTCTGATTAAACACGGATTTAAAAATGCGAGAGCAATAGCTGGAAGCACTGTCGAAAAACTTTCCGGTGTTCCCGGATTCGGGGCCATACGGGCCCACACGACAATCAAGGCCGCAATAGCGTTGATGGCCGAGCAGCCATCCAGCACATCCAAAGCCGCCAGTTCATCGAAACCAAAGAGGGCTGTAAGCAATAAAGTTGCACGTGCAAAAACAAAACCGAAAACAAAGGCGAGCAAGAAATCTGTACGCACTAAAAGTAGCGACGAGGAGAAATTACGTAAAGCGAAATTAAAAAAGGAGCAGCAGCGCAAAGAAAAGCTCAGGAAGGAAAAGCAACGCAAACAGAAGCTCAGGAAGGAAAAGCAGCGCAAAGAGAAGCTCAGGAAGGAAAAGCAGCGCAAACAGAAGCTCAGGAAGGAAAAGCAGCGCAAAGAGAAGCTCAAGAAGCAAAAACCAGGCAAGCAGAAACTGAAAAAGACCAAACCTGCAGCCAGGAAAGGCAAAAAGGCCAAATAGTAAAAATTCGATAGAAAACGAACGAATCTTCAATCCGTCCGACGTCGATCAAGCCCTCGAATCGGTGCGGTTGACGATACCCGGAAGGGTGTTTTGGGGAGCAGTTATGTTCCCTGTAACTGACCAGCGATTTGCGGCCGGTTCGCGGTGAGGGTGTCGAGTAACAACCTGTCAGGCCACATTGTTCCCGTGGCAAGTCGCCTGAGATGGTTAATTTCCCGGGTCAGGTGTGGCTCATATCCCGGGATACGGTCAGTCAGCCTGGAATCGTTCACCCACTTCGACGGGACTCGCGTCCACTGGTTGATCCTGCTCCTCTGGTGCCTCGGCCTCCTGGAACTCGAATAGCACTTTGACAATCTGGTGCCGGTCCATTTTCAGAACCTCGAGACGAGCACCTTCGAGCTGAATTTCGTCGCCAACACATGCAATACGGCCAAGGCGATGGTTGATGTATCCCCCAAGAGTTACGTAGTCGCCGGTGGGAAACGGGTAGTTCAGCTTGTGCTCCAGTTCCGTAACCCGAACACCGGCGCTGACCTTGTAATGTTGTCGATCCTGCATTTTGATGTGGCGGTGTCTTGGAGAAAACTCATCCTCGTAGTCGCCCACAATCTCTTCGAGAATATCTTCCAGCGTTATCAAGCCCTCGGTACCGCCGTATTCATCCAGCACGATGGCAATCTGTCGCCGGTTGTTGGTGAAGTCCATGAGTAGTGCTCGCAGCGGCATGGTATCGGGGATGTAATAGGCCGGCATCATTACATCGGCAACCGGATGAGCCAGGGTTTCGATAATCAGTTCCGGTTCCTCCGCGGCCGCCATGCTGTTGAGCAGTTGCTTCACTGAAACGATGCCAATAATGTTGTCCATTGTCGTTTCGTAGACGGGGTAGCGCTCACGCAATTCTTCCTTAAACAGGGCGAGCACGTCCGCAACGACAGCGGTATGTGGTATCGCTTCCACCTCGGTGCGTGGAATCATGGCATCCCGCGCCGTATGTTCATCGAGATCGAACACCCCGCGAAGCATCCTGGTCAACTGCGGGTCCAGGACTCCCTCCTGTTCACTGGCGCTGAGTATGGTGCGAATCTCCTCGCCTGTTATCGAAAAATGCGCTTCGCTATTCTCTGTCAGCTCACGTTGCCCGATTAACCACAGTAGCCCATTGGACGAATGATTCATGAACCAGATGAGCGGGCGTAGTACGGTATGAAGCCAATTGATGATCCTGGCGACCGACAGGCTCATTGCTTCCGCCTTGTGGAAGGCAAGCACCTTGGGTGCCAGCTCACCCACTACAACGTGTAAAAAGGAGATGATTATGAAAGCAAAAATATAGGAGAAGGTCTGGGTCAGCTGTAATATTTTTTCGCTTTCACCCAGCAGTCCAAAGGTTAGCTGGAACCCCGGAAACAAAATTTGATTAAGCGTAACGATCCCGATGGCACCTAATCCCAGCGAAACCAGCGTAATTCCGATCTGGGTGACCGAATAAAAACGCTCCGGTTGGTCATGCAGCAACTGGACTATTTTGGCCGACTTGCTGCCGGTACCGGCCAACTGGTTTATACGACTGCGTCGCGCCGAGGTTAGTGCGATCTCCGATCCGACAAAAAATGCGTTACCGACAATCAGGAACAGAATCAAGAATAGTTTTCCGACCAATATCCAATCCATAAATCACTCCTACACGGCCCTATTTATTGACAACATTCGTTGGGTGCGCCGTGAATTAATAGTGTAGGAGTATATTGCATCGGTAACGCGGTTTTCTGACCTTAATCAAGGTATTGCGTAACTATTGAAGCGGCGTCGATGGCGATCAAACCGACAATTTCGTATTTGATCCGGCCACGTTCTATTTTTATCGATTGGATAAATTCTGTTGCCAGTAAAGATCGAGTCCAGTGGCAACCTGGATTGTTTTTCTAAAAGGCCTGGGTAAATGATTCAGATTGACTAGACTCAGTGCTACAGCAACCGAACTTATTGGAGAGCTTATGGAAGGCGCAAGCCATCCCGATATTGCCTGCCTGCGGCGCATCCGCAGCCTGAGCCAGTTTAACGACGAGCAACTGGCAAGCCTTGCCGCGAGTCTGGAAATCGAGACGGCAAGTCCCGGCCAGTGCCTGATCGATCTTGGCAGCTGCGAAAAATTCAGCCTCTACCTGCTCGACGGTGTGCTGCGCGCGATTACGCATGATCAACAGGAAACCCGCTTCGCATACACCGGCGAGGGCGAGCTATATCCGATCGCGCAGATTCGTCCGAGCATTTACCGCGTTGTCGCGGATGAGCCGGCGCGTTTTATCAGGTTGTACTCGGACCAGCTTGCCAATTTTGCACGTCACGAGATCGATCACGAGCCCGAGGCCGACATCGAGCTGATCGAAATCGACGAGACCACCGAGCAGTCGATGTTTCAGATCCAGTTGTTCAAGGATCTGCTGGCCGGCGATCTCAAGCTGCCGAGCCTGCCCGACGTTGCGCAGCGCATCCAGCAGGCGTTTGCCGACAATCTGGTCACGGCCGAGACGGTCAGCGTGATTATCCAGTCCGATCCCGTGATTACCGCGAAAATAATCATGGTTGCGAACAGCCCGCTTTACGGTGGTCGTGCGCCTATCGAAAGCCTGCAACAGGCCGTTGTCCGGCTCGGTCTCGAAAACACGCGCAAGCTGGTTATGACCTACGTGGTCAAGGAATTGTTCGACAGCAAAACCTCGGAGATGAAGTCGCATATGCGCGCGGTGTGGAAACACAGCCAGCACGTGGCGAGCCTGTGCCGCCTGCTGGCCGAGCGTCTCGAGGGATTCGATGTCGAGCAGGCGCAACTGGCCGGGCTGGTTCACGATATTGGAGAAGTCGCGATTTTGCAGTATGCGCAGCAAAACGAGGCGCTGCGTGAAAACCCGGAGAAGTTGCTCGAAGCGGTTAAGTCGTTGCGCCCGCAGATTACCGGCATGATGCTGGGCCAGTGGAATTTTAGTTCCGAGTTCGTCGCCGTCGGCGAAGAATGCGAGGAATGGTTCCGTAATCCTGCAGATCAGGCCGACCTGTGCGATCTTGTGCTGATTGCGCAATACCACGCGATGATCGGCACCCCGCAGCAGAAGAGCCTGCCGCCGATTGCGGCACTGCCCGCTTTCGCCAAGCTTGGCATGGGCGATCTCGCAATCGAACAGATTATCGAGTTTATCAAGAAGTCACGCGACAAGATCAAGTCGATCGAAGCCCACCTCGGGTCGCTATAGTCCCGAAGCATGGCGCGGACATTTCAGCTGTTACTGGTCGCTGAATTATAGCCTTGCCCCTGTCGTCATGGCTCCAGCCTGAATTTTATTTTTCCGCAATAGGCGTAGAATGATTCTGTCGTAGCTATTAACGAGTAATTTATGAAACGGCACATCATCCTGGTTATCGTATTGCTTATCCTTGGGCTGTTTATCGCGTTTAGCGCAGCCGCGCATCCTTACGAGGGGCCGCCTCACGAGGCTCCACTGACCTTCATTGTTCATGCGACTGGCGACGGGCGTCCCATTTACACAAACATACCGAAACACTGTTTTGCGGAAGGTCGGCTTACCTGCGCCCAGCTTCATCCGATATTCAAGGGGTCGGGTACGATCGAGAATCCTGACATCTAGCCTGATTCTTTTTCAGCAACCGGGGGAAGCTAGAGCTCGACCTCGTGATGCAGGTAATCCTGTAGCAGGTGACACAGGCAGTCCTGTCGCACGACCAGCTTATCCCGGGTGATCATCGCCGGCATCAACGTGTTGTTCAGGTAAATTTTGCCTTCCTCTACCCGCATGATGTCATCGGTGACGTCGTGACCGTTGGTGTCCGTAATCGAAATCGGGCGTGCGACCCGGGTATAACCAAACACCTGCTGCGGATCGAACAGTGTGAAGTTGCGATCCTCGAAATCGGGCTCGAATCGCAGGTCCACGTCGGCGCGCGGATCGAACTCGAAGCTGACATCCTCGGGTATGTTCAGGGTCAGGTGTGATTCGACCAGGTGCAGCGCGTGCCGCGTCGGCTGCTTGTGCGGCAGTTCGTCTAGCGTCAGCATGTCCTCCATGAAGCGGCAGGCGTGCTCGATTCCTTTCGGATCCCCCGGCAAACCGCATTCCAGCGTCGCCGCGGGGCAGATCCCGTTAAACGCCATAGTGCAGACACCGTGGTGGTTGAACACCATTCCGACGCGGTTGAAGCGCGCCGCCAGGTTCTGGTTTTCCGTTGTGGGATCGGTAATGCAGGCGTAATGCGGATTCTTGCCGGTGTTGTTATGGATATCGATGGCTGCGAATAGCGGCAGGCCGTGGGCAATTTCGATAACGCGCTGCATCATACCCGAGGTCGGGCTCGGTTCCAGGTCGTGCCCGGGCCAACAGCGGTTGTAATCGACCTGGCCCGGCAGCAGGCGGCGGTCGCCCTCGGCGGCGTGCACGTTGCCGATAAACAGCAGGATCGTGCGCGGCAGGTCGTGGGCGTGATCCGCCAGGATCTTTTGCATGACCTTGAGGCCGGTGTACTCGTTGCCGTGCAGCAGGATGGATACGAACAGGACCCTGGGGTCCCTGCCGTCGAGCTGGATCAGGGTTGGATTGGGAAACAGGCTGCGGATATTTGCCGTGGTAATGTCGAAAAATCCGTCGGGCAGACCGTGCAACCGGTCAAACTTTTCGATCATGTGCCGGGGTCCTGCCACAGGTGGACCGGCTGGTTGGCTTGTGCCTGGTCGATGTATTCGCGCACCAGTCGCGCGCTGTCCCCGAAGCGCTTCCAATGACTGCTAATCCAGTGGGCGCCGGTAGCCTCCTGTCTGACGCGGGCCTCAATGATGTCGAGCCAGCGATCGGTGTCTTCGATTCCCGCCTGCTTCAGATTTGCGCGCGCCAGCGGCAGCGCCTGTTCGAGCAACAGTTGTTTCAACGGCAACTCCTGGCCGTCGGGCCAGTGCACGCTGGCACCGAGGCCTTCGCGCGCGGCGCGGTAAAAGTCGATTTCGAGGGTCTCGTAGGAGACCTGGGTCAGGGTATCGCCGAGGGACTTCAGGCCTTCGGTCAGGCCGACATAGAAGACGATGTTGGCCAGGGTGTCGACCAGCGTTGGCCCTGACGGCACCACGCGTAGTTCCAGGCGCAGGTGATAGGAGTCATCCTTGTTGCGCGCGATGATCGGGCGCACCCAGCGCCAGATGGTGCCGTTGTGCAGCGACAGGTGATGCAGATCCTCGAGCGGGCGATCGATCACCTCGGGCAGAATCGGGCTGTAGTAAAAATTGTCTTCGAACAGATCGAGCAGCGAGTCGATATAGCGTTTTCCCAGGTGCACTCGGGGAACGATTTGATCCTCGATCTCCTGCACGTTGCGGGTGTCGACCGCCTGTTTGAAGATGCCGATGCGCGACTCCTGCCAGCAGCATTTGCCGAGCACCAGCGGCGAGTTGGCGGTCGCGCCCAGTATTAGCATGCTCGACCAGAGCCCGGCGTGATAGGTCGGCACGATTTCATCGAAGGGCACCTGCAGGTGAATCTGTAGCGACGTCGCGAGCGCTTCGAGCATGACGTCTTGTTTTTCGACTTCGAGCTGGTCGTCGCCGTCCAGCAAGAGGTGGATCGGCCTGCCGCGCATGCTGAGCAATTGCCGGTTGAGCTGGTTGTAGCGATGCAGTTCGGTCATGTAGCCGTCGGGATTCAGGTGTTCCTGCGTCACGCTGGGGAACACGCCGAACATGCCGATGCGAGTATCGAAACTCTGCGCGGCCTCGGACGCCTGCCGAAACAGGTCGTTCAGGTCGGCTTCGACACGGTTGAAAATATCGCCCCTGTAGGGGAAGGGATTGCCGTTGATCTCCATGTTGAACTTGGCGAGCTCGGAGGTGAACAGTGGGTTTGCGGTGGCATCGATGATGTCGATATTGTTCTTGCTCGGATTGCCGCTGCCGTCGGCGAGGCAGAGCTCGAGTTCGTAACCGAGCATGCGGCTCTCGTTGTCGAAGGCGTTATCGGCGAACAGCGCGCGCACCACTTCGGTTTCCTGCTCCAGCCGCTGCTGGAAGCGGTCGTAGTCGGCCTGTTCGAAATGTTCTTTATGGATTTCTTCGCCCATAACGCCCGAGTATAAGATAGATGTCGGTGGGTTGCCTACCTCCATAAAGGTTAAAGCAGCAACCACCGGTGCGAGGCATATCGAGAGTCATTCCCGCTTGCGCGGGAATGACTGGCCCGGACGAGAACGCGGCGGGCATGGTAGTTTTAACCCGGCAGGCTGTTTATACTTTGCGCTCCCTGTTCGAGATGCCCATGTCCGTCATCCTGCAAGTATCCAACCTGGTCAAGCGCTTCGGTTCGCTAACCGCGGTCAACGACGTCAGTTTCGAGATCCGGCAGGGCAGCTGTTTCGGCCTGCTCGGGCCCAACGGCGCCGGCAAGACCACGACCATCGAAATGATGGAAGGGATCAAGATGCCGGACGCCGGAACAATTCTCTACCAGGGGGAGGCCCTGGGATCGCAGTTTCGCAACGAGGCCGGCATCATGTTCCAGACTACCGCGCTGCAGGAATTCATCACGGTACGCGAAATCATGGTGCAGTTCAGTCGTTTTTACCCGGAGACGGCGAGTATCGACGACCTGGCCGAACGCTACGCGCTGCACGAATTTCTGAACCAGGATACGCGCAAGTTGTCCGGCGGGCAGAAGCAGCGCCTGCTGCTTGCGATGGCGTTGATCAACAAGCCTAAAATCCTGTTCCTCGACGAGCCCACTACCGGGCTCGATCCGCAATCCCGCCGTAACCTGTGGAAGCAGGTGCAGCTGATCAAGGAGCAGGGCGCGACCATCCTGCTGACAACGCACTACATGGAGGAGGCCTACGAGCTGTGCGATGAAATCGCGATCATGGACCATGGCCGAATCATTGCGCACGATGCGCCGGATGCGCTGCTCGCGGAACATTTTGACGACGTCGTGGTACAGATTCATGCCGGCGATATCCCGCGCGAGCTCGGCGAGAAGGAATTCCAGGCGATCTATCGCAACGACAGTGCGCATATTCTTACCGGCGACGTCAACAAGACGATCGAGCACCTGCTGCATTTCGATATCCCGCTGAACCGGCTGCGCATCCGCGCGCGCGACCTGGAAGACCTGTTCCTGGAACTGACCGGCAAGGAATTACGCGCCTGATGTGGAATCGAATCTATGCCCTGTTCGTGGCGCGTAACCTGGAATTCTTTCGCGATCGCTCGGCGCTCGCCTGGAGCGTGTTGCTGCCGGTGCTGATTATTTTTGTCTTCGCCTACGCGTTTACCGAGGACAACCCGGAGAAGTTCAAGGTAGGCATCGTATCGAGCGCCTCGCTGGAAGGCCGGGCAGCCGAGTTTCGCGACACGCGCTTCATCAATTTTATCGAGTTCGACGAAATCGAAAGCAACCTGTTCAAGGTCGAGCGCCACCAGGTGGATATGCTGTTCGATCCGAACACGAATCGCTACTGGATCAATCAAACCTCGCCCAACGGATACATCGTCGAGAAATTGCTGATCGCCGCCTACGCCGGCGCTGCGGAAAGCCTGCAGCGGATTCTCGTCGAGGGTGATGAAATCCGCTATATCGACTGGGTCATTCCGGGCGTCATCGGGATGAATATCATGTGGGGCGCGTTGTTCGGTATCGGCTACGTGATCGTGCGCTACCGCAAGTTCGGGGTGCTCAAGCGCCTGCGCGCGACGCCGGTGACCGCGATGGAGTTTCTGAGCGCGCAGATCGTGTCGCGGCTGTGGTTGCTGGTAGTGGTTAACGCGGTGATCTTTATCGCCATGGACTATGTCGTGGACTTTCGCATGCACGGCTCCTATTTCAACCTGTTCCTGGTGTTTACGCTGGGATGCATCAACCTGATCTGTTGCGGCCTGGTGGTAGCGGCGCGTATTTCCAGCGAGGAAGTGGCGAACGGGATACTGAACCTGTTCAGCTGGCCGATGATGTTCCTGTCCGGAGTCTGGTTTTCGCTCGAGGGGGCGCATCCGCTGATGCAGAAATTCGCGCTCCTGTTGCCGCTGACGCACATTACCAATGCGGCACGCGAGATTATGATCGACGGCGCCGGCATCGTGCAGGTGGCGGATCACTTGCTGGTGCTGGGCGTTTCCAGCGTGATACTGCTGATCATCGGCGCCAGGATTTTCCAATGGGAGTAGTATCCGACCAGGT
>CAMYON010000025.1 GCA_947260025.1 uncultured Gammaproteobacteria bacterium
CCGGCGGGCCTGATCGGCGAAGATGACGGCGCGCGTGAAATTCGCAGCCAGAACCAGCGCAGAACGCCGCAGGATTTTGCGAATCTTGCCATTGTCAGCGAGGCCGATAAACGGATTCACCTGGGCGATATCGCCGAGGTTCGAAGTGGCTATCTACCCGGCTCCCCTACCATCAGCCTGGATGGTAAAAAGGCGGTGGTAATGACGCTACGCCGCAACGAATCCGGGGATTCGCTGGAAGCGGCCGAGATACTGGAAAACTGGCTACAGAAAACCAGGCCCCAGCTACCGCCGAATATCAAGGTTCAGGTATTTAACGAACGCTGGCAATTGATCAAGGACCGTATCTTGCTGCTGGCGAAAAATGGCGCCGGCGGGCTGGTGCTGGTGCTGCTGATTCTGTATCTGTTTTTATCCGCCAGGGTGGCTTTCTGGGTTGCCGTTGGCATACCGGTGTCTTTCATGGCCACCCTCGCCGTGCTGCAACTGGTCGGTGGTTCGATCAACATGATCAGCCTGTTCGCGCTGATTATGGCGCTCGGGATTATCGTCGACGACGCAATCGTGGTGGGTGAAGACGCCCAGGCGCATTTCGACATGGGCGAGGATCCGCTAATGGCATCGGAAGGCGGCGCCCGGCGCATGCTGGCCCCGGTGCTGGCGTCATCGCTGACCACCATCGCCGCGTTCCTGCCCCTGATGCTGATCGGCGGGCGCATGGGGAGTATCATGCTGGCGATTCCGATGGTGATCGTCTGCGTCATCGTCGCCTCGCTGATCGAAAGCTTCCTGATACTTCCGGGTCATTTACGTCATGCCTTCGTGCACGACCGCGGGGTAAAACACTCGCGTTTCAAGCAGCGACTCGATCGAGGCTTCGAGCAGTTACGCGAACGCTGGTTTCGGCGCCTGGTTCGCATCGCTATCGAGTTTCGCTGGACTACTATCGCCGGCGCTATCGGCTTCCTGCTATTTGCCGTCGGGCTGTTTCTCGGCGGCAAAACCGGATGGCAGTTTTTCCCGTCACCCGAGTCAACCACGGTTTACGCAAACGTGCGTTTCGTCTCGGGCACCTCGGGAGAAGTGGTCGAAAAATTTATCGACCAGGTGGAAGCCGAGCTGCGCAACACTATCGCCGATATCGATGAAACCGTGGTTTCAACCTATTACCGACAACATGCGTCAACCGTAGGACGAGGCCGGCAAATCAAGGGAGAGCGCATCGGATCGATTTATGTCGAACTGCTGGGGTCGGACCAGCGCGAAACCGACAACCCGAGCTTCATTCGAGACTGGCGCTCGCGCATCGAGGTTCCGCCCGGGGTGGAAAGTTTCCAGATCACGTCGCGCCGGATCGGCCCCCCGCGTCGTGACCTGAATCTCAGGCTAACCGGGTCGACGCCACACGTTCTCAAGGCCGCCGCGCTGGACCTGGCGCAAACCCTCGAGACCATCCCCGGCGTCAGCGCCGTCGATGACGACCTGCCCTACGGCAGGGAACAGCTAATCTATGAACTGAGTCCCGCGGGTGCGGCCCTGGGACTCTCGATTACCGATATCGGTCGCCAGTTGAGGGCCGCCTACGACGGCATCATTCTGGAGCGATTTCAATTAGGCGCGGACGAGGTCGAAGTGCGGCTGCAACTGCCCGATGCCGAACAGCGGCGGCTCGACAGCTTGCTGCAGCTACCGATCAAGCTGCCCAATAGCGAGTTCGTCGCTCTCGAATCGGTCGTCAACTGGCGCTCGGCACAAGGCTTCGAAACCCTGCGCCACTTTAACGGCAGGCTGTCGGTAGACGTTTCCGCCGACGTCGATGCCGCGCTCAACAATACCGCCGAGATTGTCACCGATCTGCAGCAATTCACGTTGCCCGAGCTGTCCAGCAAATACGGCATCAACTACAGCGTCGAGGGGCGCTCCGCCAGCCAGCGTGAAACCTTCGCCGACATGCGTGTCGGCGCCATCATAGCGCTGACCTTGATGTACCTGGTGCTGGCCTGGGTTTTTTCCTCTTACGGATGGCCTTTCCTGGTAATGCTGGTAATCCCGCTGGGGTTGACCGGTGCGGTCATCGGCCACTGGATCATGGGAATGAACCTTACCATCCTGTCGATGTTTGGCTTTTTCGGGCTATCCGGTATCGTCGTCAACGACTCGATCATACTGGTGATCTTTTATCGCCAGCTCAGGGATAAGGGGATGGCGGTCCGGGCTGCACTGGAAGAAGCTGCCTGCCAACGCCTGCGCGCGGTATTATTGACCTCGCTGACCACAATTGCCGGCCTGACCCCGCTACTGTTCGAAACCTCGCGCCAGGCACAGTTCCTGATCCCGATGGCAGTCTCGATTGCCTTCGGGCTCGCCTTTGCAACCTTGCTGATTCTGCTGGTGGTACCGACCATGTTATCGATTTACGAGGATGCTCGCATCGCATTACAGGCCGAGCCGAAATCCAGCGAGAGCCCGACATAATGAACCAGTTTTCGAATTTACAGAAAGAGCAGATACGGGCGGTCGCCGAGCCCATCTGGAAAAATATAATCGAGGCCGCGCGCGAGCGCGATTACGCGCGATTTTCGCGCGGCTTTTCCAACGATTTACTGGCAAAACTCTCGGAGGAGCATTTCCGTGAAAGTTGCGAGGATTTCCCGCTGCTGACCACCATCGAACCGGATTTCGAGTTTATCGATTCGCTCCATCGGGAAAGTTCTATCACCATCCTGTGGCGACTTTCGAGTTCCCGCTACCAGGGTGAATTCCTCGGTCAGCTGACCCTGCAAGGCGGCGACAACGGAATGGAGATTGTCGCGGTCTCGGTCAACTAGTCGGTACCACCGACGGTTATCTCGTCGATCTTGAGCGTGGGCTGCCCCACCCCGACCGGCACCCCTTGCCCCTCCTTGCCGCAGACACCGATTCCCTGGTCCAGTTGCAGATCATTACCCACCATCGAAATCTTACCCATAACCTCGGGACCGGAACCGATTAACGTCGCGCCCTTGACCGGGGCGGTAACCTTGCCGTTTTCTATCAGATAAGCCTCCGACAGCGAAAACACAAAACGCCCCGAGGTAATATCGACCTGTCCGCCGCCGAAATTAACCGCGTATAAACCCTTGTCGACGCTGGCAATGATTTCATCGGGTTCGCTCTCTCCCGGCAGCATGTAAGTGTTGGTCATACGCGGCATCGGCAAATGTGCGAACGATTCGCGTCGCCCGTTGGAGGTTGATTGCGTACCCATCAGGCGTGCATTCATCTTGTCCTGCATGTATCCCCTGAGCACGCCATTTTCGATCAGGGTCGTGCATTGCGCCGGCACGCCCTCGTCATCGACGCTAAGCGAGCCGCGCCGGTCCTTGAGAGTTCCATCGTCAACCACGGTGCACAGCGGCGACGCCACCAGTTCACCCATTCGATTACTGAACGCCGAGGTGCCCTTGCGATTGAAATCGCCTTCGAGACCATGTCCGACTGCCTCGTGCAGCAGGACCCCGGGCCAGCCCGGCCCCAGTACGACCGGCATACTGCCGGCCGGAGTCGCCACCGACTCGAGGTTTGTCGCCGCCTGCCTGACCGCTTCGCGCGCCAGCTCGTGGGCACGGTCGGTATCGAAAAATACGTCGTATGCATGCCGGCCACCGCCTCCGGCGCTGCCCTGTTCACGGCGGTCTCCCTGGTGCATCAGGACCGTAACGTTGAGCCGAACCAGCGGTCGGATATCCGCCGCCAGTGTGTTATCGGTAGCGGCAACGAGAATATGATCGATACCGCCGGACAGGGAGATGATTACCTGCTCGATACGCTCATCCAGCGAGCGGGTGTACTCGTCGAGCTGCTTGAGCAGCGCCACCTTGTCTTCGGCGCTGCGTCCATCAACCGGGTTATCAGCCGTATAAAGCGCGGGGGCAGGTTTATTGGCAAGCACGATTTTACTGCTACCCGACTGCCCCTGCCTGACGATGGCGCGGGCATTCGTGACGGCCTGCGTTATCGCATTACCCTGCAGATCGTCGCAATAGGAAAACCCGGTTTTCTCCTCGGACATGGCGCGAATGCCAACTCCTTTTTCGATGCTGAAACTGCCTTCGCGCAGTATGCCATCGTCCATCACCCAGGATTCCTGCTGGCTGGTCTGGAAGTAAAGATCGCCGGCATCGATGTACTGGCCCTGCAGGGTATCGAGAAAACCCCCAAGCTGCTCGAGCTGCAGCTCGCTCGGTTCGAGAATGTTTTTACTGACTGTTTCAAGGGTTGATGACATTTAGCTATTGCTCCAGTTCGTCACGATTGCCAACCACGAGCTTTATCTCGTCGGCCGCCTGGGTGCCGGGGGTTAACCGGATATAATCTGAGGGCACACCCAGCGAAATCAACCAGTCGCGCAGTTCAGCGGCCCAGAGTTCACCGCTATCCTCACCGGGATATCGAATCAGCATGATCGCGTCAGCGCTCCGATCCCAGTAGCCGACGGCGGCACGTACTGCCCCCAGTTCGGGAATGACGTCACCGCTGCGCGGACGCGCCCACTCGTCGGCGCTGAGCGTAAAAATGCGAATCGTATTTGCAAACGCCCCGCTGGTGACGAACAACAAACCGGCCAGGCCGAGACTAACGATCGATTTGCGGTAATTCACGTTGATTTTCATCGACAGCCTTTATCAATTCAATTTGCGGGTCATCCCAGCTTCCGGTGATCTGGTATTCTATTTCAACGGCCTCGTCTATGGCCTTTTTAAACAGGTTCTGCAACAACAGCAAGCCCCAGCCGACCGTAGCGCCCACCGAAACCGCGCCGATTAACGGCAAGGTCTGCCGAATTTTCGGAGTGACAACGATGGTCTGATCGTACTCTCGCCGGGCAATATCCGTCTGACCCGAGATCTTGATCTTGGCAGCAACACCCTCCAGGCGGGTGTTACGGGTATAAAGTATACCGTTATCGATTCGGTAGCTACCGTCAATTTTGTCGAAGCCCATCCCTTCGATCAGCATATCCGAAAAATCCAGCGACAGGCGCCGCGGCAAGGCGCTCAAGCTGAGCAGGCCGACAAACTTGCCGCCCGTTCCCGGTTCGACATTATTCAGGATACCGTCCTCGATACGAAACTTCGCATCGCCGACCAGGGTTTCGACGGTCAATGACGTCAACGGCGCGGGCCAGGTAAAGCCACCGGAAAAATCCAGGCTGCCATCTGTCATGGTGTTGCCGAATCCCATGCCGGCAAGCGCCTGCCCCATTTTATCGCCCTTGACCGACAGCGTGACGCTGGACAAATGGGATTTACTGGCCGCATCGTAATCCCAGTAAGCCATGCCGGTGAGGATTAGATTATCCTTGCGCATGCCAAGCTTATCGACCTGAAGCTTGTCCCCATCCACCCTGGCCTCGAGCTGCAGATCGTTGAAGAGTATTTCATGAAACAGCAAGGCATCGCTTCTGAGCCGAAAGTCGACCAGTTCGGAAGGCCGTAGTTCGGCCTCTTCGGCCCCCTCTTCCAGCTTGTCGATTCGCAAGTACTCGAGATCGACGATAACCGGGTTGCTTGCCGATGGCCGCTGCGGGGCAACGAAATTCCCACGAATTTTCGACGCGTCCAGCTTGCCCAGAAAGCGCTCACCATCGCGTTCCAACTCGATACTTACGTTGCTCAGATCACGCTTGAAGGCGGTTACCCGGTCAAACTCGAGTTCAACCGAATCCAGCTGACCCGGCTCTGTAACGCTCGAGTCCTTGAAGTACTGCAGCCAGTCGTCGATAGAAACTTCCGCTATCGACCCGTAAAGGTGCAGTCCCTTTCGCGTTTTCGGTTTTAATTCAGAGGCGAATGCGACATCGAGCAGATTCAGCGTGAAATTGCGTTCTTTATCCGGAACCAGTTGACCGCGTGTACGAATCATGTCGCCCACCCTGCTGTTAAACCAGATCTGCTCCTCGAAAAAATCGACATCGGCCGTCACCTGCAGCAAATCTGGCGCAGGTTTGGTGAGAGGCTTGGGTACTCTTATCTCCGTATCCCGCAGGTTACTGGTCGCGTTGAGTCGCATCAGGGGTTTGTCCCGGGGCGTCGATACCCCGGCTATGTCCAGGCGTATCCGCCAGTCGCTCCTGCCGCTCAGGTCCCTGGTCAGGCTCGACGGCAGCTTGTTGAGCAATTGCCTGGTCTCTATGAGGCCACGCGCGCTGACCCGGGTGTCTGTGCCTGATCCTGGCGTATCGATATCAATCTCGATCGGGTCGTCGAAAAATCTGGCGGTGATCTGACGCGCGCGAATACCATCCGCCGTCACTTCCATCTCGCCATTGGCCTGCGACAGGTCGATGCCCCAGGATTCCGATCGCGCACCGGCGTTGTTGAAATTGACGAGCACTAGAACATCGGGCTCTAGATCAGGCCCTTGCAACGGCATGCTTAGATTCACCTCGGTCGCAACTGTACCATCGAAGTCATCCAGGTTGCTCATGGCCGGACGATAACGCTTGCCAACGGGGGTATCCAGCCAGGTACTGACCGCGAGTGCAGTCGAGCTATCGGTTTCGATCCTGAGGTCCAGCGAGGGATTTTCCAGATCCGCAATTGTTACCCTGGCTCGCGCATTGTCGACCTGATCGTAACTGACCCGATCGAGGTCGATGTTCATACTGACATTATGAAACAGTATCCGGCCGCTACCGTTCCTCGCGGGCTGCCAGCCAGGCGCAAAGAACACTTCGGCTCGATCGATCGAGAAGTCGACGAAAAATTCGCCCGCCATTTCGCGATTAAGGGCACGAATATCGCTCAAGCGTCCATGGAACTGCATTTCACCCGTACTCACATAGCCTTGCTTGATTCCCCGATCGAGCCAGGCCTGTGTCTTTAGCGGCAGGTGATTACGCGGAAGATACTTGCTCGTGCTGCTACCGTCGGCATCGGAAAAACTGGCCCGAATAAAGGTGAAGGGGCGCTGATCCTGGTCGGTTTCGAGCCACATTCGTCCAGTTGCTTTTAGATCCTGGTTACTGATCCGAAGATCACTGACAGATAACAGCAGTTCTCCGTCGAAGCGTTTTGCTATGGCCTGCGCTTCGAGTCGATCCAGCTTGATAGGCGCTTCGAAATGATTCCCGAAATCCAGGCTGACGTCTTGCCCGTAAATTCGGGCACCCAGCTGGCCACGGCCCAGCTGAAAATCGGCATTGATATTACTGGCGCCGGGATAATTGTCGAAAGTCTGGGTGTTGACCCCAACAGCCCGTCCACCGAGATAAAAATCTTCCGGAGACTCGAGGTCGATGCTCAGCAACACATCCTGCAACGAGCCCTCGAACTTGCCTTGCGCGATCTGTTCGCTAAGCCGTGCCGGTAACCACTGGCCGGCGACAACCGGCACGTTCGATAGCGGCAAGTGGTCGATCCAGGCCGAGATTATCTTGTTGCCTGGCCCGTCCGCAACCTCTAACTGGACGTTGAATCCCACCACCGCGCGATTATCGATGCTGAGGCGCTGAAACTTGTTGGCAACACGCCATCGCGTCTTGAGATTGATAGCGCTGAAACGCGACCGATAGGAAACCGCCAGCGGTAACTTGTCCGGCGACATCTGCACCATGCCGTTTTTCAATGTCAGCTCACCGTTGACCGCCAACACCTGGTACCTGGACATGTTTATCCAGACTTCTCCATCCAGCGCGCCCTGCTGCAAACCCCAGGCATCGAGATCGAACAGCGCAGCCACCGGGGCCAGCTTCAGGCTCGACGAGTTCAGGTATACCAGGCTACGCTCCGGGTCGATTGTCGCTTTTACAAGGATACCGCGCCCCAGTTGCTCCGGCAGGGCAGCGCTGATCTTAACGAAAAACTGGTCTTGCAGATGGTTTATATGCGCATGGATGCGATCCAGTTGATGGGTAGTCTCTGTCTGTTGATCGCGAATGATCAGACGGCTCAGGTTCAGGTTCAGGTAACGCGGCACCAGCGCAAGAACCTGCCTGAACTCGGGCGCGGGTCCCGAATCGGGATCGATCGATAGCGACAGGTCGTTAGTCGACCAGTTACCCGCCTTGTCCTTGACCAGTTCGAGCTTCTCCAGCTGACCGGTTACTTCCAGCACCACGAGCGTATTTTCACGCCAGCTCGCCCAGAAATCGATCTCCACTTCGAGACTGTCGATGAACAGAGGCTGAGACCGATCCGGCAGGGTAATCGAAACATTCTCGATGCGCAGGATCGGGTTAAAACGATTCAAGTCGCCGCTCAGGCCGGTAAATACGAATCCCGACGCCAGGTCGCGCTCCAGCAGGTACTCGATTTCGGGTTTGAAAAAATCGATATTCATGATCGCGAGCCGCAGCCCGCCCATGATGACGGCCAGCAGCACGATCGCAATGACGAACACGCCAAGACTTATGCGTTTTAACAGTTCCATCTTACCGGCATTCGATTGCTAAACGGGCACCACGTCGTAGGATTCCTGCGACAAGTGTGCCTCTACCTGAAGTTTTACCGGAATCTCGATAAAGGCTTCCAGTTCGGCCAGGCTGGCTGCCTCTTCGTCGAGCAGGCGATCGACTACATCCTGATTGGCCATCACCAGCAATTGCTGGGCCTCGTCGTAAAAGCGCGCCTCGCGCAGTATTTCGCGGAAAATTTCGTAACAGACGGTTTCGGTGGTTTTGATCGAACCGCGCCCACGGCAGGTCGTACAGGGCTCGCACAACACGTGCTCGAGACTCTCGCGAGTCCGCTTACGCGTCATTTCTACCAGGCCCAGCGGAGAAACCTCGCACACCTGGGTCTTGGCGTGGTCCTTGTCGAGATATTTCTCCAGCGATTTCAATACCTGACGCTTGTGATCCTCGTGCTCCATGTCGATGAAATCGATAATGATAATGCCACCGAGATTGCGCAACCTGAGCTGACGTGCGATCGCCTGCGAGGCTTCCATGTTGGTTTTGAATATGGTTTCTTCGAGATTTTGATGCCCCACGAAGGCGCCGGTATTGATGTCGATCGTGGTCATCGCCTCGGTCTGGTCGATAATCAGGTAACCACCGGATTTCAGGCTAACCTGTCGCGCCAGCGCGCGCTGCAACTCGTCATCGATATTGTATAGATCGAACATTGGACGCTCACCGGGATAATGCTCGATGCTGGCAGGCAGGTCGGGAATATAGCGAGCTGCAAAACTGGTCATTTTCTGGAAGGTTTCGCGCGAATCGACCTTGACCACGCTGGTATCGGCGCCAACCATATCCCGCAGGGTACGAATCGACAGCGGCAGATCCTCGTGAATCATGCTACCGGCCTGGGCCGATTCCGCGGTTTCGAGCAACGATGCCCATAGCTTTGACAGGAATGCGATGTCGCGCTTTAGTTCGACCTCGTCTACTCCTTCCGCCGCGGTACGAATAATACAGCCGCCGGTACGGTTTTCGGTTCGGCACTGCTCGAGCAGGGTTTTCAACCGCTCGCGCTCGGTCTCGTCTTCGATCTTTACCGAAATTCCGACCACCGGGGAATTCGGCATGTAAACGAGATAGCGCGACGGTACCGAAATATTAGTGGTCAGTCGCGCGCCCTTGGTTCCCATCGGGTCTTTCAGCACCTGAACCAGCAGGGTTTGCCCTTCGCGCAGCAGCTCGTTGATTAGCGGCCGAGTGCCGTTATCTGAATCAGGATCGGCATCGGCGTCGACGTCGGCATGCTCGCGAATATCGATATCCGACACGTGCAGAAAGCCGGCTTTTTCCAGGCCAATGTCGACAAACGCGGCTTCCATACCCGGCAACACCCGGTTAACCTTGCCCTTGTAGATATTACCAACGATGCCACGGCTGCGTTGACGCTCGATGCTCACTTCCTGCAAGGCTCCGTTTTCAACAATCGCAACCCGGGTCTCCTGGGGCGTTATATTTAACAGAATTTCTTCGCTAATCGTCATAATCAATAAAGTTCTATACCGGCGCCCTGTAACAATTCGGCGGTCTCGTAAAGCGGCAGCCCCATAACCGCCGAATAGCTGCCCTCGAGATACTCGATAAAAACGGCTGCCTTACCCTGTATAGCGTATGCGCCGGCCTTGTCCATGGGTTCGTCGCAGGCGCAATAGGAAGCGATCTCTGCTGGCGACAATGTCCTGAAACTGACCCGGTTCTGTACCAGTCTCACGGTGACATCGTCGGCTGTCGCTAACGCGACCGCAGATAAAACCAGGTGTTGTCGCGCCGACAGCTGCTCGAGAATACAACGGCACTGCTCTCGATCGGTGGGCTTGCCAATAATATCACCATCTAGGGTAATAGTAGTATCTGCCGCGAGCACGTGAAAATCGTCCTGCAGTCGGGCCAATTCATCGGCCACGATCAGCGCTTTCTCCTTTGCCATGCGGCAAACATACTCGGCTGGCGTTTCCGTTGACGACCTGGTTTCATCGATATCGATTGCATGCACCCTGTATTGGACCCCGATCTGGGTCAATAATTCAGCGCGGCGCGGAGAACGGGAAGCAAGATAGATCATCACTGAATGATAGCCTGAAAGCCGGCTCTGGTCGCCTATTCGCGATGATAAGGGTGACCCTGCAGAATGCTCCAGGCGCGATAAAGCTGCTCCAGTAAAACCACTTTCACCAGCGCATGCGGCATCGTCATGCGACCCATCGAAACCCGATGCTGACAGCGCTCCAGGCATTGCCGGGTGAGGCCGTCAGGCCCACCGATAATCAGGTTGACGCGCGGGAACTCGAACATCCAGCGCTGCAGCTGCCGCGACCAGTCCTGACTCGACCACTGCTCCCCGCGCTCATCGAGGGCAACGTTGAGACTGCCGGGGGTCAGCTTGTCGATGATCAGTTCGGACTCGCGCTGTTTTTGCCGTTCGGCGGGCTGCTTTGCCTTGCGCGCCGCCAGCGGCACGGTTACCAGTTTGAGCGAGATTTCCCGCGGCATGCGTTTGAGATAGTCGTCGCAGGCCGCATCAACCCAGGCGGGCATTTTTTGCGCAACGTTAATGAGCTGGATTTGCATTGGTGAGCCGAGCTTGCAGCCCTAGTCGGATGCAAGCTCCTCGCCCCAGAGTTTTTCGAGTTCATAGTAGAGGCGAACGTCGGGCAGCATGACGTGGACGATCGCATCCCCGAGATCGACCAGTATCCATTCGCCCACCTCCTCGCCCTCGACGCCGAGCGGTGGGTTGCCGGCCGCCTTGGCCGCTTCGACGACCGAATCGGCGATAGCACTAACGTGACGGGTTGAACTACCGCTGGCGAAAATCATGTAGTCGGTGAAGCTGGCAACGCCGGATACGTCCAGCACCACGATGTTGTCGGCCTTGAGGGCTTCCAGCGCCTGCAGCGCCATTTTTCTGGTCGCCTCGGCCTGTAAATCAGCAGGTTTGGAATTAGTCACCGGATCTCCGATACAGGTGGTGGGTTTGAATATAATCCGCTACGGCCGAATGCAGCCATTGCCGCGGAATGTCGCCCTTGGCCAGCGCGGCCCGCACCTCGCTCGAGGAACAGTCAATGGCATCGGCTTCGAGCAGCAGTATGGCGCCGGCTGCCTGCTCCTGCAACTGATGCGCCGCATCGACACGACGCTCGGGAAACAGGGTCGGATCGACCTCGACTCCCGGCCGGATGCAGACCACCAGGTGCGCCAGCTCGAGGATCTGCTGCGGCTGTTTCCAGCCGGCGAAACCGTTAAACGCGTCGGTCCCGAGCAGCAGTGCCAGGGGCTGGTCGCCGTGGCGCCGGATCTGGAGCAGGCTGTCGATGGTGTAGGATGGGCCGGCGCGGTCGATCTCGAGGGTGTTCAGTACCAGCTCAGGGTGTCCGGCGAGCACCATATCGATCATTGCGCAGCGCTGCTTTGCCGAGGCGTGGGGTCGATCACGATGGACCGGCAAGGCGCAGGGCATGAACTGAACCTGGCTCAGCGGCAGTCTCGAAACAGCCTGGGTCGCTATCTGCAAATGCCCGTTATGAATCGGATCGAAGGTACCGCCAAGAATTCCGATCATGCTAGTCGCGGATATTGCCGTCTCCGAATACGACGTACTTTTGCGATGTCAAACCTTCCAGCCCCACCGGTCCGCGCGCGTGCAACTTGTCGGTGCTGATGCCGATCTCGGCACCGAGGCCGTACTCGAAACCATCGGCAAAGCCGGTAGACGCGTTTACCATGACCGAACTCGAATCGACCCGGCGCATGAATTCCCGGGTGCGTCCGTAATCCTCGCTAACGATCGCGTCGGTATGCTGCGAGCCGTAGTGGTTGATATGCTCGATTGCCTGCGTCAGCCCGTCGACGATACGAACCGACAGAATGGGCGCGAGGTACTCGGTATACCAGTCTTCTTCAGCAGCCGGGATAATATGCCCGGCATCGTATTCACGCGTGCGCTCACAGCCGCGAAGCTCGACCCCGCTGGCGGACATGAGCCGAATGATTTCCGGCATTAGACTCGGCGCTATCGCCTCGGCCACGAGTAGCGTTTCCATCGCGTTACATACACCGTAGCGCCTGGTCTTGGCGTTGACGGCAATATCGAGCGCCTTTTGCAGATTCGCGCGGTCGTCGATATAAACGTGGCAAACACCGTCCAGGTGCTTGATAACCGGGATAATCGAGTCATGGGTAATACGTTCGATCAGCGATTTCCCGCCGCGCGGGATGATCACATCGATACAATCCGGCATTTGCAACATCTGGGTTACCGCCTCGCGATCGGCGGTGTTTACCACCTGCACCGCGTTAGCGACCATGCCGGCCTGCTCGAGGCCCTGCTGAATACACTGGTAAATAGCCTGGTTGGAATACAGCGCTTCCTTGCCACCGCGCAGGATACTGGCGTTGCCTGACTTGAGGCACAACGCGGCGGCATCGATGGTCACGTTTGGGCGTGATTCGTAGATGATGCCGATAACACCGAGCGGCACTCGCATCTTGCCAACCTGGATCCCCGAGGGGCGATAGCGCAGCTCGCTGATTTCACCGACCGGGTCGGCCAGGCCGGCCACCTGCTGCAGGCCTTCAATCATCGCGTCGACGCGCGCCTGGTTCAGCTCGAGACGCTCCAGCATCGCCGGGTTTAATTCAATTTCCCGAGCCCGTTCCAGATCTTTTTGGTTTTCCTGCAGAATAAAATCGCGGCGCTGATCGAGCACCGCCGCGATCTGCAGCAGCGCGGCATTCTTTTGCTGCGGCTCGGCGTACGCGAGCTCGGCGGCCGCAGCGCGCGCAGCCTGCCCGAGGCCAGACATATACTTGTCCAGATCGGGGCTATGTTCCTCGTGTAATGCTACGCTCATGTCCGTTACCAATATTGCCGCTGAAAGCCGCTACCAGCGACTTGATTTCTAACCAGTCCTGGGCGGGAAACTCGCTATCCTGCTGCCCCTTGCCAAGACGGTCTAATGTAGCACAGCTTTGCAGCAAACGCTCAATCTGCGCGGCGCCCAGGCGCGACATCGCGCGCTGGTAAAGCCGCTGCTTGTTGCGCCAGATTCGTAACTGCTGCCAGCTGCGCTCGCTCAGCGAACCACTGCGTTCGGCCTGCTTCAACTGGTCGAGCTGCTGCAAGGAACTCTGCAACGCCCAGCGCAACTGTGCGGTAGCATATCCTTCCGCCTCCAGGCTATTCAGGATCTTGAGGGCACGTCCGGCCTTGCCGGCGAGACAGGCATCGACCAGCAGAAAGTGGCTATAGCGCGCCGAGCGGGCCACAGATTCCTCGATCGTGGCAAAATCGACGGCATCCTGGCCGACAAAGCGAATCGACAGCTTTTCCAGCTCCTGGTCGGCCGCCAGCAGGTTGCCCTCGGTGCGTTCAGCCAGGAACTGGGCGGACTGGGCATCGATATTCAATCCCTTTGCGTGGGCGCGCTGCAGCAGCCAGTCGACCAGCTGGTTATCGTAAACCGGTTTAAGTTCGACAATCTCGCCCACCGCGGCTATCGCCTTGCACCAGGCGGCATTTTTGGTCTGCCGGTCCGCCGCCGGCACCACAAATATGAACAGGTTGTCGGTATCGACGTTTTCGCAAAGTCTTTGAATAACCTTGCTACCCTGCTGGCCGGGTTTACCACTGGGCAGCGTGACGATGCGGCACTTTTTCGCGGAAAAAAGCGACATCATACCGCTCTCGTCGAGCAGTTCACGCCAGTCGAAACCGGTATCGCTCTGCTGGTTGCGAATATCTTCGAAACCGACCTCTCGCAGCGCGCGCCGGGCGTCGTCGAGCCAGTCGCGCAGCAATAGCGGCTCGGCGCTCGCCAGCAGGTAAACCGGCTTCAAGTTCTGCGTTATCCGTGACCCTTCCATGGCGCGCAATCCTACCACAAATATCCCCTCCCCCTATTTAAGTGTAAAGACCAGCTTTAGAAGCAATGTTGATCAATTGGGGACTGCGAGGTCTGAACTGCAGGTCCCAGGGACATATCGGATCGGGAACGCAAAAGACGCTGTGCCGAGGCGTCGGACCGACCCATCCCTGGGCGCTTGGATCCGGAGCGCCGGACCGTTTCATCCCTGAAAAATACACTTTTGCGTTCCCGATCCGATATGGTCCCTACTTTCATAGGCAACCTTGAATATCTTTGAATCATGATTATCCAAGAGGCTCGCCTAGCTGTATCTACCTGATTTAAAACCGTGTTGATTTTATTTAGGTGAGGGTTTTAATGGCTTCGGGCGTTATGAGCGATGCAGAGGCAAGGCGAAAAATCGGCGCAATGGCGCGCAGTTTACAATGAGTAAATGAGCGTCTTGCGCCGATTTTTCAACGCCGCATATGCATTGCGCAATAGCCCGTAGCCATTAAAAAGGCCCTCGTCCAGAGGAGCGAGGGCCAGGTTTTACCTGCTTTTCATCCAGCGGCATCCTGCCAGGCTTCCTGCCTGTGATGCAATGGAAAGGATTCCAGGTTACATCTCCTTTGCCCGGTTCCTTGTGGGCACGGAGAAAATTATATGTCCGCGGTGGGTCGCGCCCTAGCCGGAATTGCGCCAGGGCCTGTAAGCCTGGACGAAAGATGCCGTAGGATACGACCTACAAAGATCAGATTTCGCGCAGACCGTCGGAGGGTTCGATGCGCGCGGCGCGCATCCCGCCCATGATTGCGGCGAAGATTGCAACCACGACGGTCAGGGACAGTGCCCACAAAAAGTGCTCGGTCAACAGGAAACACAGCGCGCGATCGAGGTTGAGCCGCGGCGCCAGGAAAAAATTGATCAGGTACTCGAACGCCAGGTAAATCAGCACCGCCAGCAGCCACCCGAGCAATGCGGTGTAGCAGGCCTGCAGCACCGGGAACAGCACGATACGACCGCTTTTGAAACCCACCAGCCGCAACACGCTGAGTTCCTTGCGTTTGCGGTCGACGTTGGCCCACAGGCTTGCGCCCAGTGAAAAGGAAAAGCCGAGCGCACCGACGCAGGCGATGATCCAGTAGATGACCGACAGGTTCTGATCGATGGATTTGACCGTCGTGATTTCGGCGACATTGGCCTTGATCCTGGCGCCCTCATTCTCGAGCTCCGCAACCAGGTTTTCGACGTCATGAATGGACCTTGCGTATAGCCTGAAGGACGGGTAGACCCGTTCAGCCGAATCGTCGTTGTTGCCCTCCCAGCCGAGCTCCGGCACTGCGCGCCCGTCCTTGAACAGTTCGCTCGCGATCAGTAAATCGAGATTGACGAAAGCCACGTTGCGGCTAGTCACGCTCGCATTCGCGATATCCATAACCGTCAGGAACAAGTGCACCCGCTCGCGTCTGCCCTGAAATTGCCGCGCCAGGCTGGCATCGATTTGATCGCCGGTTTTTACATTGAGCTTGTTGGCGGCACTCTGGCTCAGGATAACCTGGTAGTAATCCTGCGGCACGCTGGGGATGCCGGCCAACAGCGGGTCTCCCGCCGCGGTGGCAAGCAACTCGGTGGAAAGGATACGCTTGGAGGTATCGCTTTTAAGCTGGATGGTCGCCGCCAGCGCCCGCGTTTTCGGGATAATGAACTCGACGTCCCCGCGGTTGCGGTAGGCCTCGATCCAGGCATCGTTGTAGCGACCGCTGCCGATCGGCCTGATTTCGCGGTTGGCCGGGTTTTCCACCAGTTCGTTGACCATGGTGGTGACGATGCCGAACTTGAGCCCGAACAAAATCATCATCGGTGCCAGCACCGAGGCCAGCGCCATAATAAAACAACCCGACATGCGCCACTCGTGGCCATAGTCACGAAAGCTGAGACGAACGATGCTGGTGATTTGCGCCATCAGTCAGTAAATCTCGACTGGTAAACCTTGCCGTCCTCGATTGCTTCGGCTTCCTGCTTGAGGGTACGTAATTCCATCTTGTATACATGCGCCCAGTCGTGGCTCGCGGTAATCAGCGTAATCTTGAGGCCCCGAATGACCTCCATTACCACCGCCATGATTTTTTGCGCGGTGATCGGATCGAGCGCCGAGGTGGGCTCGTCGGCGATCAGTATCGAGGGGCGATGCGACAGTGCACGCGCGAACGCGGCGCGCTGTCGTTCGCCGGCGGAGAGCAGGCCCGGCAGCTTGTCGAGCTGACGGTCGATGCCGAGTACCCGGGAAATCGAATCGATCGAATCGTCGTCCGGCAGTTTGAGTAACTTGCGCGGCAGCTCGATGTTTTCGCGCACCGTCAGGTAGGGCAGGAGCCCGCCCGATTGCAATACGTAACCGATATGCTGCTTGCGAATCTGCGACAATTTGCTCTGCTTGTCGCGTTGCCACAGCTTACCGAGATCATGGTTGTCGCCGCCCACCGGGTGCAGGTCGAACTCGTCGCTGCTATCGGGCCGCAGGATTAGCGCTAGCATATCGAGCAGGGTGCTCTTGCCGCAGCCGCTGTGGCCGACCAGGGCGATATTCTCCTGCGCGCTAATCTGTATTTCGGGGACCACCAGGCGGAAGCCAACGCCGTCGATCAGTCGTTCCTTGACGACGTTCTTTAAAGAATAGACGACGGTCACGAAAGTCTAAGGCAGTAGATCGAGCGCAACCGGAAACACCGAGTTGCCGTTGACCGGCCCACCGCCGGGAGTAACCCAGAGATCGGTATGATCGTGCAGCGCCTGGTAGTAATTGATCTTGCTTTCGAGCCGGTGCATGAATTCGATCTGCACCTTGGCGGACCATTCTTCCCAGCTTTCAAGGGTCAGGTCCATGACTTCCCCGGTATAGGGCAGATCCTCGATGTACTCCCGCATATAGCCCATGTCGGCGAGATTGGCCCCGGCCCCGGAAGTGCTGCCGGCAACCGAGGATGGATCACGGCTGACGGTCGCGGCCAGGCTTTGCAGGTCGTCAATAAAACTCTGCGGGCTGAGCACGCCCTCCTCGGCCAGTTCCAGTACCTGCTGCATGACATTCTTGAGATCGCTCAACTGGTCCCGCGTCAACAGCACCCGCACATCCACCGCGGAACGCTCGGGATTGATGAAATCACGATCGATCATCCAGGCGTCGAACACCGAAGGCAGCGGTTGCCCCGATTCCCGCTGGATATACCGCATGCGCAAGGCGTTGCCGAGCTTGGCTACCCGGTCCTGCAACTGCGCCAGTTGCGTCTGGACTTCGCCCTGTTGCTCCGGCAGCGGCAGTGGCGGCACCCCGTTGGTGGTCGCCAACACCTGCTGGGTTATCTGGTTGGCCAGCACTTCGAGCGCGTTACCGAACTCGTCCACCTGCCCCAGGCTAACGCCGTAATAGAAATCGCCGATTCCCGGAAAATAGGAAAGCTGCTTGTAAACTTCCTCGGCCTGCTCGTGATTCGCGGCGGCCGAGGGTGTGCGCAAATGCAGCACCCAGATAGAAATGCCCTTGTCGTAGGCAATCTGACGCAACGCCTGGGCGCTGAGCCGGGTCGCACCCAGCGAATCGTAGCTCTCGCGCGGCCCCGCATCGGTTATCAATACCACGTAACGCGCATCGAACTTGTCCCAGTCGGAATCCTCGATTGCCGACTTGATGCCGGCGTAGGCATCCTCGCGAAAATCACGGCTGGATACCTGCGAGGGGTTCAAATCGTTTACGCGCTGCAGGAACTGTTCGACGTTGGTACCCTGTTCGAGGCTGACGAAACGGCGGGTCAGGTATTCGAGCTCCGGCACCTGTCCGGTATTGTCGCGGTAGGCGGTGAGGCCGAAACTCACCTGGTTGGTCAGCCCCTGCCGCTCGATCGCCGAGTAAACCTTCTTCACGGCCTCGCGGGTGCGGTCGATATAGGGCCCCATCGACTGCGTCGAGTCGATCACGAAATGTATACCGCTGCGATAACTGCGACTGGAATTGATGCTTTTGAGCTCGGAAACGTCGCTAGAATCGTCGAGCGGCACGCTGGCGATCTCCAGCATGCGTGCCTGCTCGTTGCCGAGGTAGACATCTTCGTGCTGCTTGATCGGCACCAGGTAAAAATTATCCCTGATTTCCAGGTGCGCCTCGGGCTGAATCGCGATAACCGGTGAATCGGGCGGCGGCTCGTCATTGACAATTGCGTCGTACAGCGTCTGGTAGCCTTCCCTGTCATAATTGCTGACCAGCTTTTCGAGATCGTTCTTGGTGTTGAACAGCATGACCCGCTGGATGTCCTGCGGATCCTTGAACGAGACCGTCAACGCCTGGTTCCAGACGATAGCCTTGTCGCGTTTCACCCAGCCGGCAATTTGCCCAAAGCTGTCATATCCCACCTTGAGCCAGTCTTCGCCCTTTTCGTAAACGTAGAGCACGCTGAAAGGAATGATTATCGCGGAGGTTTCGGTTTCGTTCGGCTCCTGGTAAAGCCGCGCCTCGGGCACGCTCAATACCCGCTGGTACAGAGTCTTCTTGCCTTCCATCAACAGCGGTTTGCTTGCCGCATGGAGCAGACCGGCGAACGAAACCAGTAAAACCATCAGCAGGAGTCTTGCCGGCGTATTGCTGAAACGCTGCATCATTGCGGTCACCTATTGGAAATTAAGAAGTAATTGGCGGGCATGCGGATTCCCGTTCTCTGCCTCGTCGCTGGCCCATTGCCGCAGGCTTTCCAGGCGCGCCACCGCGTCCTGCTGACCCAGGGCCGCGGCTTTTTGATACCACTTGTAAGCCTGGATTACATCGGCGTAATCCAGCAGTGAATCCTCGGCGCGAAACAGGGTCGGGTCGGACATTGCAGCCATCTGCATGACCGCCGGCAAGTGTTCTTCACGGGCCGCAAAAAAGTACAGCAGGTGAGCGTCGGCCAGGCTGCCCTCTTGCAGGTAATCCTGTGCCTTTTCAACGGCTTGCGCTAATGGATAAGGCTTGCCGTCAGCGCGTAATTGCGCGATGTACTGGCGCGCGCGCATCCCCGGCGGCACCAGCAGGCTGCGCTCGATACTGCCGCTGGCGTTATCTTCCTCTGCGGGCTCGCCGACGACTTCGGGTTCGCTGATTTCTATCGACTTGGTGACGAGCGTGGATCCACCGCGCTCGCCATTGATAAACACAAAAATGATCAGGCCGATGACGGCCAGCGCGACCCAGATCAATGGGTTTCGGCGCGATGATGCTGCGGGTTCGTTCAATTCTGACATTATATTTTTCGGTGTATTGCCACCCGGATGCAGTCTTCGGGTTGCCCGCGACTGCAGGGATGGCAGGGATTATAAACGCTTGGCATCGGCGGGTAAATTTTCACGTCAAATTATATGCGTTCCAGCTGGCGCATGAGCTGGTTGAACAGCGCCGCTTCCAGATCTTTTACCACGTTACGCCTCTCCTGGTCCGCGGACAACAGGTTATCCTGATCGAACAGGACGTCTTTTTGCTGTTTCAGCGTTTTGGCTGGCCCCAGCAAATCGCCATCGCTGTCTTTCAGGCTGTAATCCAGGCCACGCGCCAGGCGCTGCACGGCCTTGCCGTCGCTGGCACTGGTCACCACTCGCCTGTCGGGCAGTATCCGCAGGATTACCCGCAACTCCACCGCGTCACCGGCAGGTTGTGCGACCACCTCCGCGCCGGCTTGCTGCAGCCGCCGACTCAACGCATCGCGCTGCTGCTGGTTGAAATCGATGGTCACCAGGTGAATCCGGCTTAAGGCCGGGGGCAAGTTGGCTGTTCCCGCCAGCCGGAAGCCACAGCCCGATAATGCCAGCCCGAGCAGTATCACGATCAGGCGGCGAGTCTTGGGCTGGGCCGGCATTGGACTAAACGACAATATTGACCAGCTTGCCCGGCACCACGATAACTTTCCGGATACTGCTGTCACCGACGAAACGTTTGGCCTGCTCGTTTTCGAGCGCGGCGGCCTCGTAACTGGCGTTGTCGGCATCGGCGCTGAGCTGCATCTTGCCGCGCAGCTTGCCATTTACCTGGATAACGATTTCGATGGTTTCCTGCACCAGGGCGGATTCGTCGACCTCGGGCCAGGGGTGATCGATGATCAGGCTGTCATGGCCGAGATCGCGCCACAGCCGATGACAGATGTGCGGAATAATCGGCGCCAGCATCAATACCATGCTATCGAATACTTCCTGGCGGATGGTGTTGCCTGTCGGCGAGTCGTCCGCGTAGCGCGATACGCTATTCAAGAGCTCCATGTTGGCCGCGATCGCGGTATTGAAGGTCAGGCGCCGGTCGTAGTCGTCGCTGACCTTTTTAATGGTTTCGTGCAGCTTGAGGCGCATCGCCTTCTGATTTTCGTCGAGCGATCCGGTATCGATAACGACAGTCTGGCCGTCACCGGCGATATGTTCCTGTACCGCAGTCCACAGCCGCTTGAGGAACCGAAATGCACCCTCGACGCCGGCGTCGGACCAGTCCAGCGACTGCTCCGGTGGTGAGGCGAACATGATGAACAGGCGCACCGTGTCGGCGCCGTATCGATCGATGAGGTCCTGCGGGTCGATGGTATTACCCTTGGATTTGGACATCTTGCTGCCATCCTTGAGCACCATGCCCTGCGTCAGCAGGCGATTGAAAGGCTCGCTGGATTCGATCAGGCCCTCGTCGCGCATCAACTTGTGATAAAAGCGCGCGTACAGCAGATGCAGGATCGCGTGTTCGATACCGCCGATGTAGAGGTCTACCGGGCTCCAGTAGCCGGCGCGCTCGTCGAGCATTGCGGCATCCTGGTCGGGGCAGGTGAAACGCTCCTGGTACCACGACGATTCCATGAAGGTATCGAAGGTATCGGTTTCACGCTCGGCGGCGCCGCCGCATTGCGGGCAGGTAGTCTGGATGAACGAATCCATCTTCTTGATCGGCGAGCCGATGCCCTCGAATTCGACCTCTTCCGGCAATACCACTGGTAGATCGGCCTCGGGTACCGGCAGTTGACCGCAGCGCTTGCAGTTGATCACCGGGATCGGCGCGCCCCAGTAGCGCTGGCGCGACACGCCCCAGTCGCGCAGGCGATAGTTGACCTGGCGGCTACCCTTGCCCTGGCCTTCGATATGGTCCGCAATACGATTAAAGGCGGCCTCGAAATCGAGCCCGTCGAGCATGTCCGAGTTACAGCCGCGCCCGTCCTTGGTGACGAAGGAACCGGCCTCGAGGTCGATGGCGGAACCATCGGCGGGTTCGACCACCTGGCGGATCTCGATGCCGTACTTGCGCGCAAACTCCCAGTCGCGCTGATCGTGCGCCGGCACCGACATGATGGCGCCGGTACCGTAACCCATAAGCACGAAATTCGCGATCCAGATCGGGATCTGTTCGCCATTCACCGGGTTGATCGCCTTGATACCGATATCGATCCCGAGCTTTTCCATCTTTTCGAGCGCCGCCTCGGAGGTATTGGTCTTGCGGCACAACTCGACGAATTCGGCCACCTCGGCATTGTCGGCGGCGACCGCGAGCGCCAGCGGATGCTCGGCCGCGATCGCCATGAAGGTAGCGCCGTAGAGCGTGTCCGGGCGCGTGGTGTAAATCATCAGCGAGTCATGGCCCGGAACCTCGAATTCGACCTCCATGCCCTCGGAACGACCGATCCAGTTGCGCTGCATGGTTTTGACCTGCTCCGGCCATTCGACCCGATCGAGGTCGGCCAGCAGTTCATCGGCGTAATCGGTAATTTTCAGAAACCATTGCGCCAGGTCGCGGCGCTCCACCTCGGTATCGCAGCGCCAGCAACGCCCCTCGATGACCTGCTCGTTGGCGAGCACGGTCTGATCCACCGGGCACCAGTTGACCGGCGCGGTTTTCTTGTAGGCAATGCCTTTTTCCATCAGCCGCGTGAACAGCCATTGTTCCCAGCGGTAATATTCCGGCTTGCAGGTCGCGAGTTCGCGTTTCCAGTCGTAGCCGAAACCGAGCAGTTTCAACTGGCCGCGCATATAGTCGATGTTCTGGTAGGTCCACCTGGCCGGCGGCACGTTATTCTTGATCGCCGCGTTTTCCGCCGGCATGCCGAAGGCATCCCAGCCCATGGGCTGCAGCACGTTCAGGCCCTGCATGCGCTTGAAGCGCGAAATGACGTCGCCGATGGTGTAGTTACGGACGTGCCCGATATGCAGCTTGCCGCTGGGATAGGGAAACATGCACAGGCAGTAATAACTCTCCCGTGCCGGGTCTTCGGTGACTTCGAAAACCTGCTGCTCGGCCCAGAATTGCTGCGCTTCCGCTTCCAGGGTTTGGGGATCGTAGGGGTCCATAGGGCAATGCTGATGAAAAAGGGAGAAGGATACTCCAGAGCCGGGCTAACGCAAAGCCTTTAACCCGCATACCGCCCGTGAAGTTGCCCGTTACCCGGCCTTACGCCGTGCCAGGATTAAAACCACGACAAACGGCAGAACCGCAAGCCCGCCCTGAACCCTGGCAAAGTAGTAAAACGGGGTGACTCCGGTGCGACCCTGCAGCGATGCGGTAAGCGACTCGGTCTCGAATTGACGGGTCTGGGATATCACCCTGCCCTTGTGATCGATAAAGGCACTCACCCCGGTATTGGTCGAGCGTATCATCACGCGCCCGGTTTCCTGGGCGCGCATTTGGGCGATTTGCAGATGCTGATGCGGCGCGCTCGAATTGCCGAACCAGGCATCGTTGCTGACGTTGACCAGCAGGCTGGCCTCTGGCAGCGCACGCAGCACCTCGCGGCTGAAAACGTCTTCAAAGCAGATCGACACGCCGAGCGTGTTGCCGTCGACCCGCATCAGCGGCTGCTCGAGCGGCCCGGCGGTCAGATCCGAGTAGGGAATATTGATCAGGCCGGTAAACAGGTCGAGCAACCAGCGCATCGGGTAATACTCGCCGAACATCACCAGGTGCCGTTTGTGATAATAGCCGCGCTCGGCTCCCAGCATGATTACGCTGTTGTAGTAACTATTGCTGTCGCTCTCGCTGACGACCAGCCCGGTAATCAGGGCCGCACCATTTTCGATCGCGGCACGCTGTATCGGTTGCAATACCGACTGCTCCAGCTCGTCCGACCGCCCCGGCAGCGCGGTTTCAGGCCAGACGATCAGGTCACTGTCCCAGTGCTGGCTGGTTTCGCGCCAGTAGGTGTTGAATATGTTCTGGCGTTGCTCGTACTGCCATTTGACTTCCTGCGGGATGTTACCCTGCACCATCGTCACCTTGAGCGATTTCTGCTGGGCCTCGGTCCAGTCGAGCTGCTGCAGCAGCCAGCCCGCCAGCGGGACCAGCAACAGAATCGCCAGCATCGAATACCGCCTGTCGCGCAGCAGCAGGAATAGCGCGACCGACATCAACACGCATAACGTCCCTATTCCGTAGACGCCGACCAGCGGCGCAAACCCGGCCAGCGGCGAGTCGGTTTGCGAGTAACCGAGGCTCAACCATGGCAGGCCGGTGGCAAACCAGCCCTTGAGCCATTCCATGCCGAACCAGAACAAGGGCAGTAACCACAGGCTGATTTCGCCGAAACGCTGCCTGCTGAACTGCCAGAAGGCGAACATCAGCGCCGGAAACAGGGCCAGCACGATGACCAGCAGGCCGGTAATGCCGCCGGCTACCACCGGCGGCGCCATACCGAAATCGTGCAGGCTGTTATAGATCCAGTAGACCCCGAAACCGAAGTAACCCAGGCCAAAGGCCAGCCCGACGATAAAGATGTTGCGCAGCGAGAGACCGCCTTGAACCAGGCTCAATAGCAGCGCCGGAATGAGGATGGCGAGCGGCCACAGCGCGTATGGCGCGAACGCAAGCGGCAGCAGCGCGCCCAGCACCAGGGACGCACTCGCACGGATCGGTAAATTATTGGTGCTAAGAATGTCCAGCGGGACGCCCGCCGTTATCGATGACCTGGTACAGGTGAACCTGGCGGCTGTCCGCGTTGAGCACCTTGAAGGTCAAATTGTCGACTGAGACCGATTCACCGCGCTCGGGCAGGTGACCGATCTGGCCAAGCAGGTAACCGCCGATGGTTTCGACCTCTTCGCTTTCGAACTCGGTCGCGAAATACTCGTTGAATTCCGGCAGCGGCGTCAATGCGCGCACGCTGTAACGATTCGAGCCATGCGGCTGAATATCGACTTCCTCGGCGTCATCAAATTCATCGTCGATCTTGCCGACGATCTGCTCGAGCACATCTTCGATGGTGATCAAGCCCGACACTCCGCCATACTCATCGACGATCATCGCCATGTGGCTGCGATTGAGTCGAAACTCCTTCAACAGCACGTTCAGGCGTTTGCTTTCGGGGATGAAAGAGGCCGGGCGGATATACTCGTTGATCTCGAAACCCTGGCTCTGGTCGAGCGACATCGACAGCAGATCCTTGGCCAGCAGGATACCGACCAAGTCATCCTTGTCATCGTCGATGACCGGGAAACGCGAGTGCCCGCTTTCGGTAATTTTCTCGATGATTTCCGAGAAGGAATCCTCGTGATCGATCACCACCATCTGACCACGGGGGATCATGATATCGCGCACCTGCATGTCGGCGACCTGCAGCACGCCCTCGATCATGGTGAATTCATCGGCTCCGAGGAGCTGATCGGCTTGCAGGTTTTTTAACAGCTCCAGCAACTGCTTCTGATTTTGGGGTTCGCCGGTGAAAATGTTGACAACGCGATCCAGCCACCCCTTCGTCGACCCGCCGTTATCAGCGTCAGCCATTACCGCCCTCACCGCAGTAGATACAGTCATTCATTATACGGATTAGTATAGCCCAGGGTATCAAGAATTTTAATTTCGAGCCGCTCCATTTCACGCGTTTGCTCGGCGTCCTGGTGATCGAAACCCTGCAGATGCAGCATGCCGTGCACCACCAGGTGCGCCCAGTGCGCTTCCCCGGTTTTACCCTGGGCGGCGGCCTCGGCGGCCACCACCGGCGCGCAGATCACGAGGTCGCCGAGACAATCGTAATCGAGCAACGCGGCGTCGCCGGGGAAGGCGAGCACGTTGGTGGGTTTATCTTGGTCGCGAAAGCGTCGGTTCAAATCCCGGCTTTCGGCCTCGCCGACAACGCGGATCGTCTGTTCCAGTTGTTCGTAGGAATCCTGCAGCGAGCCCTCGACCCAATCCTCGAACCGGTCCTGGGCGGGCAGGTTTTCGAAACCGTCGTCGTTTTGCAGATCAACTTTTACCGGCATTCTCGAACTTGTCGTAGGCCTCGACGATGGACTGCACCAGCGGGTGGCGCACCACGTCCACCGAGCTAAAGTAGGTAAAGCCGATGTCGTCGATTTTTTTCAGTATCTTGAGGCTGTGAATCAGGCCCGAAGCTTTTTGCTCGGGCAAATCGGTTTGCGTGATATCGCCGGTGACGACCGCTCGTGAACCGAAACCGATGCGGGTCAGAAACATCTTCATTTGCGCCGGGGTGGTGTTCTGCGCCTCGTCGAGAATGACGAAGGCGTTATTCAGCGTGCGTCCGCGCATATAGGCCAGCGGCGCGACCTCGATGACGTGGCGCGATATCAGCTTCTCCACCTTGTCGAAACCGAGCATTTCGTAGAGCGCGTCGTAAACGGGGCGCAGGTAGGGATCGACCTTCTGCGCCAGGTCACCCGGCAGGAAACCCAGCTTCTCGCCGGCCTCGACCGCGGGCCGGGTCAGGATCAGGCGGCTGACTTCCTCGTTTTCCAGCGCCTGAACCGCCATCGCCACCGCCAGGTAAGTCTTGCCGGTGCCGGCCGGTCCGATACTGAAATTGACGACTTTCTTTGCGATACGCGCGATGTAGCGGCACTGCAGTTTAGACTGCGGCGTGATATACATCGAGCGCAGCTTTATGGTGAAACGTTTCAGATCCTCAAGGTCGTTTTTATCGGACACCTGCAGCAGGTTTTCTACTTCCTGCAGCGACAACGCGGCCTGCTTGCTCTGCTCGAGGATGTGCTGGACGGTATCGATCGCGGGTTGCGGAATGGTCTCCTTCGAAACCATGACCAGTTCACTATCCTTGATTCGCAACGTGATATCGAAATGCTTTTCGATGGCCTTGATATTGCGGTTGAGCACGCCGCAGAAATTGGATAGCTGCTCCTGCGTGAAATCGGCCAGACTGATCGAGTGATTCAAGCGCTAGTCCGCCAGGATTCCTTTCATCGAATTATTCAACGCCTGGGTAATTTCGACGTCGACGAACTGCCCGATTAGTTCATCCGGGCCCACGAAATTGACCACCCGGTTGTTCTCGGTCCTGCCCGAGAGTTCGAGCTCGGACTTGCGCGAATGCCCCTCGACCAGGATGCGCTGACGACTACCGACCATGCGGCGCGAAATCTGGTTGGCCTGGCCAAGCAGTTTGCCCTGCAATTCCTGCAAGCGCCGTTTCTTGGTTTCGATCTCGATATTGTCGGGCATGAACGCGGCCGGGGTGCCCGGTCGCTGGCTGTAGATGAAGCTGAAGGAGGCGTCGAAGCCGATATCGTCGATCAGTTTCATGGTGGCGTTGAAATCGGCATCGGTTTCGCCGGGAAAGCCGATGATGAAATCCGAAGACATGCTGATGTCCGGGCGGATTTTCCTGAGCTTGTTGATCTTGTGCTTGTACTCGAGCGCGGTATGCCCGCGTTTCATCATCGACAGAATCCGGTCCGAGCCGCTTTGTACCGGCAGGTGCAGGTGGCTAACCAGCTCCGGCACGCTGGCATAGGCCTCGATCAGGTTGTCGGAGAACTCGACCGGGTGCGACGTGGTGTAGCGAATCCGGTCGATGCCGTCGATGGCCGCGACATAGTGGATCAGCAGCGCCAGGTCGGCAATATCGCCGTCGTGGGTGTCGCCGCGATAGGCGTTGACGTTTTGCCCCAACAGGTTGACCTCGCGCACGCCCTGCTCCGCCAGGCTGACGATCTCGGCGATGACGTCGTCGAGCGGCCGGCTGATCTCTTCGCCGCGGGTATAGGGTACGACACAGAAGGTGCAGTACTTGCTGCAGCCTTCCATGATCGAGACGAAGGCCTTGACACCGTCCGATTTCGGCGCGGGCAGATGATCGAATTTTTCGATTTCGGGGAAGCTGATATCGACCACCGCACTGCCGCTTTCCCGCGACTCGCGCAGCATCTCCGGCAGACGGTGCAGGGTTTGCGGGCCGAACACCATGTCGACGTATGGCGCGCGAGTGCGGATCGCCTCGCCTTCCTGGCTGGCGACACAGCCGCCGACGCCGATGACCATGCCGGGCTTGCCCTGCTTGAGCTTTTTCCAGCGCCCGAGCTGCGAAAACACCTTTTCCTGCGCTTTCTCGCGGATCGAACAGGTGTTCAGCAGCAGCACATCAGCTTCCGACTCTTCGTCGGTGAGCGCGAGACCACAGCCTTCGGCGAGCACGTCGAGCATTTTCGCCGAATCGTACTCGTTCATCTGGCAGCCGTGGGTTTTGATGAATACTTTGCCGGTCATGGGGCTATTTTAACGAAAAGCGGGGAACATACACGCAGATCTGCAACAAATCCAGTGAATAGGCAGCGAACCCTGCAAGTCTCTTGTCGGCTTTAACCGGGATATCGAATGATGTTGTCCCTGGCATCCTTCTTTCCGGCTTGCTGGGTTTGTTCCTGCACCAGGTCAGCCACCTCACACTGCGGAATAAAGCCACTAACGGTCTCGACCAGCAACGCTCGGCTGCGTTCGACGTCGTGCGAATCTACAGTTTCCTCGAACTGCTTGATATAGGCGCATAAACCACCCCAGGGCATGCTTTCTTCCCTGGCCGACATGATTAGCGAATGCCCGGTTGGAATGACGTTGTCACCGATCAGCAACTCCTCGTAAAGTTTTTCGCCGGGCCTGAGCCCGGTGTAGACGATTTCTATATCGCCGTCTGGATTGCTGTCGTTCTTTAACTCGAGACCGCTCAAATGAATCATCCGCGTTGCCAGATCGAGTATCTTGACCGGTTCACCCATATCGAGGACGAAGACATCGCCACCGCGCCCCATGGCGCCTGCCTGAATGACCAACTGGGCGGCTTCGGGAATTGTCATGAAATAACGAATGATCCTGGGATCGGTAACGGTTACAGGCCCACCCTGTTGAATCTGCTCCCGGAAGAGCGGCACCACCGAACCCGAAGACGCCAGCACGTTACCGAAGCGGACCATCGTAAAGCGGGTGCGTAGATCGGCCTGTTCGGCAAGCCCCTGCAGAATCATTTCGGCAAATCGCTTGGTTGCCCCCATTGTGTTGGTGGGCCTGACCGCCTTGTCGGTCGAGATTAATACGAAAGTATCGACTCCGGTGTTGATAGCCGCCATGGCAGCGCGGTGGGTCCCGAGTACGTTGTTGCGTACGGCCTCAGAAGGATTTTTTTCGACCATCGGCACATGTTTATAGGCAGCCGTGTGGTAGATTGTTTCCACGCCAAATGCCCGGCAAACAGCCTCGAGCCGATCCTG
>CAMYON010000026.1 GCA_947260025.1 uncultured Gammaproteobacteria bacterium
CTGGGGATGTCCGACGCGCCGTCGACAAAGTTCAGGTTGGACTGAACCTGCTCGGCTTTCATCAGGCCGTTGACCCAGACCGGCGTATAAAGGCCGCCGTCGGTGGCGTATGCCTTCTCGGTCTTGACATGCACGATCTGGTTCGGCGGCGGCGGCGGCGTGTGGATACAGGCGCCGACATAGGGCACCAGCAGAAATTCGCTGACCTTGTCGCCGTCGAATTCGAGCGGCAGCAGGTAACCCGGAATCCTCACGGGTTTGCCGTCCAGTTCCTCGTTGGCAAGGTAGGTCTTGGCGATGCGCTCTTTTGCGACCTGGTCGCGCATTGCGATCAAGCCATCGACATCTACGCCATTGTCCTCGAGATCCTCGACACGTTCACGGTAGTTGGCAAGCGTTTCTGCATCGACTTCCTGACCCGCCTCGATTCGGTCCCGAGTCCCCGCGACCAGGCTCAGTTCGAAGAGCGTGTCTTCGTCAAGTCTGGTAAACACGTCATCGAACTCCGCCTCGGCCGGCACCAGGTCGTCCCAGGTGACCTCGCGCGGTTCGCCAGCGATGGCGCCGCCGCTGAAGAACAGGGCTATAGCCAGGGTTACAGCGACGCAGTAAGCAGGTTTTATCATTTCCGTTTTCTCGTGTGATTTCATGCACGTATGGCCATACAGATCCGTAGGCCGCCAATCAGACCGACGAGACAACCGATCAGTGTAATCGATAATACGCTATAGACCAGGTTCGGGATCGACAGGTTCAACTCAAAACACCGAGGCAATATCTTGTTGTAGCTACCCGCCACAGATTCGACATGCCATCCAGACCACAGGTATCGGCAAAGTTTACCCCGACAGCCTCGGCACGGCCACTCAAGGTTTACTGCAGACTCTCGCTCTCTTCCAGCTTGATTCCCAGGGCCAGCAACTGACTGGCGATTGCCGGATCCCGCGAGGTCAACCAGCGCTGGTATAGCGCCAGCACCCCTTCCGTGGTCATGCGCTGAGTGCGCGAGCAGGCGTTCGCCACCATTTCCAGCATACGAGTAAAGGTCTGGGCCATTTCGGCAAAGATGTGGCGGTTGGAGCTGGCATTGTCGGCAAGATAATCATAGGCACTGCCGCCCATGCCGATGAAATAGTCCGGCTGGAGCCCGTGGCGGGCAAATCTTTCCGGGAACAGGGCCCCGAGAAAAAGCGCCATGTCCCCCAGCTGCTGCAGCATCAGGCAACGCTCCCGATCGTTACTCGCCTCGACAGCGTCGCTGTAAAGCAAGGCCAGTGGCCTGATTGTCATGCGCTCGTCCTGGTAGGTAAACAACTGCTCGCTGCGGCCCAGGCGTTCGAGCAGGCTGCCCAGGTACCAACAGGTATCTTCATGGGGTGGCGGCCGAAAACGCCTGGCGTAGCGTTTCAGGCGCTTGCTGAAATAGCAGGAAAGAGATGTTTCCGTGATGGGCAGTTGCTGCGATTCAAAACGCATGGGCACCTCCGCACTTCGTACCATTGGCCTTCTTTCATTTGTTAAACAAGAAGCCTTTTAACTATAGACCAGAATTTTCCGGTTTATCAACGGTAATTGCGGCGGGGTTTTACCCTCCTTATCGGCAACTGTAAATCAGCCGGGCTTCAGAAAGTGGACCGATTCACGGTTCGAGGCGATGACGTGAAATCGATAAAAAGTAAATAAATCAGGGGCGGAACAAGTGGTGCAAAGACGAAAATACGGGGAAACGTGAGAGTTCGAGCGTGATGTACGCGGGCATTTAACCAGCGGAGTTCGCTGCCCTAGTCGAGCCTGGCCGCCTGCAGGTCTTTGACCTGGTCGCGCAGCGGGCCCGGGGTAAAAGCGATTGCGGCGGCATCGTTCTGCACCGCCTGGGCGCAAACAGCGAGACTGCGCATCGATTCCGGGACATAACGCAGTGCCAGGCCCGACTTCGACACCGCGGTAAAACAGATTTTCTCGGTGATCAGCGCTTCGGGTATGCTCGCGATGATGCGACTGTCGACCTTGTTAACCATGCGTTCCAGAAAACCGTCATTCCAGAAAATCGCCCAGGCCCGAAAAAAAATATCCGCGTAATGGCGCCTGGTCCGGGACGGGTCGAGTTCGAGTAGTTTCAACGCTTCCCTCGACAGGCGGCCTTCCAGGTAATCAGGTTTATGCCGATTACGGATTAACTGCCATTGGCGCCTGGACTCGCCGATCGAGTAGATGTTTTCAGCAAGGTCGAAGATATCGCGGGTAACCGCGTAACCTGGCAGTTTGTCAAGCTCATCGAGCCCGCTTGCGACGATTATTTGCGCCACCTGTACCAGTGAAACATCACCCTTGCTGCACAAGGTCGACAAATCGTAAGCGACCCCGGTTTTGACATACTCGGCCAGCAGGCTCGCGTCCAGCACCGAGGGTGGCAGGCTTCTGACTTCCGTGGCCAGGTCTCTGGCATTGCTATCGATCATTTCCCGTTTCTTTATCTAAGCCGCAGAGCGACTGCAAAACCCGATCTTAGCAGACCGGTATTGTCGAAATGATAAAAGCAGGCGCGCGGAATCCGGGAATCAGGATCGGCAACGATTCAGAGTGGACTCTTGACTTATTACTGCCGCTTCTATTCGAAGTGGTAGGTGTAGCCGATGCTGGCTGCATTGAGTTCGTAATCCGAGCCGTCCAGATATTGGGTATACTCGATGTTGAAACTGCCAAGATCGAGTCCGATACCATAGGCGACATCGTCCTTATCGTCGATGATTGAGTCACCGTTGAACCTTGCTTTCAGATCAGCCTCGCTATAGCCGAGCAGGCCATAAATCGACATGGTAGAACTTAACTCAAAATGGTAAAGCGCAAACAGGCCGGCTATGCGATCGATTGAGTATTTAACGCCCATGACCCTGTCATCATCGATCCCGTCGCCTATCCGCAAGTCGATCGCCAGGGCGGGAGTCACATAGATACCCAACCGCAACAGGCCATAGGTGTTGTCGATATCGTCAAGTTCATCGACCTCGACATCTGCCTGTCCAAACTGGACTCCAAGGTAGGTATCGCCCGTTTCATAAGCGTAGGCGTTCGACGTAAGCAGTAATAAAAGCACGAGGGTAAGTTTTTTCATGCGAGCCTCTTATTCGTCTTCTTGTTTCCAAAATTTTGGTTGCTACACCGAACTATAGTTTGTCATAAAAATTTGTTGCGGAGAAATAATGCTGACAGTTACCTTAATTCCCCAACGTGGCAAGGTCAAACAAGATAACGAGGCCTGGGCATTCGTTCGATAGCTTGCTCACCAAAACGCCGCTACGGGCAAGCTTTGGTATCACTCAATCACTTTAAACAGGCCCGTGTATTCGGCGAATTTTATCGGTACACTGAAACGTTTTCCCATAGCCAGAATTGCCATGCCTTTCATCAGCGTACGCGATATTCAGGTTTACTATGAAATCTCGGGCAAAGGCCCCCGCTTACTCTACATTTCCGGCACCGGTGCCGACCTGCGTAACAAGCCTAATGTTTTCGACTCACCACTGGCGGATCACTTTGAAATTCTCGCCTTCGATCAACGCGGTCTCGGACAAACCGAGCGACCGGATATCCGCTATACCATGGAAGACTATGCCAACGATGCCGTCGGATTACTTAAAGCGCTCGACTGGGGCCGTTGCCACGTGGTGGGTATTTCGTTTGGCGGCATGGTGGCGCAGGAACTGGCCCTGCGTCATGCCGATTGCATCGATCGCCTGGTGCTTTGCTGCACCAGCAGCGGTGGTGCCGGAGGGCATTCCTACCCTTTCCATGAAATGCCCGATTTGCCCGAAGACGAAATGAATTCCGTATCGGTTGCGCTCGTCGATACCCGTTACGATGCCGAATGGCAGCAGCAAAACCCGGATCGCTACCAGGCGATCCTGGCACGGAAAAACGCCCGCAATGCCGGCGTCGGCGAACCTGGCCGGGAAACCGGTGCCAGGCGTCAACTCGAGGCACGTATCGACCACGACACCTATAATCGTTTGCCCCGGATTAAACTACCGGTTTTTATCGCCGGCGGAGCTTACGACGGGGTAGCACCGCCCCCAAACCTCGAGGCTATCAATCGGCAAATCGAGCATTCGAAACTGGAGTTCTTCCAGGGAGGGCACGAGTTTTACGAGCAAGACCCACTGGCTTTTCAACGTATCGCCGAATTTCTGCAGGGCAAGCTCGATGACCGATGAACAGGAGCGGCAGCCTCGGGGAACAGCGCCGTTCAGATGTGGTGACTGAACTCGCCGCGTTCGGCCGGCGCCATCAGCTCGTGGAACTGCACGCCGCTCATCCGCACCAGGGTCTCGTGATCACCCGCCTCGAAGAATACTTCGTCCAGTTTGCCGAGGCTGGAGGTCGGGTCCCATATTGTTTTTACCCCGTAGGCCATACCGATGGGCGGCACCGCTCCCGGTTCACAGTCACTAAAGACCTCCTCCAGGGCGGCCTCGTCCGCCATCAATATGTCCTTGCGCAGCAGCTTGTGCAGGGACTCGAGCTCGACGTGATAGTCAGCGGGTAAAACCACCAGCAGGTAGCCGTCGTAATCCCGCACCAGCACTCCCTTGGCCAGGGCATCGCCATGGACATGGGCCATTTCGGCCGTCTCCATGCTGTATTCACTGTGCGGATGAGTCACCGTCTTGTACTTGATGTCCCGCTGCTTAAGATACTTTTTCAGTTTCGATGCTATTGCCATGATATCCCCCTGAGTACGTCCACCCTTTCGCAGCGAGTTTAGTTGGCTGAATGCTGCGGGGCAAGCCCATACTCATCCCGCGGCCTTCTGGTCGTTAGTATCTGCACTATCCGGATTGACTGAATCTGGTTAAGGGAAAATCGCTCCTTGTCTTCCTTTTCTCTAATTTGATTCTTCTTCCTGCCGGGCTTCCTCGATCAACCATTCCCTAAACGCTGCGGTATTCGGGTGGTCGGTCACCTCTTCGAGTGTGATCAGGTAATAAGCGTATTCGAGCGGCAGCCCGATATCGAACGGGATAACCAGCCGCCCGGCAGCGATATCCTCCGAGGCCAACGCATTGATACTCAACACAACGCCCTGCCCTTCGACCGCCGCGGTCAGGGCCAGGTTCACGTGGTTGAAATGCACGCCATGGGTGGAGTCGACATTGTCGACCGCCGCGGCCTTGAGCCAGGTCGCCCAGTCGGGTCGACCCTCGTAGCGGGTATCGTCGTGCAGCAGGGTATGAAAGCGCAGATCCTCGGGAGACCTCAAGGGATGTTTGCCTTTGAGCAGGCGGGGGCTACATAACGGGATTGCATTAACCGAAAACAGTTTGTCTACGCGACAACCCGGGTAATCTCCCTTGCCGAAACGTATGGCTATATCGACATTGTCCCTTTTAAAATTTTCGGCGGGAATAGTCTTCTTCGATGTATTCGAATCGATCAGGTTGCGACTGGCCGTAATATTCAAATCGATGCCTGGGCAGGCCTCGTAAAAACGATGCAGGCGCGGGATCAGCCACTTGGCGGCGAACGAAGGCGCCATCCAGACGGTTAGCGTCGCGTCTTCGTTGGCACCCCGAATTCGATGCACCGAATCGACCAGTTTTTCGAATCCTTCGGTTAGCATCGGCAGGCCGACCTTCGCTTCCTCGGTTAGCGACAGGCCACGGCTATGCCGGTTGAACAACTTGATCCCCAGCTGATGCTCGAGCGTTTTGATCTGCTGGCTGACGGCGGCCGGCGTGATAAAAAGCTCTTCCGCCGCACGCTTGAAACTCAGGTGCCGGGCAGCGCTTTCGAACACGCGCAAGGCGCTAAATGGCAGGTTCTCAATCATCCGGATTTCAAGTTAGCTTTGCTTACCTGGTGGTTAACAATTACTCGTTTGTGAAGAGTCGTGGTTCTTTCTAGTATCAGGATCAAACGGCGCATCGGGAAACAGTTCGGGCGAGCTGCGATAACGTCGCCGACAAGCTTAAAGGATAAATTTCATGATTACTATCAGCAATATAGCAAGGGCGCTACAGCGGTTTTTTGAAGCCACGGCAAAAGCACGGGTAAACTCGGTCCTGCTGGGCATGGGACGCGAAAAGGTTGAAGAACTGGGCTATTCCTACGAGGCTTTGCGTGCCGGCCCGAGTGCCTGGCCATGGCGTAAAACGACCCAGGATAGTGCAGTGACAAGTGAAATCGGAATGCAGCGGCGCGAACCTGGCGATTCTAGTGAAGTACCCCGCAGGAACCAGCCAGGCGCCAGCCAGGAAATCGAGCGGAATGCCGCGTAAACCGGCCGGAGTTTCATCACAAGTTGATTATACGAGGCTAACGTGGCGCATTCTTGCAACCACTGCCTGACTTACGGTTATTCAAATTTTATCCAGGGAAAGCAGCAGACATGAACACCCAATTTGATCCAGATACGAACGCCAATGCGAAGTACGAAACCGGTCGCGGGGTTTGCACAGATCCGGTGCGACCGCCATCCATGTCAGCGCGTCTCGTCCGGCTGGGAGCGTGGATGGCCGCGCGCATGAAAGCCCACGAAGACAGGGTTGCGTCGCTTCGGGTCTACAGGGAGCACCGCCTGGATGGACGGGTTAGCGGTGGGCGCACGGACGCGTGAGCGTGCCTCACAATGGTGCCGAAATGACTTCGATTTGGCTTTTATGGGTAATGATCGAATAATCTCATCGCAAATGATCGTCTGGTTTCCGTGATGCCTCTTACATGCGCTTCATTCTCAGCCCGGGATCTTCTGCCGGACGGCAGGATGGTCTACCTGCGCGCAATCCATCCCGACGATCGAAAATCCCTGCGCGAGGAACTGTTCCTCAAACTGAGTCCGGAATCGTTGCGCAACCGGTTCTTCGGCATGAAGCTGGACCTCACCCCGAGCGAGCTAAACTACTTTACCGATGTCGATTTCTCACATCATGTGGCTTTTGTGGCCGAGGTGGAATGCGATTCCCATCGGCGCCTCGTCGGGGTTGGCCGATTCGTGCGCGGCAATGGCAATTCCGACCATGCGGAAATAGCGATTACCGTGATCGACGAGTTCCAGGGCATGGGCATCGGCAGCCTGTTGCTGCGCCAACTGATTAACTGCGCCCGAAAGCTAGGCGTGGTGCAACTCGAGGGCTCGATGTTTGCAAAGAACACGCGCATGGCAAAATTGTTGCGTAGAACGCGAATACCCTATCGTTCCAGTCACGAGAGCGGCATGGTGTCCATGTCGCTGGACCTGTGAGGGCATAGCTTATTAAATAGGCAGGCAGTAACGTCACACTTTACTCAGGACTCGTCGAGTGCAAACCGTTCGCGCAGGAAACGGGCAATGCCCTCCTCGTCGTGATGACCGATGACCGCCGTCGCGGCCGATTTGATTACCTCGTTGGCATTGGCCGGTGCATACCCCTCGTCGGCAGCCTCGAACATACTGAGATCGTTGTCGCTGTCACCAAAACAGATAACGCGCTCGAGGCCGAGTAACTCCTTCAGCGTCTGGATGGCGCCGCCCTTGCTGGCGTCGCTATGGTGAATATCCAGCCAGTACCAGTCGGCGCCCTCCCAGGAGAGGCCGGAATAGGCGACAAGGTGCGCTTCATCCTCGACGTGCCGCACGACCGCCTGGATGGCAGCGCTCGCCCCGATCGAGTTGACATGCGTGACGGCGGCATCGGACGGCAATTCGTCCAACCCGCGCATGCTGACTTTATCTTCGATACCGAGGACCTGAACGAGCTTGCGATCGGCGTCTGTTTGCAACGCGGGGTGATAAACGGTGCTGTTGTGGTCTTCGTCCAGGGTGAAGACGAAAGGCGTCACGCCCTGCTGGATGCAGGCCCGGACGACGTGTTCGAGCTCGGGCGCCGTGAGCGTCGTGCTGCTCGAATAACGCCGCTGGTCAGGATGCCAGATCAAGACGCCGTTCTTGTAAGCCTGCGGCAGCTCGAACTGGTGGCCTTCCAGGACGGTCCGCGCCCCGTGCAGCGTACGGCCCGTCGCAATGGTGTAGGCAATATCGCGTTTTGACAACAACTTCAGCGTCTCGCTGGTGTAATCCGAAATCGTCGAATTACGGTTGAGCAGCGTTCCATCGAGGTCGAAAACAATGAGTTCCATCGGTACCAGGTCGTGTTTGAATATTGGGCGCTAGTTTCGCCGCTGAGCCGGGCAGATGCAAACCTGGTAAATCCCTGTAATCGAATTTTGACTAAAATAGTCACCCTGATCATGAACACTTAGGGCCCTTCTAACCAAAACCTTTTTACACCCGGTCTTATGAATAGAACGACCAGACCGGTTATCGAGAGCGTGGATTAGCTTTTCGGCAGGTTTTTCCTCGGGTCGTAGAAAGGCTTCGGCACGACCTTCGCGGGACGACTTTCGGAGGGCATCTCGATTTCGACGCGGGTATCGATCGAACTGTGCTCTATTTGCACCATGGCCAGCGCGATGTTGGACTCGAGGCGCGGTGAGTAAACGGCAGAGGTAATTTTGCCCACTCGCTTCCCGGCCAGCATAACCGGCCAGAACTCGGTGTTCGGGCCCGGCAACGGATCACCGTCGATCTCCAATCCCACCTGCAGGCGGCTGACGCCTTTCTGCGCGATTCCTTTCAACGCCGACTTGCCGACGAAATCGGCCTCCATTTCCAGGTCGATCAGCCGATCCAGCCCCAGTTCGAAGGGATTGGTATCGATGTCCATGTCGCTGTGATAGGAAAGCATGCCGGCCTCGATCCTGCGAATTGATGAAGTGTGCCCCGGGGCCAGCTCAAACGGCTTGCCGGCAGCCATGATCAGTTCCCACAGTTCATCGCCGCGGGTTCCATCGCGCAGGTATATTTCGTAGCCCAGCTCGCTTGACCAGCCCGTGCGGGAGACGATTAACGGGATCCCGTCGAGTTCATACTCGTCCAGCCAGTAGTAGCGTAACTCACTGATCTTCTCCCCAAACAGGGCCTGCATGATCTTTCCCGAATTCGGCCCCTGCAGCTGCAATGGCGAAACATCGGGCTCGCGAATCTCGACGTCCATGCCGCAGTTAACGGCGACGCCCTGCGCCCATAGCAGAATGTCGCTATCGGCCAGCGACAGCCAGAAATGGTTTTCGCCCAGCCGCAGCATAATCGGGTCGTTCAGTATGCCGCCAGCGGCGTTGGTGATCAGCACGTACTTACACTGGCCCACCGCGCATTGCAACAGGTTGCGCGGTGTCAGCAACTGGGTAAAACGCGCGGCATCCGGTCCGGTGATTTCAACCTGGCGCTCGACGGAGACATCGCTCAGGGTGGCCGTATTGACGAGGTTCCAGAAATTCGCCACCGGGTCACCGAAATCCCGCGGTATATACATGTGGTTGTACACCGAAAAACCGGCGGCGCCCCAGCGCACCGTGGCATCGAAGAAAGGAGATTTACGTATCTGCGTGCCGAAGCCGAATCGGCTGTCGGCTGCTTTAGTGTCCGGATCAGGGTTGGTCATCATCACTCAAATCAATTGTGGTTGCGCCTGCCTATGGCAGGCAATGAATTCATCGCCATGCGATCTCTCGATCGACCGCATATCGAAAGCGGTCGCTATTGTGTAGCTGTTCTCATTAACTTACAGGCGACATGACGACAGGAAAATATACCTGAACGACTGATTGCCGACGGCGCGACTCGACGCATTGACATTCGATCGATTACGCAGCACTACCCTGCTCGACCGGCTGACGCGCAACGACGCGAGCAGTACTTGACCCGCTCCCAGTTATTGCGCCAGCGTTTTCGCCAGGCAAACGGACGACGACAAACCGGGCAGGTTTTCTGCGGGAGGTCAGGCTTTTTGTGCGCCACGTCGCGAACGACCTCTATCGGGGCGCACGTGCAGCGCCAGGATGCGCGCGGATTCCTGCTTTACCTGTGGCCGCCTGCGCCATGACCACAACTGTTCCCGCGCCTGCTTCGACGCCACCTTGATATCGACCACCGGATCCGGGTAATCGAGGTCGTACATTTGCCTTTCCAGATCGGTCAGCTCCCAGGGCGTATGGATTACCTGCGTGGGCAAGGCCGCCAGCTCGGGACACCAGCGACGGATGAAATTGCCGTCGGGGTCCTGGTCCATCGACTGTTTCACGGGGTTGTAGATCCGAATCGTATTGGTGCCGGTGACACCCGCCTGCATTTGTACCTGCGGGTAATGGATTCCCGGCTCGAAGTCGAGAAATACTCGTGCCAGGTGAGGGGCCGCCCTTTGCCAGTCGATTCTTAACTGGTGACAGACAAAACTGACCAGCATCGCGCGCATGCGGAAATTGATATAGCCAGTGGCATCGAGACAGCGCATGCAGGCATCGACCAACGGGTATCCGGTGGTACCGTTCTGCCATCTTTGCAAATCGGTTTCGCTGGCAACCTCCGTGCGATAAGGAAAATCGCGGTAACCGCAATTGACCGGGCGAAACTCCATCTCCGCCTCGCTTTCGAATTTCTGAATAAAATGGCAACGCCAGTGCAGCCGTGAAGATAACGCGGAGAGAGGGCGACGCCATCCGGGCCTGTTCCAGTGCGCGAGCAGCCGCTGGTAAACCAGGCGCAGGCTGACATTGCCCCAGGCCAGATAAGGCGAGAGCCGTGAACAACTGTGGCGACTTTCCTCGGGGCGCGAAATACCCTGGTGATAAGACTGGCCCCGCTCGATATAAAAATCGTCGATCACTTCGAGCGCCGCGGTCTCGCCACCGAGCTGCATTAACGGGCTCGACTCACGCCAATCGGCAGGGACATCGAACAGCTCCGCAACATCGAGTTCGGCGTATCGATTGCCGGCGAGATCGGCCGACTCGATCGGCGCGCGCATGATCCGGTTCCAGTGGCGGTCCCAATCATCCCGGCTTTTATTGCCCCGAATCACTGCGCCGGCAGGGAACTCGACCCAGTTGACTCGATTCGAACCGCACCAACGCCTGACCTGCCGATCGCGTTCAAAAGTTTTGGCAAGGCCCGTCTCCTCGTGGCTGAGCAGGGTATCGATCGTATATCGTCGGCAAATGCTCTCGAGGCATTCGATGGCTTCCCCGGCAACGACCTGTATGCGGGCACCATGGGGTTCCAACTGCCGGTTTAAATCTTCGATCGACTGCCAGACGAAGCGCCAATGACGCATCGAGTAATGACGGTCTTCGACCAGCGTTGGCTCGAACACGTATAGCATCAAAATCGGCAGCGGTCGCCGGCAAGCCTCGGCCAGCGGCGCATGGTCGAGCAGGCGCAGGTCACGCTTGAACCAGACGACATTGACGGCGGGTAAACTTGATTTCACGGTCAATCGCCAGTGGCCAAAACGGCCTCGTAAGAAACGTCCTTTCGACCCGGATCGAGCCATTTGGCGACGAACCTGCCATCGGCATCGAATTGCCGGGCCTGCTTTTCGATACTGAAATGCCGACCGCCGCGGGGATCCGCGCCGACGCCGGCTATATACTGCCAGTTGCCCCAGTTAGAGGCGACGTCATAGTCGAGCAACTGTTGCTCGAAGTAACCCGCCCCGCAGCGCCAGTCGAGACCCAACTCGTTGACCAGCGCACTGGCGACGATCTGTCTTGCCCGGTTGGACAGGTAGCCGGTCAGGTTCAGCTGTTGCATACAGGCATTCACCAGGGGCCAGCGCGTCTCGCCCCTGCACCAGCGCTCGAAACGCCCGGCGTCAAAATCATAATCCGGATTGTCGCCGGTTATTCCTCCCGGCATAAACAGCTTTTTAGCATGCTGCCGCGCATACCACTGGAAGTACTCGCGCCAGAGCAACTCGAAATACAGCCAGTAAGTGGAATCGTTGGCTCCGTGGCTCGCTTCGTACTGCTTGAGGCGCTGATAAAGACGCCTGACCGATAGACAACCGGTGGCCAGCCAGGGCGACATCTTGCTCGAGTTGGGCCAGCCATCAAGCTCGTTACGAGTTTGCTTGTAACTCGAAGGCGACCGGCCATCAAAGTAGCTATCGAGATGCGCTGCCGCCGCATCCTCACCCCCGACGAACTGCACGGCCGCAGCCGCTGCAATCCCTGCTTCGGGCGAATTTGCATCCACTGCAATAACCGGGGGCGGCAGTCGGCCTCTCTCGACGGTAGAAATCACGGGGATGCGCTCGGTCTGCCTTCTGAATTTGCTGAATGTCTCCGGCAGATCGCCGATGCGCATTATCTGCTCTTGCGTGAACAGCGTGTAGCCATCGATCTCGACAAAATCGACCGCCGGATTATCCCGCCGAAGCCATTCCCATTGCCGGTTCTCGAGGACGCCAAAATGCCGGCTGCGCACGACCCGCTGAATCCGGTGCTCGCCAAGGAGTCGCTGCAGATTCATCACTGGCGCCCCCGATACCTGCAATAGTGACTGACCCAGCGGTCTCAGATCGCGTGACAGCTGCGCCAGGCTCTGGGCGATGAATCGCTGACGCATCCGGCCCTGGCGCGGTGTGCCGAACGAATCGACTGCTTGTCTCGACGCATCGTGGCAGTAAACACACAGCAATTCACTGGCGCCTGCCGCGGCGTATTCGAGCGCAGGATTATCGTCGAGCCGTAAATCCTGGTCGAGCCAGTAGAGCGTTCGCAGATTTTTACTTTGCCGTTCCATCAAACATGTTTCTCAGTCCGAAATTTCGGGGGATATGCCGGGTGTAGACAAGCCCCCGCCTCAATCAAATACTTTCTGCGCGCCTGGCAAGAGATGGGGCAATATCCAGGCCAACTTTTCGCATCATTGGCTTTCACTATGGCTTTATACGAATCGAATCCCGTCCTGGTTTTGGTGATCGAAGCTTAAATGACCGTGTATGGCTTGAACTCGAGGTGCAGAGATCATCAATATGAACCAATTTCGGGTATGCACCGTAGCTACGACTACAACTACTGCTTTAACGATTCAGCGTCTGGCACGACTAATGCCGGACCAACGGAGTTTCCCATGGCAAACAACAAGCAATACGACGATCGACCCCAGCGCGTCGGCCTCTTTGGAGGCACCGGATTCGTCGGTGGCTACCTGGTCGATGCTTTGCTCGAGAACGATATGCATCCCGTGCTTCTGGTGCGAGAAGGTAGCGAGTCCAGGGTTCAACAATGCGAACGCTGCACTATCGTCAACGGAGACATCGACGACGCCGACGCTGTCAAACAGGTGGTAGACGGCAGCGATGCGATCATTTACAACATCGGCATCCTGCGCGAGTTCCCGAATCGTGGCATCACGTTCGAAAAGCTGCACGACGAGGCCGCCCGGCGGGTGATGGATGCAGCCACGGCGGCCGGGGTGCGGCGTTTCCTGTTGATGAGCGCTAACGGCGTCAAGCCGGACGGCACCGGGTATCAACGTACCAAGTATCGCGCCGAGACATACCTGAAAGACCTGGGCCTGGACTGGACCATATTTCGACCCTCGGTCTTGTTCGGTGACCCGCGCGGGCGCATGGAGTTCGCAACTCAGCTGAGCGCCGAGATCATCGACTCGCCCCTGCCCGCACCGCTTTTCCACCCCGGCCTGCTGCCGCTGCACGCCGGCCAGTTCGACATGTCACCGGTACACGTGAATGACGTCGCCTCGGCGTTCGTCAAAGCGCTGCAGAATCCGCGAACGATCGGGCAAACCCTGCACCTGGGTGGCCCCGAAACCATTACCTGGCGAGAAATCCTATCCCGCCTGGCCGCTGCCAGAGGGCGCAAAAAGCTGATGCTGCCGGCTCCTGCGCTGGGAGTCATGGCCGCCGCGGCACTGCTTGATCGCTTCGAGGCCTTCCCGATTACCCGCGACCAGGTTCGCATGTTGCTGGAAGGAAACGCCTGTGCGCCTGACGACCTGGCGCAACTTGGCATAGACCCGCGATGCTTCTCTACCCAGGCCTTGCATTACCTGAACGAGATCCCTCGCGATATCGTCACGGCGTAAACCGATAGCGCGTGTACCGCAATGACCCCGTTTGAAAAAGAAGAGCCCAAACCCGGTCAGGAGTCCGTCTGGGACTACCCGAGACCACCGGCACTGCGCCGCTGCGACAGTCGCGTTCGCATCGTGCTGCAAGGAGAAATACTCGCCGACACCACCGGGGCACTATGCGTGCTCGAGACCAGCCATCCGCCGACTTATTACCTGCCACCCGACGACATCGATATGCAATACCTGCGCGAAGTATCGGGAAGCAGTTTTTGCGAATGGAAAGGTATGGCCAGCTACTACGACCTCCTCTGCAAGGGAAAAACCTTTCAGCGTGCCGCCTGGACTTATCGTCACCCCGAATCCGCCTACCTCGAACTGAGGGACCATGTTGCTTTCTATGCACACGTCATGGACGCCTGTTACGTCGGTGAAGAAAAGGTGTTGCCGCAGCCAGGTAACTTTTACGGCGGCTGGGTTACCTCCGATGTGGTCGGTCCTTTCAAGGGATCACCCGGAACAGCGGGATGGTAATCACGCCAGGACCGCCGACTCTTTCATATTTCACCGAGATGCCAGGACTCTACCCGTTCGTTCAAGCCCAATCGTGCGCAGATGCAGCCGCGCCTGGACGGTTACTCGCAAACGCAATCGACCCGAGCTGACTCAGAACCGGCCACGGCCGCTCGAAACTGCTCATTACTTTCGAACAGTAGCCTTCGATTGCGCCTTCTCAATCGGCGCCACATCGTTGTGCATACTCGCGCTGTCGGGTTCGGTCTATAGCCAACTCCACTGCGACCGAATCGCAGCTATGCTGGCGCTCATGCAACAGGTCGAACTGGCCTATGCCGCCGTCGATCCGACCATATCGAGATGGAATACAACCAGCTTGATTGTCGGTCAGTGAGCCGTTTAATGCGGAGGCCCTCTAACCAGGCAACAATGCTATCGCTTCGGAATACCCTGGGTGTCTCTGTGCTTATCAGCCGAGCTTTTTCGGAATTCCAGTATTGTGAGTACCAGGCCCACGATCATGAGCGTGAAGACAGCGACAGCGAAATAGATCAGGTTCTCTGGATTCATTGCTCTTTGCTCCTACCAGCCAGCGCTGCCAGCTTGAAATAAATGCCGAAAGCGAGAATTGAAGGCACCCAAATCGCGGTAAAGAGGCCTTGAGTCTCGAATCCGTTGAAATAAGATAAACCCGAGACAACGAACGAAATCGCGACTGCGAGCAAAATGAATAGATCTGATACTTTAAACATGTTGTTTCTCCTGTTTACTTTTTCATGCTTGACCAGGCAGGCGTGATCACGAAATCGAACAACGCTAGAAGTCCTCGAAACCAACAGCCGCTATCAACAAACCGCCTATCACAATCCCGGTTGGTAGCTTGAGGCCATCGATTCCAAACACATCGATAATGGAAGGTATCCCTGGTATGAAACCGAGTGGAACCCACATAACAAGTGGAAGCACCATGGTCAGTCCTAGCAGCCTGAAGATCCTCTTCAATGAAGCCACATTCTTGTGTTTAATATTCAAACATTTCTCGGTTCTAATTCAGCGAACGCACTCGGCGACAAGGGCTCGATTAAATCGGCTTGGCGTCCGTAGCACGGGGCCGAACACTGCCAACTGTGGTTATCCTCTACCAGAGGTCAGGTGTTTATACGGGGCTGAGGTCTGTTTGGATTTATAGCTGCCGATGGCCGAGCAGTTTCTCGGCACTTTAAACGTAAGGTTTGGTAGCGTGAAAACGTGCGCTGTCGTGCAGAAGAGCGTACCTCGACCCGGGCATTGTTTCCTTGCTCGAGCGAGTCCGCGAGTTCACCGCCAGTTGCTGAGCCGGCGAATAACCGGATTGTTGATCTGCGGCAATCGGGTTGACAGCCATGGATATGAAATGCGATGTTGTCTTAGTCGATCTCATCCAACCTACTGAAAGCTCAAGGGCACACCATGTTGATAACAAAAGCCAAAATCATTCTGTTTATCGCCGTCGTATCCAGCCTGGCAGCCTGTGGATCACCGCTGGAGTATCAACTACTAGGTCCCGACCCACAGGTCCTGATAAACGGCGGTGCCACGCGAATCGGCGGAGAACAAACGCGAGCCCATGTTTCCGGCAACACCGAGGTCTGGAAAGAAGGCAACGTCTACTACAAGCCTGACGGAGAACTTGAGCTGCGCTGGCACAAGGTCAGGTCCAGGGGAACCTGGGAAGTTGCCGCTAACGGGGTCGTCTGCTGGAACGTGCCGGACTGGAAGACCCTCGATGTTCCGGACGCGACCAGCGTGCAAACCGCGAGATCGGCAAGGAGCTGTCATTATTACCTGGATGACCATGGCAAAATTACCACGGTCCAGGGAAAGTATGTCGTCGGTGTTCACGAGATCAGGCAAGGGGAAAAACTTTGACCTAAACTGCGAGTCGACCAGATTCGTAATTGTTACGCGGGGCTACTCGGGTACTGACCAACTACTAAGATATCCGTCATTAAATTTAACAATGCCCCCATCTTTGTAATACCAGGTGGCATTTCTCGCACCATCGACCTTTTGCGGATAACCAAGTATTTTTTGCACGCGCCTGGGACCCATGCCAGTGGCCAGATTTCTCCAATTAGCCACAGATTTCCGACCCTGATCTGTCTTTACAAGCTCTTTATCATCTTTTTTGTCTTTAAGCATCGATTCCAGTATCGATAGTCGCTGCTTTGTCTCCTGAAGTTCCCTTTCCAATTGTTCGATACGATCACTATCGTGTGCATACGAACTAAAAGTGGCTAGCAACAATAAAATTACGGCAAACGCTAATCTTGAGGCCATAACGCTTTTCCTTTTAAAGATAACAGTAAGATTAAAAAGTATTCGACTCGTCATCATATTATCAGATCAATGACTAACTTCCGCTTCTGATCGTTCTCCGGTCCTGGTGTGGCAAATATGAGTGCCCGCTTTTTGGGAAGTTCGATGCTACACCTGGAAACACTGTCGTCCGACCTCAACCTTCTTGCCGCAAGCAGGCGCTCGCGCCACGGAACGGCCTGGCCTGGACTGCGGCGTTACAGGCCTACTGCGCTATTCGGTCGGCGATGGCGACGATACGATACATGTCGCGCAACACCGGCTTTTCGATCAGCTTGCCGTCGATCACCACCAGGCCGGTATCGGCCTCTTCGAAGGTTTTGATAATGCGCCGCGCGCGGGCAATCTCGTCCGCGTCAGGCGTGAAGACTTCGTTGAGCGCGGCAATTTGTTTCGGGTGGATCGAACCCTTGCCGGAAAATCCGAGCGCCCGGGCCTGCCTGGCGGCCACCACCATACCCTCGTCGTCTTCGAGGTCGAGATAAGGCACGTCGATCACGTCGAGCCCGGCTGAAGCGGCGGCATGCACCACGCGCGAGCGCGCATAGAGCAGCGGCTCCCAGGCATTTTCGCAGCGCAGTTCGGCGGCCATGTCGACGCCGCCAAAAAACATCGCGTCGATACGTGAACTGCAGTGTGCGATCTCGTAGGCCGCTTCGAGTCCGGCATTGGTTTCGATGATGATATGCAGGCGCGTGTCGTGTCCGCGCTCGGTCAGCAGGTTGTCGAGCATGACAACTTCGTCGGGCGTGCGTACCTTGGGCATCATCAACGCGGGCGGGGGCGTATCGGTGGCCAGAATTGCCTGCACATCCTCGACACCGAATTGCTCGCGCATGCAGTTGATGCGCAGGATGCGCTCGACACCGTCGTCCGCTTGCGGTTGTTCGAACAGTGCTAGCGCATGCTTGCGGGCCTGGGCCTTGTCTTTCGGCGCGATACCGTCTTCGAGCTCGACGCATACGATGTCGGTGCCTGAAACCAAAGCCTTCGGAAACATTTCCGGCTTCAGTCCCGGGGTGAAGATAAAACTGCGGCGTGGCCGTATCGTTGAATTGCTCATGGTATCTTTTTCGCTATCGGCTCAAAAAACGGATTCCATCTTCTCGGACTGCTCACCGGCCGGCACGGGGATGTCCGGAATCGATCTGTCGAGACCTCTGACAATCTTTTTCTCCCGGTCGAAAAACGGCAGTTCGACGACCTCGCAGGAATAGACCTTACCATCCGGTAACCTGACCTCGAGACTGCGGCCGCTCCATTCACCGGGTTCATTAAACACCACGTAACCGACACCGCAGCCGAGCGTTGGCGAATCGACGCCCGCCGTCATTTGTCCCACCGTTTTGTCTTCGTCTATTACCGCGCTGCCACGACCCGGGATCGCATCCGCACATTTTATGCCATAGAGGCGCGAGCGCCGGTCCGCATCCACCAGCGCGTCGCGGCCGATAAAATCCGTTTTGTCCATGTCGATAAACGGCTCGAGGCCGGCGGCAAAAGGTGTCATCGACATATCCATATCGGTCATGTTACCGAGGATACCGGCCTCGATGCGCCGGATCGTCAACGAGCGTGTGCTGGAAAATTCCATGCCGTGAGGTTCGCCCGAGGCTACGAGGTGATCCCACAACGCGAGATGGTCGGTTGCCTCACCCCGGCAGTAGATCTCAAACCCGAGCTCGTTGGTGAACCCGGTGCGCGAGACGTAAAGCTCCTGCCCGCCGAGGTCGAAAAAGCCGGCGTGGAAGTACTTCATGCTTTCATCGATAGCGCCGTCCGAGGCGGCTTTCATGATATCGAACGAAGCCGGCCCCTGGATCTGTATTACGCGCGAGTGCGGATCCGATATCTCGATGTCGAAGCCTCCGCTATGCGCAACAAGCCAGGTTTCCATCGCGCCGTCCGCCTGCACGTACCAGTAGCGATCGTGCGCCAGCTTGAACAGCACGCCATCCATGAAGACGCCGCCCTGCGGGGTGCAGGCGATGCAGTAGCGTCCGCGCCCCTGTTGCAGAGTAGAGATAGTTCGCGCAAACACTTTCTCGAGAAAAGGCACCACATCCGGCCCGGAAATCTCCACCGGTTTTTCCGGCACGTCGTAAATCAGCGCCTTGCGTCGCAAGGTCCAGTACTTCTGCAGGGGGTCTTCACCATTGTAGATGGTAAAGAAACGACCCGCGTAAATACCGCGAATCATTTCCGGGTTGTCGTAACGTTCGAGATAAGGCGATGGGTCGAAGGCTCTCGAACTGATGCGTACGGTATCGTTGATGTCTAGATTTTCCTGGATGTTCATACAATCGGTTCTCGATAAAGTTGATGATGGAATCAAGCAGATCTAGGAAGACTGCTTGTCCGACAGGATTATGGGAGGGTCGAAGGCCGTAACCCGCGGCAGTGGCGCATGGTAGCGCTCGATTTCGACCAGGCAGGTATGCGCGATCGGCCCCTGCGCGAGCTGCGAGGTACCGACATCAGGTGTCAGTACGTTTGGATTTCCGTGCTTGCACAAGCTGCCGGCGCGCCCGGGGTCTTCGGGGTCGTACCAGGCGCCGGTGCTCATTTGCACGACGCCCGGCATTACCTGGTCATCGATGACGACACCACCGAGACAGGCTCCCCGCTGGTTAAAAACGCGCACAACGTCACCGTTATCGAGGTTCCTGGCCTCGGCGTCGCGCGGATGCAGCATGATCGGTTCACGCTGGTTTATCTTGGCCGCACGGCAGTGGCTGCCGTGATCGAGCTGCGAATGGAGCTTGGTTTTCGGCTGGTTCGAAATTAAATGTAACGGGTAGTCGGCGGTATCGCCACCAAGCCATTCGAGCGGCTCCATCCAGGTGGCATGACCGGGGCAATCGTCATAGTTAAAACCTGCCACGACTTCGGAGTAAATTTCAATTTTCCCCGACGGAGTCGGCAGCGGATTCGCCGCTGGATCGTCGCGAAAGGCTTCCAGCATCACGACCGGTTCGGCCGGTGGATCGGGCTTAAACCAGCCGGATTCCCTGAATTCGGCGTAGGTTGGCATATCGATGCCTTTATCCCTGGAACGCTCGAGCGTCGCCTGGTAAATCGACTCGATCCATTGTCGTTCGTTACGACTCTCGGTGAACACCGCCTCGAGGCCCATTTCGCGCGCAATACCGGCAAAAATATCGTAGTCGTTGCGGCTCGAGCCAACCGGTTCTATCGCCTGTTGCATATCGATCACGTAGGGATCGCGTGGCGATATGGCGATGTCATTGCGCTCGAGTGTCGTGGTGCAGGGCAGCACAATATCGGAGTGTTTGGCCATGCTGTTCCAGCACCAGTCATTGACGATGATGGTGTCCGGTTTGCGCCAGGCCTCGAGCATCTTGTTCAGGTCCTGGTGATGGTGAAACGGGTTGCCACCCGCCCAGTAGACAAGGTGTATGTCAGGATACTGGTGGCTGCTGCCGTTGAATTCGAACGACGCGCCGGGGTGCAGCAGCATGTCGCTGATTCGAGCCACCGGTATGAACTTCGTAATCTCGTTCTTGCCCTGGGGTAGCGACGCCCCGGGTATCTTGGTGTTGTGACCGCCGATGCCGTTGGTGGTCGAGTAGCCGAAAGTAATGCCGCCGCCCGGCAGTCCGATCTGACCCAGCATTGCCGCCACGGTAATCGCGGCCCAAAAAGTATGTTCGCCGTGATGCTGCCGGGTCAGGGACCAGCTGACCGAGATCATGGTTCGGTTTGCTGCCATACGGCGCGCAAGTTCGCGAATTCGATCCGCCGGCACGGCACAAATCGCGGACGCCCAGTCGGCGTTTTTGGCGACGCCGTCATCGACACCGTGCAGATATTTCAGAAACTCGTCCATGCCAACGGTGTATCGATCGAGAAAGCCCGTATTCGCCAGTTGCTCGTCAACCAGCGTTTTGGCAATCGCAATCAACATCGCCGTGTCGGTGCCCGGTCGGTTTGCCAGCCACTCGGCATTTAGCGAATCGTCGACATCCACCCGAATCGGGCCGACGTTGACAAACTCGATTCCGGCGTCACGGGCCTCGATCATACGCTCCCGCTGCACATGGCGACCGGTACCGCCGGCGTTTATCTGCCCGTTACTCCACGGCATACCGCCAAAAGCGACCACTAACTGGCCCTGATCTATGACCGAGCGCCAACTGGTGGTTTGCAGTAACAATTGCCAGAAGTCTCCCAGCACGTGCGGCACCATCGCTTCCGCGGCCGCAAAACTGTAGGTGCCGATGGAGCGGGTATAACCGCCGATGCATTTCAGGAATCGATGCAGCTGGCTTTGCGCATGATGAAAGCGACCGGCACTGGACCAGCCGTAAGAACCGCCGAAAATGGCTTCGTTGCCAAACTGATTTTTTACCCGCGACAGTTCCCCGGCAACCAGCTTTTCAGCCTGTTCCCAGGTCACTTCGACAAACGGGTCGGCACCGCGCAAATGATTGCCGCTGCCGGGGCCCGATTCGAGCCAGCTTTTGCGGATCATGGGTGACTTTATTCTCGACGGCGCGTCGAGCACGTCGACGATCCCGGAGCCGATGGGCGACACATCGTTGTCCTCTTCGAAACCGTGCAACGCCCTGACGACACCGTTTTCAGTCTCGACCCGGTAGGTACCCCAGTGACTGGCGGTCAAGGGCAGATCGGTACCCCGCGGCATTTGCCTAAAACTCCGCGCTCAGCCCAAGCTCTTCCTGTCGCTTTTTACTCCAGGCTTGCGTGAGTCGATCGGCGATGATGGCGATGATCGCCATGCCGATACCAGCGACCATGCCGACACCGAAGTCGCCATCGCCGAGACCGATGTAAACTTGCTGACCGAGCCCGTTGGTACCGACCAGCGCGGCAATCACGAGCATCGCGATACCGTACATAATGGTCTGGTTGAGCCCCAGCATCATGACCGGCAGCGCGAGCGGTAACTTAACCCGCCACAGCAACTGCCAGCGGGTGCAGCCAACGGCCGTTGCCGCCTCGATCACCGTGGCCGGTATATTTCTGAGCCCGTGCTCGGAATAGCGGATCGCCGGCACGATGGCGTAGGCCATGATCGCCAGCAGGGCCGTGAATTCACCGATTTTGAAGATCATGACGAACGGGATCAGGATGACGAACAGCGGCATCGTCTGCAGCGTGTCGTTGATCGGGCGCAGGAAGGCTGAAACGCCGTCGAATTCGGAAGCCAGCACGCCGAGCGAGGCGCCGATGACGAACGACAGCAACACGGCCAGTCCACAAAGGTAAATCGACAGCAGCGTTTGCGGCCAGACGCCCGCGATCACCAGGAATCCGAGGCCGGCAAGGGTTCCGATTGCGAGCCGCATTCCGCCGAGCTGCCAGCTGAGCAGGGTTGCCATCGCCAGCAGAGCCGGCCAGGGTAAGCGGGTCAGGCCGAAAAACAGCAGCGTGGCGCAGAAAGCGATCGCAATCGCCCGATTCAATCCGTGTCTGAAGGCAGCCCACAGCGCCAGCGCGACCGCAGCGACTGCATACAGCAGCTTCAACGCGCCGGTAAATTCAAAACCCCAGCTAAACGGGGTAATGGTCTGCTCGAGCCCCATCTTCACCGGCAGCATAGCGAAGAAGAAAGCCCAGGTTTTAATCAGGTTGATGGCCGCGGCATATTCGACGACGAGATAACTGACGCCATCATTCAAAATCTGCGCCGGATAAACCTGCCAGGCTTCCGGATAATTCGTCAGCAAAGGAATGACTTGCGCCAGCAGCGCGATGCCAAAACCCAGCGCCGCCACGCTAATCAAAAAGCGGTGCCTCGATAGGAAGCTCTGGTTGATTTTCGGTTCACCGGGTTCGGCGGTGGCCGCAGCGGCGGTAATCCGGTCCATCACCATCGCCATCAGCGCGATCACGATTCCGGCCAGCAGGCTCTCGCCGAACTGGGCCTTGCGCATGGTCGAGAGAACCTCCCAGCCGATGTCGGCGGTGCCGCCGATGATCGAGGCGATGATAACCATCGAAAAAGCCGCCATCGTGGTTTGATTGACGCCGAGCAGAATCTGGCGCAAGGCACTCGGTGTGCGCACGCGCCAAAACAGCTGGCGTGGCGTGGCGCCGGACATCATACCCGCCTCGATCACTTCCCCGGGGACCTGTGCGAGGCCCAGCATCGTGTTGCGCACGGTTGGCGGAAACGCATAAAGCACGCTGGCAATCAGGCCGACCACCGGACCGAAACCAAACAGCAGCAGAATCGGCAGCAGGTAGGCGAAGGCCGGGACGGTTTGCAGCAGGTCCATGGTCGGCGAAATGATGCGCTCGGCCCGCTTCGAGTAGAAACCGAGTGTGCCGAGACCGAATCCGATCGCGACTGCCATTGGTACGGATATCACCACTAGCGCCAACGAATTCATCGATTCCGACCAGTAACCGATCACTACCATGTACAGAATCGCGAGGAAGGTAAAAAGTGCCAGCCGCCAGCCGGAAACGACATAGCCGATATAGGTTAACAACGCCAGCGTGACCGACCAGGGCAACCAGTTGAGCAGGTCTCGAATGGCCGCCATCGGAACGTCGAGCGCCGCCGAGAAGGCGCGAAAAAACGGCCCGAAATTGTCGACACACCAATCCATGAAGACGTTCAGCCAGGGTGTGATCGGTATCACCCAGTCTTGCGGATAAGTAAACAACCAGGCGGCCGGCTCCCGCAACGCCAGAAATACCAGCGTCATCGCAATCAGACCGAGCCAGACCCAGTCGATGGTGCGTAGTCGAATCAATTCAAGACCTCTTCAACCGCGGCGGCATCCTCGCCATGGCCGTGATCCTCGTGCGCCAGCGCGGTGATCACGCTGGTCGCGGTGACGACCCCGATCGGTACGCCATCCTGCGTCGCGACGATACCTTGCTTGTGCCTGGACAGCAGCGGAAGTAATTCCTCGACGCAGCAAGCGCTATCCCGTTCCGGCATCGTGGAGGTCGGACTCTGCTCCGGATCGAGCACATCGGTGGCTTTCAATACGCGCACCAGCGGCACGTCTTCGGTGAACTCCGCGACGTAGTCGTCGGCCGGGTTGACGATTAACTCCGCCGGCGTGCCAACTTGCACTACCATGCCATCGCGCATGATCATCATCCGGTCCGCGATCTTGAGCGCTTCGAGAAAATCATGGGTAATAAAAACGATCGATTTTTGCAGCGTTCTCTGTATACGCAGGAATTCATCCTGCATCTGTCGACGGATCAGTGGATCCAGCGCCGAAAACGGCTCGTCGAGAAACCAGAGCTCCGGCTCGACGGCGAGCGAGCGGGCAATGCCGACGCGTTGCTGCTGACCGCCCGAGAGCTGACGCGGATATGAGGTCTCGCGACCCTCGAGGCCGACGAGGTCGATGACGCGGCGAACCTTTTCGACCTGTTCGGCCATCGGCACACCCTGCAACGAGAGCGGAAAGGCGATATTGTCGAAAACGCTCAAATGCGGCATGAGGCCAAAATTCTGGAAAACCATGCCCATGTCATGCCGCCGAATGTCTATCAGCTCCTTGTCGGACTTTTTCAGCAGGTCTTCGCCATTGAGCAGGATCTCGCCGTGGGTCGGCTCGACCAGGCGCGACAGGCAGCGAACCACGGTCGACTTGCCGGAGCCGGACAGGCCCATTATGACGAAGATTTCGCCGACCTGCACATCGAAGCTGACGTCGACCGCTGCCGGTATTGCGCCATCGGCGCGCATGCGGGTGGAAAGCTCGGTCGCGTCGGCACTATCGACCTCGCCTTTGAAATAGGGGGACGCATCTGCGGCATAAACTTTCCAGACATGCCGGCAAGACAATTTGATGTCCGCCGCTACTTCATTCATTGCGCACTCCTGCTAATAGCCGGTTTTAATAGCCAATGCCGGCGAGACCAATCGGATACAGTGGCGTATTCAGGGCCGACATATTGCCGGCCCCGACTCTGGATCTGGTCGATAAGGCCAGATTTAGTTACGAAGCTACTGCGCGGCCTTGGCCGCTTTTACCCAGGGGCTCCAGGTGGCTTCGTTGGCGGCAATCCATTCGGCGACGACTTCTTCGACCTTGCGGCCCTTGTTATCGATTTCGAGCATTAGTGCATTCTGAGTCGTATTGTCGATCGACATTACCTCGTAAAGCTTGGCGGCTCCGGGCCACTTCGAGGCGAAATCCTTGCTCTGGATCTTGTCGATCGAGGCTTGCTGGAAGCCGCAGGCCTTGCCCCGCTTCTGACCCGATTCCTCGACACATTCGCCCTGCGCCTTATCCCATTCGATCCAGTCGAAATCGTACTCGGCGAACAACCAGTGCGGTTGCCAGAACATCATCAGAATGGGTTGCTTGGATGCATAGGCACTCTTGACCTCGGCGATCATCGCACCTTCCGAGCCGCCGGCGACTGGTTGAAACGGTATGCCGATCTGGGCAACGACATCCTTGGAACGGGTACCCCAGTCGGCCGGATAAGTGATCAAGCGTCCGTTCGGAAACGTGTCCGAGGCAGCGAATGCCTGCGCGCAATCGTAAAGCGCCTGGTAGCTGGGAAGGCCGGGACATTTTTCCTTCATGTAAGGCGGGAAGATCCAGCTTTCCCTGGGTTCCAGGCCAAGCGCACCTGTGACCACGATATCGCCTTTTGCCACCGCTTTCGGGTAAATGTCGCCGACGTTATTGGTCCAGGTTTCGGGCTGCACGTGCAAATCGCCCTGTGCTATCGCCGCGAACTGCGGGACAGCCCCGGCGGTGATGTATTCGACATCGTAGCCGGCTTTCTTGAACAGCGAGCCGGTGATATGGGCCGAAATATGCTGGCCGGTCCATTCGTTGATCGGAATCTTGATTGCGTCGGCCGCCTGGGTGATAGCGGGCAAGCTGCTGGCAACCAGCAGGCTGCTGGCGACAACGAGGGATTTAAACTTCATGGTATTGGCTCCTCTGGTTTTGTTATATGACCCGGATTGTGACAGAACCGCCCTATCGAGTTCAAATGATATTTAAAATCGTATACTATTCACGATTATCAGATTATATTTCGAGTTCTTAAGTCGAAATATACATACAAAACAATAAGGATATAACGAATTTTGAGCACCCTCGCATCCGGAATCCGGTTGAAAGACGGTCGGCGACGTTACAACACTGGAACGCCCGACCTGTTGCTCGACGCCGCCGAGTATCTTTTCAGCCGCATGGATTACGAATCGACGACGCTCGCCGATATCGCCAAACAGGCCAATGCCAATGTCGGTCAAATCGTTTACCACTTCGGCACCAAGGAAGAGTTGCTGCGCGCCTGCATCCTGCGTCGTGCCGTAATCCTGTCGCAGCAACGCATGAAGCTGCTCGAAAGTTACCAGCAACTGGTGGGCCGGCAGGGAATGCAGATCGAGCCCCTGATCCGGGCATACATGGACCCGTTCTTCGCACTGGTGTTGGGAGAGGACGATCAGGGACGAGACTACGCGCGCCTGCTGGCTCGCTTCGTATGGCGCGAAAACGCCACCGAAATCATCGCCGAGGGATTCAACGAAGCGGCGATGCTTTATATCGATAGTTTTCGCCAGGCGTTACCGGGGCTGGACGAGGACAGCGTCGCCCGGGGATTCCAGTTTATGCTGGGCACCATCTACAGTTCGGTGGCCGGCGACAAGCGCATCGAACTCCTGACCGACGGGGTCTCGAAGGCGCGCGATTACCAGGCTTACTACGATGTTCTGGTGCCGTTCGTCACGGCCGGGTTTACCCGCATGGCCGAACACAAACCGTAAGTCTGGCGCTTATCAGCCAGGGACATCCTGAAGGAGAATACCCATGTCGATCCGAGGCAGTTGTTTATGCGGTAAAGTCAGCTACGAAGTCACCGGCCCTTATCCGACAGCCTGGCATTGCCATTGTTCGCAGTGCCGGCGGGCGCACGGCGCGCCCTGCGGTTCCTATCTCGGCGTCGAACCGGAAAATTTCAAATGGCTATCGGGTGAAGAGCTGGTCAAGTCTTACGCGCCGGAAGACGGTGGTTTTCTGTTTTGCAGCGAATGCGGGTCCAACGTCGCCGGTTCTTGGAAGGGTGAAATCTGCCAGGTGACGTTCGGCACGATGGAGGGCGACCCGGAAGCCCATCCGCGGGAACACATTTTCGTCGGTTCCAAAGCATCCTGGATCGATATCGGCGATAACCTGCCGCAACACGACGAGTATCCCCCCGACTTCGATGCCAGCTGACGAAGATATGAACGATTCGAGTCGTCCCGGACGGACTGACACCGTGCGCATCGGGGCACGACGTTTCGAGCAATCGCCTTATTACGCGTGTTACGCGAACCCGGCCACGGTGCTCGGGGTTGCGGCCGAGCGTTTTTACCCGGCGGACATCGGCGAGGACAAGAATGAAATTTACCGGGCGCTACGCAGCGAGGCCGCGCTGTTCGACGTGCCGGAAAAGCCGTGGCAAATCGAAGGGCCGGACGCGGTGCCTTTCCTCGAGCGAATTTTTGCGCGCCGCGTCGGCACCCTGCCCGAAGGACGCGGCCGTTATGCCATCGCCTGTACCGCCGAGGGCGGCACCTACATGGACGGCATCCTGTTCAGGCTCGGGGAAAACCGCTTCTGGTACGTGCAACCCGACGGCGCTTTCGAACAATGGCTGCTGGCGCATCGAACCGGGTTCGACGTGACTATTACCGATCCGCATTCCCGGGTGCTGCAGCTGCAGGGCCCGAACTCGATGCGGATAATGGCGGACGCCACCGGCGGCGCGATCGACGACGGCATGAAATACTTCGCTGCGGGTTTTTTCGATATCGGGGGGCAACGCCTGTACGTCTCGCGTACCGGCTGGACCGGCGAGCTGGGTTACGAGATTTACTCCGACGGCGCGATCACCGACCACCCGCGGCTGTGGAACGACCTGTTCGAGGCCGGGGCCGCGCACGGCATGGTCTTCGGCAGTCTCGCCGCGATGGGAGTTCGGCGGATCGAGGCGGGCATCCTCGACAACCTGTCGGACTTCGATCCGTCGATCACGCCTTTCGAGGCGGGCCTCGAGGCCTTCATCGACCTCGACAAGGAAGACGATTTTATCGGCCGCGATGCGCTGCGCAACGCGGACCGGCGAACGCGGCTGTACGGCATCAAGTGCCCGTCGATCACGCCGGTGAATGGCGCCAAAATTCTGGACGCCCAGGGGCCGGTCGGTCGCCTCACCGGGGCCGCCTGGTCTCCCGGTCTCGACTGCGGCATCGGTATCGTCCGCTTCGACGAACCCGGCGACTGGGCCGGCAGGACATTATCTATAAGTACGCCACAAGATCACCTCGTCGACTGCGAGGTTCTGACGCTACCGTTCTACGACCGGGCCTAGCCCCGTCGATATCCGCGCCGGCGCGGTCGCGGCGCCGGTGCTACCACCCCGACCCGGAACTTCCGGGCAGCGGGCCCTCGGACCAGAAGCGCGGCGTGATCAGCGACATGTCGACGACCTGGCGCAGCACCCGGTCCTCCGACTCGAGCGCCACCGCCTCGAGCCACAGCAGCAACAGCCCGGCCTTCGACTCTTCCCAGAACCACTTGCCCAGCAGCTCGAAATCGTCGATGCCGTCGCGGTGCGTGCGCGTCTCCGTGTAGTAAGCCTGCAGGTCCTCGGCCACGAGCTTGAGCGCCGGGATCGGCGACAGTCCCTTGCGCGGGCTCCTGGGCCGCTCGCCTTTGACGAAGGCGGCGATGTACGGCGCCAGACCCGCAATCTCGAGTTCGCTGGCCCCCACCGTGGTACGCCCGCGTGCCGCGACCGCCGCCTCGTAGGCCGGGCGCAATTCCTCGACCTCGGCCTGAACCTCGGCCAGTAATGCATCGACATCGCCGATATCGTCCGTCGAGTACACGAGCCCGGGCGGCAGCGCATAGCCCATGCGCCCGCCTTTAACCGGGATGACGTCGGGAAAATCCTCCAGCACCGGGCCGGACGGCGCGTCGAACAGCTCGAACGCCGCGCGAATGACCTTCAACTGGTATTCGGGATCGTTGGGTTTGCCCATCGGGCGCCCCATTGGGAAATTGAGCCACAGCGCGCGCGGCGGCTTGACCAACTCGATATGCTCGCGCACGAATCCGACCAGGACCGTCGCGAAACCCTCCGCCTCGAAGTAATGTGCCAGCCCGCTCACGGCGCGCGTGCAAAAAGGTCAGACGGGTATCAGGAATACCGTGTTGACGTTATCGGCTTTCATCCGCGCCGCAACCTCGAGGGCCGACTTTTCCATGTCATTCGGATCGGCGGCGCCCATGAAGGTGTAATGCTCGTCGGCCACCAAGCCGATCTCGCCGGCCTCTGCCATCTCTTCCAGCCGGTCGAGCGGGATGATCGCGTTCAAATCCTGCTGCCAGGCGGTGCGGTCGTATTCGACCGCGACGTGCGTCATCACCAGGTCGCGATCGTGCTTACCGATAACACGATGATTGCGCGCGAGCCACGAAAACGGCTTGTCGCCGCGCCTCGAGACGGCCGCCGACGAGACGATCGATATTCGACGCTGTTTCGCGGGCACGGGTTCGGACCAGCCGGTTCGGCCGACCTCGAACTCCTTGAGTTCTTCGATGAAACCGCGCCCCACGGCCGGCATCTCTACAATTCTTACCATCGTTGTACTCCTCTCCTGAACGGTAAAACTGGCTTCCATAAACCAGTAATCGTTTACTCTGTACGGGTTTTTGAATATATTTCGATAGATTAAATCGAATTATATAAATAAATTCGTAAAGATGTAACGAATTTTGATTGCCCAGGACATAACACCTGGACCGAAATCAACTGACCAACAGATAATACCGAACCACCTGATTAGCTGCCAGACACCCTCGAGTGTCTGGCTAACCTACAGCGATTCAGAGCGACCAGACCGGCGGATAGCGCCAAACAGGAGTGATGCCGTGAACACCATTCAAAACTCGATCCCCGCAGCGGATGCGGATTTGCTCGCGCCCCAGGATTTCACCTTCCCGGTACCGATTGCCTACGGTCCCGGTCGCCTGGCTGAAATCGGACAGCGCTGCGCCGATATGGGACTGTCCAACCCGTTGATCGTGACCGATCGCAGCAGCCGCGATCTGCCGTTCATCGCGCAGTTGCAGCAGTATCTGGCCGAGGCCGACCTGCGGTCCGGCCTGTTTTTCGAGATCTCGCCCAACCCGCGCGACGATGAAATCGGCGCCGGCCGCGCCATGTTCGTCGACGGCCAGCACGACGCGATTATCGCAATCGGCGGCGGCAGCGCGATGGATGGCGGCAAATCGATCTGCCTGACGGCAAACAACGATATCGATTTGTGGGCGTTCGAATTCGAACAGCCGGTGCCGGAGATTGGCCGAAGCTTTCCGGCCCTCATCACCATCCCCACCACCGCCGGGACCGGCGCCGAAACCGAAAGCACCGCCATGGTCACCGACGTCGGGCAAGGCATGAAATTTTGCGTCTGGCATCCCGGTCTCAAACCTTCGCTGGCCCTGCTAGACCCCGAGTTGACCATCGGCCTGCCGGTCAACCTGACCGCCTGGACCGGCGCTGATGCGATGATCCATAACATCGAGGCCTACCTGGTACCTGGCTTTAACCCGCTATGCGACGGACTTGCGCTCGAAGGGCTTGCACTGGTATCCAAATGGCTGCCGATCGTGGTCCGCGAACCGCAAAACATGGCCGCCCGCGGCGGCATGCTAATGGGCTCCTGCCTCGGCGGCATCGCGTTCCTGAAGGGGCTGGGCCTGGTGCACGCCATTTCGCATATGGTCGGCGCCGAGTACAACACCCACCACGGCCTGACCAATGCCATCATTCTGCCGGTGGTGATGCGTTACAACCTGCCCGGAATGGACGACAAGGTAAAGCGCATGGCCGATGCGATGGGATTGCGAGAGCATTCGACCGAGGCTTTCATTACCGAACTCGAACGCCTGCTGGACGATATTGAAATTCCGAGGTCGCTAAGCGAGATCGGCGTACCCGAGGACTGCGCGCAGCGCATCGCCGAGAAAGCGGTCAAGGACAGCGCCGCGGGCACCAACCCGCGCGAGGCCAGCGTGGAACAGATCAGGAAATTAACCGAGGCTGCGATCACCCAGGCGCGCTAATCCAGTGTAAACTCGACTACGCCTGCTTCGGTCCGTGTGATTCGACATGCCTATTATCGATGCCCCCAACAAGTTGCCATCTGTCGACCGGCTCCTGAACGATCCGGAGACAGCCCCGCTGGTGCAAGACCATGGCGCGCCCCTCGTCACCCGCTGCGCGCGCAGCGTACTGGCTGCGGCACGTGAACAGGTGCTTGCCGGAGAATCGTTCGAATCACGCGATCTCGTCGTCAACCTGCGCGAGGAGGTCGCCCGGGCGCTGCGCCCCTCGTTGCGCCGGGTCATCAACCTGACGGGAACGGTGCTGCACACCAACCTGGGACGCGCCGCGTTACCCGAATCGGCGATCGAGGCGATGGCCGAGATTGCTCGCGGCGCCAGCAATCTCGAGTTCGACCTCGGCGCAGGCAGGCGCGGTGATCGCCACCAGCATGCCGCAGCCCTGCTGCACGAATTGACCGGTGCTGAGTCTGCGCTAGTGGTCAACAACAACGCGGCCGCCGTGTTGCTGACGCTCAACAGCCTGGCGTTACGCAAGGAAGTCCCGGTTTCGAGGGGCGAGCTGATCGAGATCGGCGGCGCCTTTCGCATGCCCGACATCATGGCGCGGGCGGGCTGCAAACTGGTCGAGGTCGGTACCACCAACCGCACGCACGCAAAAGATTTCGAGGCAGCGATCGGTCCAAAGACCGCGCTATTGATGAAGGTGCACACCAGCAACTACGAGATTCAGGGATTCACCAAACAGCTCGCCGAAGCGGAACTTGCCAGGATCGCGCATGCGCAGGATCTGCCACTGGTAACCGACCTCGGCAGCGGCAGCCTGATCGACCTGGAGGTCCACGGTTTGCCGCATGAACCCACCGTCCGCGAAATGCTCGACGCGGGCGCCGACCTGGTGACCTTCAGCGGCGATAAAATCCTCGGCGGGCCGCAGGCCGGGATCATCGCCGGCCGTCGCGACCTCATCGAAAAGATCAGGCGCAACCCGATAGCGCGCGCCCTGCGGCCCGACAAGATTACGCTAGCCGCACTCGAGGCGGTGCTGCGGCTGTACACCGATTCGGCGCGTCTCGCCGACAGGCTGCCGACCCTGCGCTGGTTGACCCGCGACGCGACGGAGATCGAGCAGTTGGCAACGCGCCTGGCGCCGGTCGTGCAGCGCCATTGCGAAGGCTTCGAGGTAAGCGTCGAGCGCACCCGGGCCCAGGTGGGCAGCGGCGCATTGCCGATCGACAGCCTCGAGAGCGCGGCGTTAAAACTCACCCGATCCGAAGTACGCCGGCCCGGCAAGGCGCTGCAGGAACTTGCCAGGAGGTTCCGTCAACTACCGATACCCGTGATCGGGCGCGTCGCCGACGACGCGCTGTGGCTCGACCTGCGCTGTCTCGAAGACGAAGCGGAATTCGTCGACAACCTGCGGGGATTGACGAGCGCATGATCGTCGCAACGGCTGGTCACGTGGATCACGGCAAGACCGAGCTGGTCAAGGCGCTGACGGGTACGGATACCGACCGCCTGCCCGAGGAGCAGGCACGCGGCCTGTCGATCGACCTGGGCTTCGCCTATCTAACCCTGCCCGATCAAACGTCCCTCGGGTTCGTCGACGTGCCGGGGCACGAGAAGTTCATCCGTAACATGCTGGCCGGTGTCGGCGGCATCGACCTGGGTTTACTGGTGGTGGCCGCTGACGATGGGGTCATGCCGCAGACGCGCGAGCATTTTGCGATCCTCGATTTGCTCGGCATCGATCGCTGCGTGGTGGCAATCACCAAGATCGATCGGGTCGACGACGATCGCATCCTCGAAGTGCAAGACGAGGTAGAGACCCTGCTCGCTATCGCGGGGCGCAAAGACACGCCCGTGTATCCCGTCTGTGCACCGGAAAACCTTGGGCTCGATACGCTTAAAACCGCGCTGCAGGAGCAGGCGCATCGAGCGAACAACCACGATATCGGTGGCTGTTTCCGCATGTCGATCGACCGGGCATTCACGCTCAAGGGGGTTGGCCTGGTCGTAACCGGAATGGTGTTCGCCGGCGCGGCCGCTATCGACGACAACCTGCTGTTGTCGTCCGACGGGACGCCGGTACGGGTACGCGGGATTCGGGCGCACGATGACACGAGCGATCGTGCACGGGCGGGCGAGCGCTGCGCAATCAACATCGTCGGGCGCGGTGTCAGCGAAAACTCGGTGAGCCGGGGCGACTGGTTGATGCACTCGAACCTGCATGCGCCGACGCGCAGAATCGACGTCGATTTACGCGTGCTCGACGCCGAATCGAAAGCATTGAAACACTGGACGCCGACACACCTGCATATCGGCGCGGACCACCTCGCGGCACGCGTTGCGGTACTCTCCGGCGGCAGCATCGCCGCGGGAGACCGGGGACTGGCGCAGCTGGTTTTGGCGCGGGATGCCTTCGTTGTACACGGCGATCGTTTCGTACTGCGCGACCAGTCTGCGCAACGCACCATCGCCGGCGGTCATGTCGTCGACCCTTTCTCGCCGAGGCGCGGCCGTGCCCGACCGAACCGAATCGCCGCACTGCAGGCGATGAATCGCCGCGATCCACGTGACGCGCTCGAGGCGCTGGCCGAGCTGAGCGAGGCCGGAGTGCCGCTCACAGCTTTCGCTACCTCGTTTAATCTGCCGGCAACTCGAATCGATGCCATCGTCGAATCGCTTTCACTCGAGCGAATCGAACATCACTCCGAGGGGTGGGTCTTCAGCGCAACCCGATGGCAGGGTTTGCTCGACCGTATCGAACAGACGGTCGGGGACTTTCACGACACCAGTCCCGAACTTGCCGGAGCGAGTCTCAGGGATATTCAGCTGGCACTGAAACCCCACCTCGAGACGCCCGTACTCGAAGCCGCGGTCGATGCATTGGCCAACGAAAATCGCCTCGGCCGAAGGGGTGCACGGTTACATTCGCCAGCGCACGAGATCCGGGTCTCCGAGCACGACCGGCAACTCTGGACACGGGCGGTCGACCTGCTGGCGCCGCAATCGGGCAGCCCGCTGAGCCTGCACCAGGCGGCGGAAGCGCTGCAGGTCGAGCGGAAAGTTCTGGAAACTTCGCTGAAACACGCTATCCAGTCCGGAGAGATGGTGCCGTTGGCAAAAAACCGCTACGCACCGACATCCTATGTCGCGAAACTGGGAGGCGCCGCCGAAACACTGGCCGGGAAAACTGCCGACGGTTACTTTACCGTGGCCGAGTATTGTGTACAGACCAAAACTGGGCGAAACTTCGCCATCGATTTACTGGAGTACTTCGATCGCCTGGGCTTTACCGAGCGCTCAGGCAACAACCGTCGCATCAGGCGTCCTGCCGCGACCGTCTTCGCGATCGACGATGCAGGCTCATGAGGAAGAGGATCGCACCCCGGTGGGGCGCCCGGTCTTCAAATCCGGTGAGGGGCGTACCACGTCCCTGGTGGGTTCGACTCCCACGCTCTTCCGCCATTTCACGGGTAGCGATTATTCACCGACCTGTTTGCCCGGCTCGGTTCGATCGGCTAGTATCGCCAAATGATTTTGAATCCGCAGGCATTGGAAAAAACCGATACCACAGCCCGCCTGCCAGGTCGCTGACATGGTGCGCCTCACTGGTATCCCCGAACCCGAGCGCAGCTACATCGCTGAGCTGGAATGTACTCCCTATGCGCACAAGCCATTTGCTCCGGCAGTCGACCCCGATCAGAGACATGTCGCGATCGTCTCATCTGCCGGGCTGATTATTCGAGGCCAACGCCCAACGCTTGCGAACGATACGGGTTACCGGCCGATCCCTTCGGCGGTAGCGGACAACGATATTCTCTGCAGCCATGTTTCCGTTAATTTCGATCGCAGCGGTTTCCAGCAGGACCTCAACGTGATGCTGCCGCGCGATCGATTAAAAGCACTTGAAACCGAGGGCAGCATCGGTAAAGCGGCCGATACCCACTACGCATTCATGGGTGCAACCCATCCAGATAAACTCGAAGACAAGGCGCGTGAAGTCGGCAGATCGATGCTGGCCCTGGGAGTAAATACCGTCGTCCTGGCGCCGGTGTGACCCAACTGCACGCGCGCCGTGAGCGGGCTGGCCCATTTCCTCGAAGACGAAGGTTTGTCGACCGTCGTTGTAGCCTTAGTGCGCGAGCACGCGGTGAAGATGCGACCACCGCGGGCACTGTGGGTGCCGTTTGAATTAGGCCGCCCGTTCGGGACACCCAACGATATCGAACTGCAACAGCGGGTTCTGAAAACGGCGTTGTCATTGCTGGACGAGCCTGGTCCTGAACCGCTATTACGAGATTATGCCGAAGAAGCCGATTATCGGGATGATGATGCGGGCTGGGTGTTTCCTGGGCTCGATACTGGGTCAGTAACCGCAGAATCCGAGTCTGCACTCCCCATTTGGCACGAGGCTCGAAAGCGTTCCGGTCGAACTACCTTCGGTATCAGCGATTTATCACCTGCAGCGGCGATCGAATACATCAACCGTTACCATTCGACTGATCCGATGCCGAACCCGAAAGGGATGGCGCCGGTATCTCGCGCGCGATTTGCCATCGCCGATATCAAGGTGCTTTACTTTGAAACGGCACTGGCCGATGGTGGTCATCCGTCTTCTTACCAACTCAACGAATGGTTCTGGAACCAGACCCTTGCCGGCAAGATGATCCTCGATTTCCAGGATGCCGCACGTGTCGCCAATGATAAAAATCTACGCTTAATCGCGGGCTCCCTGGTTCCCGCGGAGCGGACTTACGAGTATCTGCAAAAGACCGGCGAGGAATAAGATAAGTAATTCCTGGGGGAGAAAATCCCCATTGTTCCTGAAATCCTGCGTCAGAACCTCAGGGACAGACAGGACATCCCGCCATCCAGTTTGGCGCACTCGCTATTATTTATTTCGCGCACCTCGTAACCTGCCTCGAGCAGATGATCACGAGTCCGGGGGAACCCGGCAGGCATCATGACAAACTGGTTGAAACGGATCGTGTTTGCTGCGGCTTCCTCGCCTTCGCAGGTGTGGATCACTCGATAATTCTCAAAGCAACCGGAAGCATCCAGGCGCCTGGTCGACAGAATGGTATCCGCATCCAGCAGCGAGCAATCTGTTTTGAAGTGCAGCACACCCTCGGGCGTCATTACCTCGCGCAGCGGGTAACCGAACTGACCGACTATTTCCGCCAGCTCCGCGACGCCAGCCTGATCGGTTCGGGCAGAACGACCCACCAGGATTTCGCGTGGCGTTGTGAGAATATCACCTCCCTCGATAAAGCCAGGCCCCTCGATTTCGAACACCTGGTCATAGAAATCGCGCAATACCGGGGCCATTTCGCCGACTTCCCCGAGACGAGACGGTGCGCCCGGGCGCATCAGGATGGCAACTTCAGGCAGGCAAAGCGCGACGTCTTCGACAAAGACGGAATCCGGGTAGGCCTCGACGGCAGGCAACTCGGTAACACTGGCACCGGCTTCTTTAAGCGTCGCGACATAGTGCGCGTGATCCCTGAGCATCTGGGCATGATCCGGGTTCCCCAGATCCTCAGCTCTCAAACCATTGACAATACTTTGAGCGGGCAGCCGCGTGATGGCCCGGCTAAACTCGTAACAAGGTTCGCTCAATACTGGATCTCCATTTCGGTCAGCTCAATTTTCACCACAATTCGGGGGACAGTATACCTATTTACTCGTACTCCAGGGACCGTCTACAAACAGGTATACTGTCCCAGGAAAGCCGGAAACGTCTACAAATAGGTATACTGTCCCCGGCAAGCCCCCGGAAAGCCGAGAAAGTTTAGTCGCCCAATTGATCGATCAGGGCGCGATGCAGATCCGTTTCAGTCAGGATGCCTACGATTTGACCATCGACGTCCAGAACCGGCAGGCCTCCGATTCNNNNCCGAAATGCATAGCGGCAATCTTCAGGTCACGAAGCGTAAGCATACCGACAATCTTATCGGCTCCATTGACGACGGGGATATGATGCAGCTCCTTTTCCTGCATTATTTCGGACGCCTTCCAGTAGTCCGTATCGTCAGGAATAGTGATCGGTGCATATGTCATATAGCTTTCTACTAGCATCAGAGTTCCCCTTTGTATTGATGCAGAAAGTTTAAAGGCTACTCTTCACTGCGACAATTGCGATATCGGCATTATTAAATTATCGAAAGAAGACTAACGGATTATTTGATTGTCAGGTAAATCTCTTTCAAAGATGTGAATTACAGCATCCGACCATTTTGGCCATACCCCAGTAATTTGACGGGGGAAGTAACTTTAGTTCCAGCTTTATCGGCAGCTTACGGAGCCACCGCTGCGCTCAAATGCACCGCCAAACTTAACAGTACAAAGCCAATACCCGCAAACACTCCGCACGAAAAAGACCAGGTTCTCGAGATGCTATCTGCTCGTCTGGCCCCAATACAAGCTCTTCTGTTTTCAATAGCCTGTTTGACTAATTAGATTCCGTCTCTGGATCCAGGCACACCCAAAGGATACTCCTCGAAAACTGACACTCCGAATTCCCCGACTTGCGGCCGCAATCCAAAGTGGGCGCGCGTCATCCAAACAATGGTAACTGGAGTGATTAGCGACAGACCCCGCACGAGGTCTGTCACCAGTCATTCAGTCAGTTCCCTTTCACAGCTGTTAAAAACTTTTTCGCGGCTGTAAGTAGCTTTTTCGCAGCCGCAACTAAGCGGCCCGGTCGGCGAAATGTTTCGATTTCGCCTCCTTCGACTTTTTCAGCTTCGCCTTTTTTGGCTTGGCTTTTGTCTTCCCGACCTTTACGGGCTTCGTCTTCTTGGCCCTGGCTTTCGCGAGCTTTGCCCTGGCTTTCGCCTTCCTGGCCTGCGCGAGCTTCGCCTTTTTGGCCCTGGCTTTCGCCAGCTTTGCCCTGGCCTTCGCCTTCTTCGCCTTCGCGAGCGCCGCCTTCCTCGCCCTGGCTTTCGCGAGCTTCGCCCTGGCCTTGGCCTTTTTTGCCTTTTTCAGCTCCGCTTTCTTCGCCCTGGCCTTCGCGAGCTTTGCCTTTTTGGCCCTGGCTTTTGCCTTCCTGGCCTGCGCGAGCTTCGCCTTCTTGGCCCTGGCTTTCGCGAGCTTTGCCCTGGCCTTCGCCTTCATCACTTTTTTCAGCGTCGCCTCCTTTTCCTTTTCCGCGGTTGCTTCGCTGGTGTCTTGCTTAAGAGCCTGTTTTTCGGTTTTCTTTTTTGGTTTGATGCTTGCTATATCGGTAACAACTGCTTTCATCTC
>CAMYON010000027.1 GCA_947260025.1 uncultured Gammaproteobacteria bacterium
GAAGGGATTGTCGTCGTTGGCGCGCGACAGCGGCGAGACTTCGGTCGGGTACGCGGTGATAAAGGTTGGCTGCTGCAGCTGGTCTTCGACCGTTGCTTCGAAGATCTCGATCTGCAGCTTACCGGCACCCCAGCCCGGCTCAGGCTTGATGCCGAGGCTGGTTGCCGCCTGACGGCAGTATTCGAGGTCCTCGAGCTGGCTGGCATCGAGATCGGGATTGTACTTGATGATCGCATCCGCCACGCTCATGCGCGCAAACGGTTGATCGAGATCAAAATCCTGTCCCTGGTAGTGGATCTTGCCCGAACCCAGGACCGTGTGCACCAGGCGCCGCATCATGTCCTCGGTCAGGTTCATGAAATCCTCGTAATCGGCGTAGGCCTGGTAAAATTCGAGCATCGTGAACTCGGGATTGTGCCGGGTCGACAGTCCTTCGTTGCGAAAATTACGATTGATCTCGAATACCTGCTCGATACCGCCCACGACCAGGCGCTTGAGGTACAGCTCGGGCGCAACGCGCAGGTAAAGCGCGATATCGAGCGCGTTGTGATGGGTAATAAACGGGCGCGCCACCGCACCGCCGGGAATCACCTGCATCATCGGGGTCTCGACCTCGATGAATCCCGCGTCGATCATGTACTGGCGAATGAAATTGACCGCCTGGCTGCGAATCGCGAACACGCGCCGCGAATCGTCGTTCATGATCAGGTCCACGTAGCGCTGACGGTACTTGAGTTCCTGGTCGGACAGGCCGTGATATTTTTCCGGCAGCGGACGCAGCGACTTGGTTACCAGCACGAGCGTCCTGACCTTGATCGTCAACTCCCCGGTCCTGGTCTGGAACAGAACGCCGGTAACCCCGAAGATATCGCCGATATCGCTCTGTTTGAAGGCTTCGTAGTCTTCCTCGCCGATGGCGTCACGCTGCACGAAAATCTGCATCGTGCCGCTCAGATCACGCAGCTGCGCGAAGCTGGCCTTGCCCATGACGCGCTTGAACATCATGCGTCCCGCGAGGCTGACCTCGGTCGCCTGCGCTTCGAGCTGTTCGCGTGACAAATCGCCGTACTCGGCCGCCAGCGCGGCGGCGAAATCCTCGCGCCGGAAATGGTTCGGATAAGCCTTGCCCGCGGCGCGCAACTGCGCCAGCTTTTCGCGCCGTTGCGCGATATAGCGGTTTTCGTCCTGTTGCGGATCTTCGTTGCCTGGTTCAGCGTCGCTATGCTGATTCATATTAATTCCCGTTACTGCTGTTCTTAAGCGCCACTCTTCAGACTGGCTTCGATAAATTGATCGAGGTCGCCGTCCAGCACCGCCTGGGTATTGCCGGTTTCGATCCCGGTGCGCAGGTCCTTGATGCGCGACTGGTCGAGCACGTAGGAGCGGATCTGGCTGCCCCAGCCGATGTCGGACTTCAGGTCCTCGATGCTTTGCGCCTTGGCGTTGCGTACCTGAATCTCGAGCTCGTACAACTTGGCCTTGAGCTGCTTCATCGCGGTCGCCTTGTTTTTGTGCTGCGAGCGATCATTCTGGCACTGTACCACGACATTGGTCGGCAGATGCGTAATACGCACCGCCGACTCGGTGCGGTTGACGTGCTGTCCGCCGGCGCCGCTGGCACGGTATACATCGATTCGCAGGTCGGAGGGGTCGATGTCAATCTCGATGTCATCCTCGATCTCGGGCGAGATAAATGCCGAGGCAAACGACGTATGGCGTCGGTTGCCGGAATCGAAGGGTGATTTGCGAACTAGTCGATGCACACCGGTTTCGGTGCGCAACCAGCCGAAGGCGTAAGGCCCCTCGAATCGAATCGTGGCGCTCTTGATACCGGCGACATCGCCTTCCGACACCTCGATCAACTCGGTCTTGAAGCCCTTGGCTTCGCCCCAGCGCAGGTACATGCGCAACAGCATCTCGGCCCAGTCCTGCGCCTCGGTGCCGCCGGCCCCGGACTGGATGTCGAGGAAAGCATTATTGGCATCCATCTCACCGGAAAACATGCGCCTGAACTCGAGCTCGGAGACGTTTTTCTCGACCGCTCCAAGATCGGTCTCGACCTCCGATACGGTTGCTGCATCCTCTTCGCCAGCCGCGAGTTCCAGCAATTCGGCGGCATCTACCAGGGCTTGCGAGCCCTGATCCAGTCCGTTGACTACAGCCTCGAGAGCGGCTTTTTCCTTTCCCAGGGACTGAGCGCGCTCGGGATCGCTCCAGACGTCCGGGTTCTCCAGTTCGAGCATGACTTCTTCCAGTTTTTCGCGCTTCTGGTCGTAGTCAAAGATACCCCCGCAGCAATTCGATCCTCGATTCGAGGTCCTCGATTTGCTGAGAAATGTGATTCGTCTCCACGCTGATCGCCTGTATTTGAAAAAACGCGCATTCTACCCGATCTAAATTGATAATATCACCCGCTCTACCCTGTTTTTCCGTTCGCCATTGGGCTAAAATGTGCCGCCGATTTTTCCGACTACGAGGTAACAAGTGTCACAAGATGTTGAGGTTCAATTGCAGGTCTGGAAGGACCTTGCGATCAGTAAACAAATTCTGATGGGCGCCGCCACCGACGCGCTTGGACTGAATGCGGAATGCACCACCGAAGAACTTAAGGCCGCGCTGAACGAGGCGATTCAGCGCGCTAAAGACGCCGATATCAACATCCAGCAAACCCGTAGCCATGCGGAACAGCAAGTCGCTGAATTTCGCAGCCAGGCCGAAGCCGCGGAAAAGGTCCGCGTCGAAGCCGAGGAGACGGTTACCGCCGCGCTCGAGGCACGCGAGCAGGCCGAGCGCCAGCTGGCCACGGGCAAGGCTGATAATGCCGAGGCGCTGAAGAAGGCCAGGGCCGAGGTTGCCGATAAGCAAAACAAGCTCAAGGCAATATCGAAGGCACTGGCCGACACCCCGGAAAATGTCGTACGCAAATTAAAAACCCTGAAAAAGCAGAAAATGGATGAAGCCAAGCTGCGCGGTCAGGCCGAGTCCAGGCTGCAGTCGATGCGCAAGGAAAAAGCGAAACTCGAGAACGAGCTGGAAGCAAACAAGTCGGCACTCGAGACCGCCGCCAAGCTGTCGCAGCAGCTGCGGGAAATGCACGAAACCTGCGTCAAGGCAGAAGCCACCATCGCGGGCCTAAGCGACAACAAGAAGGATCAGATCACGGTACCCGAACTGGACCAGGCCGCACTCGAATCACTGGAACAGGCGCTCGGCGAACAATAATACCCGCTAGTCGCGCTGCGGCGCCTGCCACGGAATTTCGAAAAGGATGCTGGTGCCCTGCCGGGCATTGTTTTCAGCCCAGATGCGGCCACGATGCAAATCGATGATCTCGCGACAGATCGCGAGGCCGAGGCCGGTGCCGCCGGTCTGGTTACGATTCCCTGAACTCTGGTAAAACTTGTCGAATACCTGGTCGAGTTCTGCCTCGGGGATACCGATTCCCTCGTCGGACACCTGCATCCGGCAAGCATTTTTCAGACACTCGAGCCGGATTTTGACCTCGGCTCCCTCGGGGCTGAACTTGATCGCGTTGGCAATAATGTTGGTTATCACCTGCAATATCCGGTTGCGATCGCAAACGCAGCCGGTTGTAGCGGAAATCGCCTCGAACTCACAGTGCAGATTCTTTTCGCGCAGGCGCACACCCTGCTCCGTGACGCAGGCCTTGACCAGGTCGGCGAGATCGACCGGTGTCATATCGAGGCGCATCTTGCCCGCTTCCAGCTTGGACAGGTCGAGCAGATCGTTCAACAGGTACAGCAGGCGCGTGCCGCTAACCTGAATATTTTCCAAATACCGGCGTAGCTTTTCCTGGCTCAGAGTTTCCAGTCGTTTGAGCCCGAGCTCGGTAAAACTCAGGATGCCGTGCATCGGGGTGCGCAATTCGTGGCTCATCGAGGCGAGAAACTCCGACTTGGCCTCGTTCGCCCGTTCCGCAGCCTCGCGTGCATTCTGTAATTCGGTTACGTCGACGTGCATACCCACGCGCGCACCGTTCGGCAGGCGACGCACGGCGATCTGAATCGAACGGCCGTCGGTCAGGCGATCGATAAACGTGGCGTTTTCAGCGCGTTGACGCTTGATGCGCTGCTGTAACCACTCTTCCGGATTGACCTGGGCCTCCCGGTAAACACCCATGTCGGCGCCGTACTGCAGGAATCGCTCGAATGGAATGCCCTCGTTGATGAAGAATTGCTGCGTCGGATATAGATCGAAAAACTTGCGATTGAAACGCTCGATGTAACCCTCCGCGTTCACCATCAGAAAACCGCCAGGCACGTTTTCGATTGCGGCTTCGAGCATCCTGTCGGATGACAGCTTTTCGCGTTCGGCCTGCCTGCGGTCGGTGACATCCTGCAGCGTTCCAACCGACTCCACTACCCTGCCATCACGCCGGATCGCCGGGCTTATCCGCTCGACGATATGTCGCACTGCACCGCCGGGATGCACGATACGGTATTCAATATTTAACAGCTGGTCACCAGCGAGGTATTTTTCGTAAGCCTTCATCACGCGCTCTAGATCATCGGGATGAAACAATCTGTCACGTTGTTGACGGGTTTGGTTGAGAAGGTACTCGGTCGACCGTCCCCAAATCCTGGTGAACTCCGCACTGCAGGATATCAACCGGTCCCGCTCCTCGTCCCACCGAAAACTACCCACCTTGGCAATACTCTGGGCCTCTTCGAGTTCCGACTCGATACGTCTCGACTCGGTGATATCCTGCAGTGTCCACAATTGCTCGACGCTCTTGCCATCTCGCTTCAGCGAGGTTTCGCCACGCTCGATCACATGACGAATCTCGCCATCCGGGCGCACGATACGGAACCTGATTTCAGAAAGTCCGTCATGGGTATAGGAGAGCTCGAATTCCTCCGTTACTCTCTCCAGGTCATCTAAATGTATACCGAAGAAATTATCGGACTCGACCTTTGCCAGCAGCTCCGCTTTGGGCCAGCCGCAAATCCGCGCAAATTCGTCACTGCATGAAAGCATTCGCCTGTTTTCGAGATCCCAGCGAAAACTACCGATCCTGGCGATTTGCTGGGCTGTCTTGAACTCCGCTTCGATACGCCGGGATTCGGTGACATCCTGAAGCGTACCCAACTGCTCGATGACCTTGCCACCGCGCCTGACAGCGGTGTCCCCACGCTCGACCACATGGCGAATTTCACCATCTGGCCGCACGACGCGATATTCGATTTCGTATATCTCATCGGTTACATCCGCCCTGGCATAAGCCCGGGACAATCTCTCACGATCATCCGGATGCACTCCAATTAGCATATCCTCGGCGGCCTCGAGCAACTCTTCTAATGGCCTGCCGTGAATTCGCGCGAATTCCACCGTGGCGGATATCAATCGACTTTTCTCGACGTCCCAACGAAAGCTGCCGATCTGGCCTATACGCTGCGCCTGTTCGAGTTCTGCCTCGATTTGCTTGGAGGCCGTGATGTCGACCCGTAAGCCGACGATTCCGCCGCCCGGAAGTTTCTGGTCGATAATTCGAACCCAGGTTCCATTCGCCAGTTGTTGATCGAAAGCCCCGGTAGGATTTTTATGCAGCTCGACTCGATGCTTTATCCAGTCTTCCTGTTCCTCGTCCGTTGCGAATTGTTTGGTACCCGCATAGGCGCGCGCAATTTCTTCGAAACTGGTGCCGGGTTCGAATTTATCCTCGATAACGGAATACAGGTCGCGGTATCGCGCGTTGCACATCACCAGCCGACCATCCGCATCGAACAGCACGAATCCGTCGTTCAACAAATTTGTTGCGGTGAAGATCAGGTCTTGCGAGTGCGTTTGCCGGGCTTGTTGTTCGCTGGCAGCGACCACTTCGTATGCAGAACCCCGGTAGCCCAGAAATTCGCCGTTATCGTCGTAATACGGCTTGCCATTAATTCGATATCGAATGATTCGTCCTTCGGCAATGCGTCCCCGGTACTCGATATCAACCAGCGGCAACCGGTTCTCGATACAGTGCCGGTACTTCCGCCAGCTCGCTTGTTCTTCCGGGTTATCGCATTCGAGGCGCAACTCTTCGCGGGTTCTGCCGAGAACATCCTCGGGCCTGGCGCCGGTAACTTCGAACACATGTGACGACACAAATACGAAACGATTGGCCGTATCGGTTTCCCAGAACCAGTCGCTCGAGGATTCGGCGTACTGTTGGAATCGATCCTCGGTTCGCCGCAGCTCGCCGGTGCGCCGATCGAATTCGCCCTCGAGGTCCCTTCGCAGCCGCTCCAGGTTGCCACGCAGTAGCAAGGAAACGAAGTAGGTCAGTCCGCAGCCAATCAGAAAGGGAATAGCGAGGGTTGCCAGGCTGATCTTTTCGAAACCAAAACTGAATCCCTGCACCAGGATTGCTACCAACATCAGCGCTACGCCACCGCTGAGTGCAACGATGATGTTGGAAAACCTGGCTGATTTCGAACTCAAAATCTGCGACATATCCTTACTGGCTGCTTGCTACCGGGTGTCAGCGGATCCTATCTCGCCTGCGGCAGCAGCGGCGGGGCGTCGACCGAAACAAAGGTTTCCGGAAAAAAACCGTTGAAGCGGGTCGCCGCCGAGTTGCTGTAGGCCCCGGTTTGCCCGATTTCGATCCAGTCGCCCTCCTCGGCGTCCACCGGCAGGTAAAACGGTGCCGGCAATATGTCGAGGTTATCGCAGGTCGGTCCCAGAATCGTAAAATCCTGGTACTCATCGGATTGATCAGGCGCGCGGGTAATTTCATCTTTCCCATCAGGGTTTCCGAGAGGCTCTGGTAAACCCCGTCGTTGATGTAAAGCTTGTTATCCTTGCGCAGCTGTACCTGCGTCAACAGGCTGCAGCCGCTGGCCACCAGTGCGCGCCCCGGTTCGCACATCAAAACGCAATCGCGACGCAGGCGCGACTGGTCGACGGCTTGCTGGATCGCTTCGAAATAGGCGCCGAGCTCGGGTGGTCGGTCGTCCTCGTAGAGGGCCGGAAACCCGCCACCGACGTCGAGATAATGCACCGGTACGTTCGCTTTCTCGATGACGTCGAGCGCGGTATTGACGCCGTCGACAAAGGCCTGCGGCGTGCGGCACTGCGAGCCCACGTGGAAAGCGACCCCGGTCTGAAAATGCGCATCATGCACCTGCTGCAGCAATTTCGGCGCGTCCTCGGCCGCGATGCCGAACTTGTCCGATAACTGGTATTGCGCATCGTGTACCGGCGTTACGATCCTTACCAGCACTACCTTGCCGTCGCCACCGCCGGTGACATCGATGATTTTGTTGAGCTCCTTTTCGTGATCGATCACGTAATGATCGACCCCGTAAACCTGGTGCGCCGTCATAATCGAGGCACGCGGTTTCACCGGGTGCATGAAGTAGCAGTCGGCCTGCGGCAAATGTTCTCGCACCAGCGCAATTTCCGCCAGCGAGGCGGTGTCGAAGTGCCGAATTCCGGCCTCGTAAAGCGCCTGCAGCACGGCCAGATGAGGGTTGCATTTGACCGCGTACATGACGCGGCCCGGGAAGCTGTCGAGAAAGTAACTCGCCTGGCGCTTGAGTTCCGCCGGGCGCAGACAATAAACGGGGTAACCCGGTTTCAATTCGTTTACGACATCTTCGACGGTCGCAAATTTGGGTAGCTGGTTGATGGCTGACATCGGCTTGACTCGGATTGTTTGGGGTATTCTCGCACAGTATAGCGGTTATAAGTATCTTCGCTCAGGGCGTTCGAAACTCTTGATCCCAGGTCATGAGGTTACGCGGCCGTCGCCAGAATTTGAGTCCCGCTACCGGGGTCAGCTCGAAATCGAATTCGAACCCGGCACGCAGCCTCAACCGCCTGCGTTTCTTATCGACGATGTTCAAAAGCGGTGTTAGCAGGCTCGCTTCGATATCGAGCAACAGCTGGTCGAGCTCGGTGGCAACCCCGGTCTTCAGCAATTCGAGCAGGCGCAGATCGATGCAGACCGCATCGATACTCGCGTCCAGGTCAGCCAGTTCTCCGAGCTTCGGGGTCTTCAATCCCAGGCTTTCGGCGAAACGATTCAAGATCGGATCGTCGCAGCACCAGGCAAGGTTTCTCGCGTACTGCTGCGGCAAGACGCCCCCGCCCCAGAACCACAGGCTGTTTGCCGGCAGACGCCCACTGCGAACGCGCTCCTGGTTGACCGGGTGCTGATGCATGAACATCTGGATTTCGTTGAGCAGTTTGTACCAGCGCAGGTTGTCACGCGACTGTTGGATGAAGGGATTTGCCGGCTTGCCGAGTACCGACAGGATATGAGGGTAGTGAGTCGGTGCCTCGAGCTCGTTCAGGGTCATTAAAAACAGGTCATCGGCAACGACATCTATATCAAAATCTACTTTAAATAAGTCTTTTAAGTCATTGATAATAATAGTTATATCATCAAGATTATCTGAGTTTTTCTGGATCGGCACGATGATTGCGCTATGCAAATCGGGCTGCAAATGGACCGCCTGAAACAGCAGCGATCGGCTCGCCTTCTCGATACCGGAGGGCGCGCAGGACTGCGCCAGCGGCAGACCGGGTGCGAGGGATTCCTGGGGCGTCGGCAAATCGAGCACCTGGCGCAGCACCGAATCGATGGTAAAAGCCTGGTTGGGCATCGTATTCGCCTGTCGCAGTATCCGGTTCAGACCGGGCAGCTTCTCGGCCAGCAGTTCGGGCGCCAGTTCGGACAGCGGCAAATCGAACAGGCCCGGCAGCACCAGATCAAGATTCCCCGACATCGCCGACCTAATCTTTGAGGCTGGTGGTCAGCAGCTCGTTCAAATCGTTGGACATATTGCCGCTGGCCAGCATGCTTTCCACCTGCGATTTCATTTGCTGCCCGAGCTCTGGCACCAGTTTACGCCAGTGAACGAACGGGTTGGCGAGCCGCGCGGCAACCTGCGGATTGATGGCATCGAGCTGCAGAATTTTTTCCGCGGCAAACGCGTAGCCCGCGCCGTCCGCTTGATGAAAAACGCTCGAATTGGCCATCAGCGCACCCAGCAACGAGCGCGCCCGGTTCGGATTATGCAAACTGTAAGCGGGATGCTCGAACAGCGGAATGATTTCGTCGAGCGCGTTTTCGACACTGCTAGAGCCCAGCGCGCTAAACCATTTATCGACCACCAGCGCGGTATCCTGCCACTGCTCGAAAAAGCGCGTTACGATCTGGTCGCGCAGGTCATCGCGGTAGTGCACGATCGCCTGCAGGCAGGCGATCTGATCGGTCATGTTATTGGCGCCTTCGAACTGTCCGCGGCAAAAATCGAAGTATTCGGGTTTTTCCAGGTGTAACAGGTACGCCAGGCAAATATTCTTTAACCGGCGACGCGCAATCGCTTCCGGCTCGGGCCGGTACTCCCCTACGTCGAGGTTGTCACGGTAGTGCCGTTGCAGCAGGTCTTCGGTATGCTCCGCCAGCGCCAGTTTGAGGTTCTCCCGTACCGCGCGCACCGCGTGCACATCCGCCTGTTCCAGCATCTCCGCGAGGTACTTTTCTCCGGGTAACACCATCATCTCTGCCACCAGCGCCCGGTCCGGACGTGGATTCGACAACAAATCATGAAACGCCTCGATCAACGGCAACTGGATCGATTCCCAGTCGCCCTTCTCCCGTTCCAGCATCGACAGCATGACGCGGCAGGCCAATTGCTGACCCGCCTCCCAGCGGTTGAAGGCGTCACTATCGCAAACCATCAGCTGCGCCAGCTCGTCGTTACCCAGGTCGGTGCTCAGGATCACCGGGGCCGAAAAGCCGCGGAAGGCCGAAATCATGACCCGCGGCGGCATCTGTGGAAACTTTAGCAGGGTTTCATGGGCCTCGATATCGACTACCTGCTCGAGTTTGCCCGTATTATCCAGCGCCAGCGCCTGTCCGTCCTGGTCGAACAGGGCGAGGCGCATCGGCATGTGGAACGGACGATTGTTCTCACCGCGGGTCGTGCCGGCGTGCTGACTGACCTTGAGGGTCAACAGCCCGCTTGCCGCATCGTATTCTCGCTTGATATCGACGCGCGGGGTACCGGATTGTTCGTACCAGCGTTGAAAGCGATCGAGGTTGACACCCGACGCGTCCTGCATCGCCAGCCTGAAATCATCGGTGGTGACGGCCTGGCCGTCATGGCGTTCGAAGTACAAATCCATGCCCTTGCGGAAATTATCCGCGCCCAGCAGGCAGTGCATCATGCGCACCACCTCGGCGCCCTTGTTGTAGACCGTCGCGGTATAGAAATTGTTGATTTCCTGGTACGAAGCCGGCCGCACCGGGTGCGCCATCGGCCCGGCATCCTCGCTGAACTGATGATTGCGCAGTACGCGTACGTCGCCGATGCGCTGGATCGCGCGCGAAAACATGTCCGCGCTGAATTCCTGGTCGCGAAATACCGTGAGCCCTTCCTTCAGGCTTAGCTGGAACCAGTCGCGGCAGGTGACCCGGTTGCCGGTCCAGTTGTGGAAATACTCGTGCGCGATGACACCCTCGATGCCGAGGTAATCGTCGTCGGTAGCGGTCTGCGGATTGGCCAGTACGTACTTGGTATTGAAGACGTTCAGACCCTTGTTTTCCATCGCGCCCATATTAAAGTCGTCGACGGCAACCACCATGTAAAGGTCGAGGTCGTATTCGAGGCCGTAGACTTCCTCGTCCCAGCGCATCGCTTTCTGCAGCGAATGCACGGCATGGTCGCATTTGTCGCGATTGTGATGCTCGGTAAAAACCTGCAGTTTCACGTCCCGACCCGAGCGGGTAACGAAACTGCTTTCGATACAGGCCAGGTCTCCTGCCACCAGCGCGAACAGGTAGGCGGGCTTGGGAAACGGGTCTTCCCAGCTAATCCAGTGACTGGTAGCGTCCGTTCCCCTATTTACCGGATTGCCATTGGACAACAGCAGGGGATACTTCTCCCGGTCCGCATGAATCTCCGTGGTAAATATCGACATCACGTCTGGACGATCCAGGTAATAGGTAATGTAGCGAAAACCCTCAGCCTCGCACTGGGTGCAAAAATTACCGTTGGACAGGTAGAGGCCTTCGAGACGGGTATTGGCCGCGGCGTCGATTTCGACCTCGCAGCGGAGTTCGAAGCGATCCGGAACCGACTCTATCGTCAGGGTCTCGGCGCCGAGCTTATAATCCCCTTCCTGCAGAACCTCGCCATCCAGCCGCAGCTCGATCAGCTTCAGTTCGATACCGTCGAGCACCAGCGCGGCGTTCCGGTCGGGGGTTTTGCGCTCGAATTGCAATACGCTTTTAACGCGAGTGCTCGCGGCATCGAGATGAAACTCGAGCCGTGTTTCGGCGATGCCGAAATCGGGCGCACGGTAGTCTTTTAGATACTTACGTTTATGCTGATCGGTTTTCATGATTCGGGCCTGAAAATAGGTCGCATAAGTGTACCCTAAGGAGTATCATTCGCAGCGTTTTTCATCCGTGGAGATTCAAAAATGGCCGTCGAACGTACGCTTTCGATCATCAAACCCGACGCTGTTGCCAAAAATGTCATCGGCGAAATTTACGACCGCTTTGAAAAGGCCGGTTTGCGCATTGTCGCCGCGCGCATGGAGCATTTGTCCGACGACAAGGCCGGTGAATTTTATGCGGTGCACAAGGAACGTCCGTTTTATGACGACCTGGTCGCCTTCATGACCTCGGGACCGGTCATGGTGCAGGTGCTCGAAGGCGAGGATGCCATTGCCAAAAACCGCGAAGTCATGGGCGCGACCAACCCGGCCGACGCGGCAGCGGGAACCATTCGTGCCGATTTCGCACAGACCGTCGATGAAAACGCGGTTCATGGTTCAGACGGTCCCGATACCGCAAAGGCGGAAATCGAGTTCTTTTTCGGCAGTGACGGCGTCTGCCCGCGGACCCGTTGATCCCGCGTTAAAGTTTCAGCGTGGTCTCCACGCTGAAACTATTTCAAGACTCCAGCTCCCGCTCCCACCAGGCCGGCAGCCCGGCGATCGAATCCAGCAGCGCAAACGGCTTTATCTTGCCGTCCAGATCGCTCTCGCGAAACTTGCCCGTCCTGACCTGGATACCGCGGATGCCGCAGCGTTGCGCGGCATCGACATCACCGACGATATCGTCACCAATCATCAGCGCCTGGCTGGCGCTTACCCCTAATATCGCGAGCGAGGCCTCGAAGAAAGCGGGGGCGGGTTTGCCGACGACAACCGCCTCGCAGTCAGCCGCATGTTCGAGCGCCTTGACGAAGGGCGCCACGTCCAGCTGCAAACCGTTGCGGCCTCGCCAGTAGCGCGTCATGCCGAGCGCGATCAGCCTCGGCTGCGGTTCCTGCATCAGGAACTGGAATGCCCGGTTCAGCAACCTGAAATCCCAGGCCTCGCCGAGATCGCCGACGATAACCGCATCGGCCGCGACATCCTGCTCCGGGGCTACCGCATCGATACCGCTAAAATCCTGCTGCGTGGCTGCCGGCACGAACAGCGCGGCCTTGCGTATCCGGTGCTCTACAAGCCACTGGTTGGCGGCAACCACCGGAGTCATGACTTCGTCGAGTCGTGCACTGAAACCCAGCTCCTCGAATTTTTCCAGCAGGGCCGCGCGCGGCCGCGAAGTGGTATTGGTCACGAACAGATGGGGAACCTGTTGCGTCCGAATCCAGTCCAGCGCCTCGAGGGCGCCCTCGATCAGGTGACCGCCCTGGTAAACAACACCATCCAGGTCAATCAGTAAGGCATGGCGGGTAGCTTCGCTGGCAGGCATGTGACCTAATTCGGTTAGAACGCGATTCGGCCCAGAATATCGCTATGCCGAGGGGGAATCAACAGCCTGTTCCGGCTCAGGGATTCGTGCTAAGGTCGGCTGCTGTCCGCTACTGAACGCCAATACAGATGAGAATCGAAGACGACAGCAAACTCGATTACAGGGATGTGCTGATACGCCCCAAGCGCAGCACGCTGGGCAGCCGCAAGGACGTCGAACTGGAGCGTGAATTTACCTTTCGCAACTACCGCTCGGATAACGACGAACACTATCGCGGCATTCCCATCATGGCCTCGAACATGGACGGGGTCGGCACCTTCGAGATGGCCGACGCGCTTGCCGCGCTGGGCCTGTTTACCTGCCTGGTAAAGAATTACGATGCCGACCAGTTGATCGAATTTTTCAGCGACGGCCACGAACCGCGCCGCGCCAACGTCGCCTACTCCACCGGTATCACCGAGCAGGATTTCGATAAATTCAGGGGCGTTTACGACCAAACCGGCCGTAATCTCAAGTACGTCTGCGTCGACGTCGCCAACGGCTATTCCGAGCGCTTCTCCGAATTTATCAAGCAGTTGCGTGACGCCTACCCGCATATCGTGATCATCGCCGGCAACGTCGTTACCGGCGAAATGACCGAAGAACTGATTTTAAGCGGCGCCGATATTGTCAAGGTCGGCATCGGTCCCGGCAGCGTCTGCACCACGCGGATCCAGACCGGTGTCGGTTTTCCACAATTATCTGCCGTTATCGAATGCGCCGATGCCGCCCACGGACTCGGTGGCCATATTATCGCCGACGGCGGCTGCACCTGCCCGGGCGACCTCGCCAAGGCTTTCGCGGCGGGCGCCGATTTCGTCATGCTCGGCGGCATGCTGGCGGGACACGACGAAGGCGGCGGCGAAATCATCACGCGCTATTTCAGGAGCGGCGAGGTCAGCCGCACCGACAGCGGCTGGGAAGACCTGGTCGAAGAGCGCAAGTTCGTCAACTTTTACGGCATGAGTTCGAAGGCGGCCAATGAAAAACACTTCGGCGGGCTCAAGGAATACCGCTCTTCCGAGGGTCGCGAGATCCAGGTGCCCTATCGCGGCAAGATCGAAAACACGATCCAGGACCTGCTCGGCGGAGTACGCAGCACCTGCACCTACGCCGGCGCCAAGAAACTGAAGTGGCTCAGCAAGTGCACCACCTTCGTCAAGACAAGCGAACAGTTCAACTCGGTATTTGCCCAAAAGTAAGCCAGCTTACGCCAGGGATTCGCGCTTTAGGTTCCGCTATCCGGGTTCGTGCCAGGACGTTCGCCGCCAGTATCTATCGATATCTGGATTGATTGCCGACGGGTGTAAGCTGCTGATACAGGGCAATGGCTTCGGGGTTCTGGCACCAGGCTGACGCAACACCTCTACAGACCCGGTCTGGCTCCAGTTAAGGGTATAAACTAGTCAATTAAAATATAATTATTTCAATGACTTAAAATATATACTTAAAGTATTTTATAGAAAAAATACAGAACAGTCAGGCGCTTTTCCTGGTGCCAAACCACGGCAACATACCAGGATCCACCCTGTTTAGTATTTTATCGGCGTCGCCACCGGCAGAGACATGCCGAGGCCTGAAAGTACCTTGCGCAGGCGATCGGGGTAATCGGTAATTATACCGTCGACCCCCATTGCTATTAACTCCCGCATGCGCGCCGGATCGTTTACGGTCCAGACGTTGACCGATAACCCCAGCTCCTGCGCAAGCCTGATGGCCTCGGCACTAACTTCCTTGTGATACGAAGACCAGATAGAGCCCCCGGCGGCCTTGACCGCGCGCGCAGCGCTACCCCCGAAATCGTCCACATCGTAGTCACTCAACCAGGGAGAGGCACCGGGCCTGCCGGTTTGCAGGTTGCTTAGCCAGTCCTGGTCGACGGTCAGGTAGGATGTTTTTAGCTCCGGAGCCATTTCCTGGACCGCCTGCAACGCACGCCAGTCAAAGGATTGCACCACTACCCGGCGTTCCATGCCATGGGACCGAATGACGTCGATAACCGCGCGCGCGAACGCCGTCGGCGAGCGTGTTACCCGCGGTTTTTCCGGGTTGATCTTGATTTCGATATTAAACAGTACCCTGTCGTTGCCCGCCTTTGTTACGAGTTCGAAGACTTCTGCCAGGGTTGGCACCGGGGTGCCGTCGATCGCCTGTTGCTGGGGGTAGCGCTCGGCGTACTTGCTGGCCGGATTCAAGCGGCCCACGTCATATGCCTTGACTTCATCCAGGGTCATCGAATGAACGCTGGGACTGCTGTGTTGCAACCATTCGCCACTGGCATCGCGCGTGAGCTCGGGCTCGAAGCGCGGGTTATGCATGACCACGACCGCATCGTCCCGGGTAACCGCGAGGTCCATTTCCAGGGTGGTTACACCGATCGTCAGGGCCCTGGCGAAGGCCGGCAGCGTATTTTCAGGCATCAATCCACGCGCGCCCCGATGCCCCTGCACATCGAATGCCTGGGATTTACCTGGGAGCAACATCAAGGCTATGAGTAAAAGTCCTAATATCTTGCTCCAAAAAGGGTTCAACTGAAATATCTGCCGGCAACAAAGTAATCTCAATTTTCACCGATCCTGCAATTCGTGGCAATCGTTAGGATTCTGACGGAGGCCGTGATCTGCAGACCGCCTGTCGTTATTTGATCGAGATCAGCAGGCTTGACTCGATTCTCACCACTTGCTACTCTTCAAAGTACTTTATAGTACTCTATTGAGTAATTAATGAAAGACACAACCTATGTTCCTTTGAAAAACGATCTGTTGATGAAACTGATCGAGCGCTATAAGGAAGACTACCCGGTGGCTATCGATGACGTTATCGAGGATTTTCTGGAGCGCACGGCAGCCGATCATGAAACGCGGCCCGACTACCGCGAGGGCGGTTACATCTGGGATCAGGTCGAGTTGCCGGCCGGGACCCAGTTGCGAACCCGTTACTTCGACCAGTGGCAGACCGCTACCCTGAAAAACGGCAAGTTTTACTTCAAGAACAAAGCCTACAGATCACCCGCCAAGGTATGTAACGCCATGCGCGGAAACAAGACGAGCAACGCCTGGATGATGCTACAAATAAAACGACCCCAGGATATCGAATTCAGGAAAGCGGAAAAATTCAGGACCTGATCTTACTAACTGGCGGAATAGAATCGATGAATATTTTTAATGAAGTTCAGCAGCTGGAGGAGTTAACGGTCATTGGCAAGGCGCTGATCAAATACGCCGTCAGTATCGAACCGGGACTGGTGTTTAAAAGGCAGGGCAGTTGGTGGATCCCCCCGGTCGAACGAAATTTTGTCGGTTTCCAGTTTCAGTGGAGCGACACGCTCAGTATCAGGCTCAGTCTCTATGGCTCCCCGAACGAACAGTTTCAACAGGACGACCTGCTCGTCAGGAAAAGCCGGTTCAACTACAGCAAATGCCGGCTAACCGACGAGAATCAGTTAATGGCGGCGACGGTTTGCATCTGGCGTGCACACCAGCTATTTCATCGGGAAAGATCGGTCGAAACCGGCGCCCTGCTTCTGGTCGACGAGGCACATCCGGTAAATGCCGAGAGAATGCGAACACGCGTGAGGCAAAGAAAATCTGCGGCCATGGATTTTTCCGTCGACCAGGCCCAGGAAACGATGCCGCGAGGTCTGCAATTGCCGGAAAAAGCGCGTAAATCGAACACCCGTGTTTAGCGTTAGGCGTTAACCAGGGACTCGCCTCACAGCTGGCTAAACGGGGCAACTCGTTTCAGGATTCTCTGCGCCAGCGATGAAACCTGGCCACCCATTCCAGCAGCCGATGCGGCACATGTGCCCGCTTCCATTCCCCCGCGGCATACTTATTGGCCTCGGCGAGCGTCGGGTAAATGTGGATGGTGCCGAGAATTTTGTTCAAGCCGAGGCCATGGCGCATCGCCAGCACAAACTCCGCGATCAGATCGCCGGCGTGTTCGCCGACGATAGTCACACCGAGGATTCGATCCTTCCCGGGGAGCGTTAGCACCTTGACGAAACCATGCGCCTCGCTGTCCGCGATCGCCCTGTCCAGATCATCGATGCCGTAACGGGTAACCTCGTACTCGATGCCCTGCTGCTGCGCCTCGCTTTCGTTCAACCCGACGCGCGCGATTTCGGGCTCGGTAAAGGTAGCCCAGGGAATAACCGAATAGTCGGCCTTGAAACGTTTGACAATCCCGAACAGGGAGTTAACCGACGTATACCAGGCCTGGTGCGCGCCCACATGGGTAAACTGGTAAGGTCCCGTTACGTCTCCGCAGGCATATATTGTCGGGATACTGGTTTGCAGGAACTCGTTGACCTCGATGGTGCGATTCGAATTTAACCGGACGCCAACTTCCTCGAGACCGAAGCCGGCGGAATTCGGCGCCCGCCCGACGGCAACGAGTAAAGCGTCGAATTCGATTTCGACCTCTTCGCTATCGTGTTCGGCGATCAGAAAATCCCTGCCGTCGCGTTTGATGAAACGTTTCGCGGTATGACCGGTCAACACTCGCACGCCTTCTGCGGTAAATCGCTGCTGCACCATTTCGGAGATTTCCGGATCTTCGCGCAACAGAATTCGCGGCAGCATCTCTACCTGGGTCACTTCTATACCCAGGCGGCCAAACGCCTGGGCCAGCTCGCAACCAATCGGCCCGCCGCCCAGTACCGCCAGCTTGCCCGGTTTCTCGCGCATATCCCACAGGTTGTCAGAGGTGTAATAGTCGACCTGATCGATACCCTCGATAGGCGGCACGAAAGGTCGACCACCCGTAGCGACGACGATGTTGCGGCTGCGAATGATTTCACCGTTGACCTCGACCGTCCACGGTGACGTAACGCGTGCCTCGCCCTGGATTACGTCGACGCCGAGGCCGGTATAGCGCTCCACCGAATCATGCGGCTCGATCTGGCGAACCACCTGCTGAATTCGCTCCATCACCTCGGCAAACTCGAATTCGGCCTGCGCCTTGCCGATGCCGAACTCCTGGCTCCGTGCGATATGCGACATAAACTTGCCCGAGCGGATCAATGCTTTCGACGGCACGCAGCCGAAATTGAGGCAGTCGCCCCCCATCCGGTGCTTCTCGATCAGCGTCACCTTTGCCTTGACCGCGGCCGCGATGTAAGCAGTCACCAGGCCCGCCGACCCGGCGCCGATGACAACCAGGTTGGTATCGAATTCACCGGGCTTGCTAAAACCTTCGAGCGCCTTGCGGTTGCGCAGCACTGCTACTACTTTACGGCCGATAAACGGCAGCATGGCCAGCAGTAAAAAGGAAAGCAGTATTCCAGTGCTGAAGATCTCGTTTGCCGATTCGATATTCCCCAATTGGGTGCCGGCATTGACGTAAACCACGGTCCCGGCGAGCATGCCGACCTGGCTGACCCAGAAAAAAGTCCACAGGCGCAGCGAGGTCAACCCCATGACCAGGTTGATCACGAAAAACGGGAAAGCCGGAACCAGGCGCAACGCGAAAAGGTAAAACGGGCCGTCTCGCTCGATGCCGGCGTTAATCGATTTCAGCGAGGCGCTGAAGCGGGATTCCACCATGTCGCGAAACAGGTAGCGCGATACCAGGAAAGCGATCGAGGCGCCGATCGTGCTGGCAAAGGACACCAGGATCAACCCGGTGAACAGGCCGAATATTGCACCTGCAGCCAGCGTCATAACCGTCGCTCCCGGCAGCGAAACCCCGGTTATCAACACGTAACCCAGGAAAAACCCGATCAGCGTCAGTGCCCGGTTCTCGCGGTAATACTGATCAATGATTTCTTGCTGGGACTTGACATACTCGAGCGTCAGGTACTGTTCCAGGTCGAACTGAAAAAACAGCAGCACGACAACAGCCAGCAACCCCAGCAGAATTATTTTTTTCATTCGGTAGTTTCCGGTTTACTCACTCGCATAAGACTTTGTTATAAATTATTAGTTCTACCAGCGCGGTAGTTTTCGGCCCAATGCAACAGCTCGTTCTCCGGACCTTCGAAAATTATTTCAGGCTGCTTACTCTTAATTTGGTAACGATACATCGGATCGTAATATTCTTCGAGTAAAGTTTGTATCCCGTCGTAAAACGCGGTTACCTGTCCTGTTTCGAAGAAAATCTGCAACGCCTGTTCGAAACACTGGCGCACTTTGCGATAGCGCTCCCCACCCAAACGCTTCTGTATGCGAGCCAGGTTATCGAGCACGAAACGGCTGAATTCCTGCTCGGCGAGATCGCCATAGGAACGCTGATAAGCGGGCCAGTTATGCTGTATATAGTCTTCGCCGATGAGCCTGATGCGGGACTCGAGATCTACCTGCAGGATCGCGCGTGGCGCTCTTAGCAGCGCATTGAAAACGCATTCGGGCATATTGATGCGGCCGATACGGCGGCCCTCGTCTTCGACGAAGACCGGCCTGCCGGGGAAGCCGGCGCGGTGCTTGAGAAATTCGATCGAAACGCGATTCTCCCAGTCGATGACGGACGGCTGCCGGTCCAGGGCATCGCGCCCGAAGGCCGAGCCGCGGTGATTGGCCAGCCCTTCGAAATCGATATGATGCCGGAGCTTGCACAAGACGCGGGTTTTCCCGACCCCGGTCAATCCGCTGACGCAGACCAGGGCTACATCCCTGGCCGACCGTTGCAGTTCGTCGATCAGAAACCGGCGCATGGCCTTGTAACCACCGCGCACCAGCGGGTAATTCACCCCCGCCTCGCGCATCCATTGCTGCGCGGTACGCGAGCGCAGACCACCGCGAAAGCAATAAACGCAACCATCCGGATGCGCCCTGCTGAAATCAAGCCACTGCTGCAGGCGCTGCTCCCGGATCTCCGGTGTCGCAAGCTCGAGACCCAGCCGCACCGCCTCGTCCTGTCCGGCCTGCTTGTAGCGAATACCGATCTGTTCCCGCTGCCGATCGTCCAGCAGCGGCAGGTTGGTCGACATCGGAAACGCCCCCTGCGCGAACTCGACCGGGGCCCGCAGATCGATCAACGGAACATCCTGCAGGAACAGGCGTTCGAAATCGTCGGTATCCTCAAGCATGGCCGTGCCTGATTTCCCAGCAGCGGTGAATTTTCGGATTACGCTTGAAGTCTTCCGGGATCGTCGCCGCCGAAATATCCTGAACCTGGAAAGCCCGCTCGATTTCCGCGTCGAGCTTGAAACCGCGGCGATTGGTGGAGAACAGTAACAAGCCGTTTTCTGCCAGTAATCCCATCGCCTGTTTTATCAGGAATCCATGATCGCGCTGGATGTCCAGGGTTTGCTGCATTTTGCTCGAATTGGAGAATGACGGGGGATCGAGAAATATCAAATCATAGCCAGGCTTTAAAGGAAACCTGGCGGGGTTTGCCAGCAGCTCGACAATATCCGCCCGCAGAAACTGGTAGCGGGATTCGTCATCGAGCCGATTCAACACGAAGTTTTCGCGCGCCCAGTCCAGGTAGGTCGAAGACAGATCGACATTGAGCACGGAACTGGCCCCGCCTAGCGCGGCCTGAACCCCGACCGCGCCGGTGTAGCAGAAAAGGTTGAGCACGTCTTTGCCGTCTGCCTCGCGGTAAACCCTGTCGCGCGTGATTCGGTGGTCGAGAAAAAGGCCGGAATCGAGATAATCGCTCAGGTTGATCAACAGCGAGGCCGCGCCTTCACGCACCTGGAAAAACTCACCGCGGTTGTCCTGTTTTTGATACTGCCGCGCTCCCCGCTGGCGGCTGCGAGTCTTGCAAAACAGCTGCTGCTCGGATATTCCGAACAGCTCCAGCACGACCGCGGCCGCAAGCTTGATTCGATACTCGGCCAGATCCGGAGCGATAGTCGCCGGCGCCTGGTATTCCTGCAGGTGAAACCACTCCTGCTCCGGCGCGATTTCGCTCTGGTAGCGATCCAGCGCAAACGCGAATTCGGGCAGGTCGGCATCGTACAGACGATAGCAGGAAATCCCGCCGCGTCGGGCCCAGCGTTGCAGGTGTTTGGCGTTTTTCGCGAGTCGGTTGCGCAGCGGCACCGCGCTTTCGTCGCTAACCGCGGCCGGGGTCTCGGTTTGTTCGCGCGCCGCGGTTTCGCGCACCGTCTGGAATACGGCGAACAGACATTCGAGCGGCCCGTTGCGCACGTCCTTGCGGCTCAGTCGCTCCAGTTTCAGTCGGTGCAGCAAATCCGGATTGGCAGAAATAATCGCCAGCCGTGCCGGTGCCAGGCGCTGCACGGCGTTACCCAGATCGCTATACAGCTGCCCCAGGCCGGCCTCGCTCTGCAGCCGCTTGCCATAGGGCGGGTTACAGATAACGAGGGTTTCGCCCGCTGCCGGCGGTAACTCCAGCTCCGCGACCTGCTGGTGCGAAAACTCGATCAGTGCCGCGACATCCGCACGCTGCGCGTTGGCGCGCGCGGTTTCCAGCGCCGCGGCATCGTAATCACTGGCGTAGATCCGGACTTCCGATTGCTTATCGATCGCCTGCCGCGCCTCGGTGATAAGCTGCTGCCACAGCTGGGGATCGTGCTGCAGCCATTTAATGAAACCGAAATAGTCGCGCTCGAGACCGGGCGCGATATCGGCCGCGATCATCGCCGCCTCGATGGCAAAGGTGCCGGAGCCGCACATCGGATCCAGCAGCCGCTGCTCGCGTGCCCGCTCACGAGTCCAGCCCGCGTGGGCCAGCAGCGCGGCGGCCAGGTGCTCCTTCAGCGGCGCGCCGGTATGCTGCGTACGGTAGCCGCGTCGATGCAGACTCTCTCCGCTCAGGTCGAGACTGATGATCGCCTGGTTGTGGTGAATATGGACGTGAATCCGAATGTCGGGCCGCTGCTTCTCCACCACCGGACGGCTGCCGCAGATCTCGCGCAGCCGATCGACAATCGCATCCTTGGATTTGAGCGCCACGTAATGCCCGTGATCCAGCTTCGAACGCGACACTGTCGCCGCGACCGCGATGCTGTTTCGCGCCTCTAAATGTCGCTCCCACTCGATCTGGTAAACGGCCTGGTAGAGTCGATTCTCATCCTCGACCGCGCCGCGGCCCAGTTCGCAGAACACCCGGTTCGCCAGGCGCGAGTGCAGGCAGACCCGGTAGACCGCGGTCAATGGGCCGTTGATTTCGACGCCACCGTAAACCTTGGTCAGAACGGCGTCGGTCGCATCCAGGATGGCGCGCAGTTCGTGCAACAAAGGGGTTTCGAAACCCTTATGACCGGTGACAAATAGCTTTAGATTCTGCATTGAATGTGGTTTTGCGGATACCGCAGGATGCTAATATTACGCCTTCTATCTAAAAACTGTCGAAAAACGAGCTTTTATGAAAATAGTCTCAGGAAATCAGACGGTTTTTCATCTATATTTAACTCTTCTAACCCTTGTGAAACGCTGCTCGCATGACCGGCCCCGACAAACACCCGGATTCTGATTCGATGTCTGGACAAGACGTCTTCATGGAGGTTTCCAATCTCAGCAAGAAGTGGATTACCGACATCCTGCTGCGCATGATCGACAGTGCCGAAGATTACCACAGCTGGAGCCTGTCCGATGAGGACGGTGCGCGAGTCGTCAAGTTAGTCAGGCACAAGCAACGAATCATTTGTTCGTCGTTCACGTTTCAACTCAACAAGCATTTTTCGGAATTCAAATCCGACAGCTCACCGGCGGGAGAAAAAGGGGCGCGAGACTGGCAAACGCTGGGACTCTCGAGCACCAATGCGAACGACGAAGTCAACGTGTTGCAGGAGATCACGACGCGTTATGGCGACGCCTTCAAGGAATTCGATCGCACCATTTTGAAACGCCTGCAGACCTGTATCAAGCGACCCCGCGCGAGTATTTACGAAAACCCGCTGCAGGTCAAAAGGCTGTGCGAGGCCTTCCAGTACGCAATCGATAGCCTCAACCTCGAAACAAGTTACAAGATCGCGCTGTATCACCTGTTTGCCGATCGTTTTATCGAGTCGCTCGGTCCATTCTACCGGCGTATCGACAGCCTGATGCTCGAACACGGCATGGTGCCGGATCTTCCGCCGGCGAAAATTCACTTGCGCAACATCGAAGGGCTGAGCGAGTCCAAAGGCCCCGCGGGATTAAACCCGGGCCAAAGCATCAGCCTGCTGATGCTATTGCAGGGCTTCAAGGAAAAATCACGCAAGCCTGCGAGTAGCTACCAGAATCTTTTTCCCGAGTTGAAGCAGCGCCTCGCCGCGAACGGTATCGAGCAGTACGATGAACAAATCGAACAGCTCAGCCTGATTTTCAAGTTGATCTTCGAGGACGAGGATCTGCCCTCTCCCATCAAGCAGCAGCTCGCGCGACTGCAGATCTATGTCTTCATCACCGCTACCCAGGAAGATGGATTTCTGCGTCGCTCCAGCAACCCGGCAAGGCGACTGCTGGACGGCATTATCAGTAGCGAAGTCGAGATTGCGAAAAGCGGAAACTCGGATTTCTCCGGTGTCCGCTATATTCGCGAACACATCGACGATATCGCCAGCCGCGAGTTCATTACCGTCGACAGCTATGCCGAAATGCTCGAAGGTTACCAGGCCTTTCTGAAGGAAAACGAGGCGGCGGTTCGACAGGCGCGCAAAATCGAGGCTACCCGGAAGATCATGCCACCGGTCAAGTCCCGGCTTAACGAAATCATCCAGCCGCTGAAGATCCAGGGCACCCCGCTCATTTTGTTCGAAAAGGTCTGGCTGCCGCTGCTGGTGCAGATCGGGCTGCAGCAGGGCATGGACTCCGATCCCTGGCACAAGACTATCGAAATGGTCAAGAAACAGGTCTGGTCGCTAATCCCGAAGTCGACCAAGGAAGAGCAGGAAGAGCTGCGCAACGCCCTGCCCCATGTCGCTCATTCGCTGCACCGCGCAATGCGCAGCCTCAAGCTGGCGGAAAACCTGCAGCAGTCGATGCGCGACTATCTCAAGCTCGAGCAGCAAAACGTGCTGGAACAGACCGGGCGCAACGTGATCGAGGCCCAGCGTAAAACACGCTCGCTGGGAGCGCAGTCCTTCGACTCGATGGAGGACACCACCGAATTCGATGCGATGATGCAAACCGGTGTATTCCAGGTTCCGACCGCGATGCTCGAGGCGATGAACTCGGGTAAGACCACGGAACCGAAAAAAATCAACCAGGCGCAGGCACTCAACATCGGCGAATGGATCAACATGCGCAAGGACGGCGATAAAATACTGGCGAAGCTGGCCTGGAAAGCCGAGGATTCGAGCCTGTTCATTTTCGTTGACCGGGATGGCACGCGCATCTGCGAGGTCGATGCGGAACAGCTCGCGGATCAGTTCGAATCAGGTGATATATCGCTGATGGATTCGGCAGTCGATTCCGAGAAAACCCGTTTCAGCTTTATGAAATCACTGTAAACCCGGCCGCAGGCTTACACCTGCAGCAGCATTCTTGCCGGATCTTCCAGCAAATTCTTGATTGTCACCAGGAACTGAACCGCTTCCTTACCGTCGATAATGCGATGATCATAGGTCAGGGCCAGGTACATCATGGGCCGCACCACGATTTCACCATCGACCACGACCGGCCGCTGCTGGATTGAATGCATGCCGAGAATGGCCGACTGCGGCGGATTCAGAATCGGGGTCGAAAGCATCGAACCGAAGATACCGCCATTGGTGATGCTGAAAGTGCCGCCGGTAAGCTCCTCGATACCGAGTTTACCGTCACGCGCTCGCAGCCCCATGTCGCGAATCGACTGCTCGATATCGGCGTAACTCATCTGGTCGACATCCCGCAGGATTGGCACTACCAGTCCGCGGTCGGAACTGACCGCGATTCCGATATCGAAATAATCATGGTAAACGATATCGTCGCCATCGATCGACGCGTTAACCGCCGGAAAACGCTTCAGCGCCTCGACCGCGGCGCTGGTGAAAAACGACATCATGCCGAGCTTGACGCCATGGGTTTGCTCGAAAGCGTCCTTGTACTGGGCCCGGGTATCCATCATCGGCTTCAGGTTGACTTCGTTAAAGGTGGTCAGCATCGCCGCCGTGTTTTGCGCCTGCTTCAAACGCTCCGCAATCTTGGCGCGCAGGCGGCTCATCGGCACGCGGCGATCGTTACGACCGCCCTGGGGAATACCCTGCGGCGGCAGGGTCGGCGCGCTCGTTGCGGCAGGCGCTGCGGGTTCAGGCGCCGCGGCCGGCGCCTGTTGCTGTAGATGGCGCTCGACATCGGCTTTGGTGATTGCGCCCTTCTTCCCGGTCGGCTGAATATCTTCAGCCCTGAGGTTATGTTCGTGCAGCAGTTTGCGAACCGCCGGGCTCGCCTTGCCGTCACCACTGGCCGCGTCGACTTCGTCCGCTGGCGCAGCAGCTGCGGGCGCTGCGGCTTCGGCCGGGGCCGCCTCTGCGGCGGCCGGTGCGGAGGCCGTGGCCTCGGTATTGATTACCCCAAGTACGTCGTCGGTTTTTACGGTAGCGCCTGACTCGAAGGCAATCGATTCGATCACCCCGGCCGTGCTGGCGACGATCTCGAGCACGACTTTATCGGTTTCCAGGTCGACAATATTTTCCTCCGCGGCCACGCTGTCGCCAACCTGCTTGTGCCAATCGCCCAGTGTCCCCTCGCTAACCGACTCGGGTAAGACGGGAACCTTAATTTCTACCTGCATAATCTGCTCCAGAATTTTTGGTTTTTATTGGATTATTCCAGTTTATCCGAGTATTCCGCTTCGAAGGCATCCTTGACCAGCTGTGCTTCCTGCTGCTGGTGCAGGGCCATGTAACCCACCGCGGGCGATGCCGCCGAAATTCGACCCGAGTATTGTACCTGTATTGGCGCAAAGATTTCATTCAGACGGCTCTTGAATTCGCGAAACATACCCTGGTTGCGCGGTTCGTCCTGGCACCAGACCACGTTTTTCAACGCCGGGTAACTTTCCTGGATCGCCTTTAAATCGACCTTGGGAAACGGGTAAAGCTGTTCGATCCGGACAATCGCGGTACTGTGATCGTAATGCTGCTCGCGGGATTCGTAGAGCTTGTAGTAAATCTTGCCGCTGCAGAAAATCAGGCGTGTTACCTTCTTTTTATTGATCTTGTCGATCTCCGGGATCACCTTCTGGAATTCGCCCTTGCTGTAATCATCCAGCGACGACACCGCACGTTCGTGACGCAACAGGCTCTTCGGGGTCATTACCACCAGTGGTTTCCTGAAACGGCACAGCATCTGGCTGCGCAGCAGGTGGAAAATCTGTGCCGGCAGGGTTGGCTGCGCCACGCGCATGTTGTGCTGCGCGCAAAGCTCGAGATAGCGTTCGATGCGCGCCGACGAGTGTTCTGGCCCCTGCCCTTCGTAACCGTGCGGCAGCAGCATGACCAAGCCGCTGAGGCGGCCCCATTTCATCTCTCCGGAGCTGATGAACTGATCGATAACGACCTGGGCGCCGTTGGCAAAATCACCGAACTGTGCTTCCCAGATGACCAGCGTCCTGGGGTCGGTGGACGAATAGCCGTATTCGAAACCGAGCACTGCCTCCTCGGACAGGAAGGAATTGATGACCTCGAAACGCGGCTGATCTTCGAACAGGAACTTAAGCGGCTTGTAAATTTCGCCGGTATTCTGGTCGTGCACCGCGGCGTGACGATGGAAAAATGTACCGCGTTCGCTGTCCTGGCCCGAAAGCCGGATACTGTAGCCGTCGTCGAGCAGCGTGGCGTAGGCCAGGTTCTCGGCGAAACCCCAGTCGCCCGGCAACTTGCCAGCCAGCATCTTTCCGCGATTCTCCATGATTTTGGCGACCCGCGAATGCATTTTGAAACCCTCGGGCAGGGTCAGCATGCGCTTGCCCAGGTGCTGGATTTTCTTCTTGGTAACCTTAGTGCCAGGCGTGGTGTTGACGTCGCCTTCCTGCAGGCCGGCCCAGTCACGCGCCGCAACCGGTTCCAGGCCGGAAATCACGTTCAACGCTACCGCGCCCCCTTCTTCCAGCGCGCGTCGGTAATCGGCGACCATTTCATCGATCTTTTCACGCGTGGTAAAGCCCTCGTCGATGAGGCGCTGCGCGTGCAGGTCGGCGAGGCGCGGATGGTTGCGAACTTTCTGATACATCAGCGGCTGGGTAACCGCTGGCTCATCGGCCTCGTTGTGGCCGTAACGACGATAACAGACCATGTCGATAACGACGTCGCGCTGGAAAGTTTCACGATACTTGACCGCGATCTCGGCGATGAACACGCAGGCTTCGGGATCGTCGCCGTTAACGTGGAAGATCGGTGCCTGCACCATGCGCGCAACCTCGGTGCAGTAGAGCGAGGAACGCATATCGCGCGGATTGCTGGTAGTAAATCCGATCTGGTTGTTGACGATGATATGGATCGTACCGCCGGTCTTGTAACCCCGGGTCTGGCACATGTTGAAGGTTTCCATAACCACGCCCTGCCCGGCAAAGGCGGAATCGCCGTGGATCAGCACCGGCAACACGTCGTTGGTGTTGCGGTCGGTGAAACGCCGCTGACGCGCGCGTACCGAGCCCTCGACCACCGGATCGACGATTTCCAGGTGCGACGGGTTGAACGCCAGCGCCAGGTGCATCGGCCCGGAATCGGTGTAGATGTCCGATGAAAATCCCTGGTGATACTTGACGTCGTAGTTGTAACGCTCGTCCAGCTCGACATTGCCTTCGAATTCATCGAACAGGTCGCTCGGCATCTTGCCGAAAATATTGGTCAACACGTTGAGGCGTCCGCGATGCGCCATGCCGATAACGACTTCGTGGGTACTGGTGACTCCCGCCTGCTGCACCACGCGGTCCAGGATCGGGATCAACGACTCGCCGCCTTCCAGCGAAAATCGTTTTTGCCCGATGTAGCGCGTGTGCAGATATTTCTCGAGATTTTCGGCGGCGATAATCCGGTCCAGGATGCGGTTGCGGCGACCTTCGCGAAAACTCGGCGTAGCCAGCGAGGTTTCGATCTGCACCTGGATCCAGCGTTTCTGCGCGCGATCCTCGATATGCATGTATTCCGAACCGATGGTGCCGCAGTAAGTTTTTTCGACCCGTTCGATTATTTCACGCAGCGGGGCGGCCTCGACGCCGAACAGCGAGCCGGTGTTGAACACCGTGTCGAGATCGGCCTCGCTCAGGTTGTTTCCGGTCAGGGTCATCTCCTTGACTTCCGGCCGTGGGTTCATTTCGAGCGGATCGAGACGCGCGCGTTCGTGACCCTTGACGCGATAGGCATTGATCAGCTGCAGCACCCGAACCTGCTTGGCGTCATGTTCGTTCAGCTCGCTGCCGGAGATGCCGTTGCCCGCCTGCTTGTGGCGGACCGCGTATTTCATCTGCTCGCGGATCTCGAGGTGATCCTGATCCGGGATTAGTTCACCATTTTTCAGCTCGGCGAACCAGTCGCGCCAGTGTGCTTCGACGTCATTCTCGTTTTTCAGATAACGCGAGTAGAGTTCTTCTATGAATGCAGCGTTGCCACCCGACAGATAACTCTGTTGCTGCATTTTTTTCATGCTCATGGTTGCTCACCTTTGGGCTGATTCGTGGTTCGATGTCGTTTTCGTCATCACTCTAAATCATAGCCTATGACGCGGCCATAGCTTCGAATAATACTGCATCACGCGGCGGTTAAGAAACAGAATGTGAAAATATCCTCAGATACGATGATTCTGCGTCGAATGAAGTTGTTTTTAATTTTTTGAGCGCTGTTAGAATACGCGAATTCTGAACTGGGACAGTCCGCATGGCGCAATACATTTATACCATGAACGGGGTGGGCAAAGTCGTGCCCCCGCAAACCGAAATTTTGAAGAATATTTCGCTCAATTTTTTTCCGGGCGCCAAGATCGGCGTGCTGGGTTACAACGGCGCGGGTAAGTCGACACTGTTGCGCATCATGGCCGGTGTCGATACCGAGTATGTTGGCGAAGCGCGACCGCAAACCGGCATCAAGATCGGCTACCTGGCGCAGGAACCCGAACTCGACGACAGCCTGGACGTGCGCGGCAATGTCGAGCTGGGCGTCGCCGAGACCAAGACGCTGCTCGACCAGTTCAACGCGGTCAACATGAAGTTTGCCGAGCCGATGTCTGACGACGAAATGAACGACCTGCTGGCGCAGCAGGCGGAACTGCAGGAGAAAATCGAGGCCGCCGGCGCCTGGGACCTGGAGCGCAAGCTCGACGTCGCGGCCGATGCGCTGCGTTTGCCGGCCTGGGAGGCCGCGGTGGAGCACCTGTCCGGCGGCGAAAAAAGACGCGTGGCGCTGTGCCGGTTGTTACTGTCGAATCCGGACATGCTAATCCTGGACGAACCGACCAACCACCTCGACGCCGAATCGGTAGCCTGGCTGGAGCGTTTCCTGCAGGACTTCCCCGGCACCGTGGTGGCGGTTACCCACGACCGCTATTTCCTCGACAACGTGGCCGGCTGGATCCTGGAACTCGACCGCGGACACGGCATACCCTGGGAGGGTAACTACTCTTCCTGGCTGGAGCAAAAGGAAAGGCGGCTCGAACACGAGGAGCGTTCCGAAAAAGCGCGCCTCAAATCGATGAAAGCGGAACTCGAATGGGTGCACGCCAACCCCAAGGGACGGCAATCGAAGAGCAAGGCCCGCCTCAAGCGTTTCGAAGAACTGTCCTCGCAGGATTACCAGAAACGCTCCGAGACCCAGGAGCTGTATATTCCCCCCGGGCCCAGGCTGGGCGACATGGTGGTCGAAATCGAGGGCGGCAAGAAGTCTTACGGCGATAAGCTGCTGTACCAGAACCTCGAATTCAAACTGCCGCGTGGGGGCATCGTCGGCATTATCGGCCCCAACGGCGCCGGCAAGACCACGCTGTTTCGGATCATGGTGGAGCAGGAAACGCTCGACGAGGGCTCGATCAAGATCGGCGATACCGTGAAGATCGCCTACGTCGACCAGTCGCGTGACGATCTCGACGGCAGCAAGACGGTATGGGAAGAACTGTCCGACGGGCTCGACAACATTGTTGTCGGCAGCTACGAAGTGCCGTCGCGCGCTTACGTATCGCGTTTCAACTTCCGCGGGTCGGCGCAGCAAAAGTTCGTCAAGGACCTGTCGGGTGGCGAACGCAACCGCCTGCACCTGGCAAAGCTGCTGAAAAGCGGCGGCAACCTGCTGTTACTGGACGAACCGACCAACGATCTCGACGTGGAAACCCTGCGTGCGCTCGAGGAAGCGATCCTCGACTTCCCCGGCTGCGTCGTCGTGATTTCGCACGATCGCTGGTTCCTGGATCGTATCGCGACGCATATTATTGCGTTCGAGGGCAACAGCGAGGTTTATACTTACGAAGGTAATTACTCGGAGTACGAATCGCATCGCAAGCAGCGACTCGGCCAGGATGCCGACCAGCCGCATCGTATCAAGTACAAGAAGCTCGAAGTCTGATGTCCGATCTCGATAAACTTTTCAAACGCCTCGACGTATTGCTCGACCGGGTGGAGCATTTGTTTCCCGGCTATCACGCAGTCAACGTCGAACCGGGTTACTCGGCCTATCGCTGGTCCGCCCAGGGGCTCGAAGGTATCGCGCAGTTCGACCGTGTCGACAAGGCCGAGCTGCTGCACCTGGAACGGCAGAAGGACCTGTTGTTCAGAAACACCGCCCAGTTCCTCGAGAACAAGGTTTCCAATAACGCCTTGCTATGGGGTGCTCGCGGTACCGGCAAATCCTCGTTGATCAAGGCCCAGCTCAACGAGTTCGAAGACCAGGGGCTTTGCATCGTCGAAATTCCGAAGGCGGCGACCGGCCAGCTGTTCGACATCATTCGAACCCTGGCGGACGACGGACGCAAGTTTATCGTTTACCTGGACGACCTCTCCTTCGAAGCCAACGACGACTCTTACAAGGCGCTCAAGGCCTGCCTCGAGGGATCGCTACAGCCGCAACCCGAGAACGTCATTATTTACGCCACCTCGAACCGCCGCCACCTGATGCCCGAATCGATGCAGGACAATCTCGACAGCACCATGGTCGACGGCCAGCTGCATCCCAGTGACAGCATCGAGGAAAAAATTTCCCTGTCCGATCGCTTCGGCCTGTGGCTTTCGTTTCACCCCTTCACCCAGGACCAGTACCTGGCCGTTGTCGAGCTGGCTTTAAAGGCCCGGGATATGAAGATGAGCGAGGAAGCGCGCACCGAATCGATTCGTTTCGCTACCCAGCGCGGCTCGCGCAGCGGCCGCATCGCCGTGCAGTTCGCCGCCTACTGGGAAAGCCTGCAATAATCGCGATCGGGATTGGCTGGTTTCGCGGGTCGCTTCGAAGGGGTCAGAGCAAAATTGCCGGTGCAGTTTGGACCAGACTGGTAAAGCATAGGCGGCAATTTTGGTCTGACCCCGGGTATCCAGGCGTTGGGAAGACCGGGGTCAGACCAAAAATTTCGCCGAGACTATTCCTGTCGGCAACTCTAACTGCCGAAATTTTTGCTCTGACCCCCTCGATCGCTCCCGCTAAACCGTGGTTCAGGTACTGCCGGGAACAGCCGAGCCCGTTCGCTGGCTAACAATACTCGAACGGTCGAGCGTTCGCCCTTGCCGTCGCATGTTCTTGTAGATGCTGCAGGTGGTACACGGCACATCGTCCCGTGGCTCGATACCATCGGTTAACATCCTGCGCGCATATAGCATTTGTTCGGAATTGAGCGCACCCTCCAGGCCGTCTTCGAATACATTGCCCTCGAAGGCCTTCCAGTAGTTGTGGCAACAACCCCATATGGTGCCATCAAAATTGAAATTCGGCTGATCCCAGAGTTGGTGACAGATAAATTCCGTATAACCGGAACCATATTTTTCCTTGAATTCGGAACGAGACGCGGCGCCAATCCCCATCTCCTTACGCACCATTTCTTTATCGCGCACCGGAGACCAGGTTTCATCCCAGTTGAGTTTCGTTTCGAACTCCATGCCGCGGTCATGAGCCATCTGCCTGGCCTTGCCAATTTCATGTTCGTTGTGGCCAAAAACCACGAACTGCCATGTCATTAGCGGAAACTCGGAATCGTATTGCTTTTTATAGGCATTGATCCTGTCGATATTTTCCATCACCTGCCCGAAATTACCACGAACCCGGTATTGTTCGTAGGTTTCCTGGGATGCGCCATCGATCGAACAGCGCATGTGAAAGAACTTAAATTTCACCAGTGCCTCGAGCGTCGAATCCCGCACCGTATTCAGGTTTACGCCATTGGTTGCAGAAAGCCGCACATTCTTTTCAAAGGCGTACTCGATAATTTTGGGCAGATGCGGATTAAGAAATATTTCACCGAACTTGGACAGCTCGATTTCCCTGACCTGGGTGTTTTCATCGATGAACCGCTTGAAATCGTCGAAGCGCAGAAATCCCCGCGCCATGGTTTGGTAAAGTTCGCCGGTAGCGGTTGCGCAGGTAGGGCATTTAAGCTGGCAATGCGTCGTAGCCTCCAACCTTATACGATGCGGTGAGGTTTGCGAATTCAATGATTCACCGCTGATAGTTTCACGTTTAGTCAAGTAACTTTACCCGCTGCGCAGTTGATATGGATAGAACCCCCGGTAATCTAGCGCATGATGAACGGATTGGCCATCGGTTCGGTGGAGGTATTGATCCAGACCGTCTTGGTACGCGTGTAGTCGTATATCGTATCGATGCCGCTCTCGCGGCCGGGGCCGCTGTTCTTGAACCCGCCGAAAGGCGCGATCGGCGAAATAACGCGATAGGTATTAACCCAGACGATACCCGAATGGATTGCGTCTGAAACCCTGATAGCGCGCGCCACGTTCGAAGTAAACACCCCGGAACCGAGACCGAAATCGGAATTATTGGCCATTTCGATCGCCTCTTCCTCGGTGTCGAAGGAAAGCGCAGACAGTATCGGACCGAACATTTCCTCGCGCACGGTGCGTATATCCTGGTGCGGACAGTCGAGTATGGTAGGACTGTAATACCAGCCACTGTCGAAGCCATCCGGCCGCCTGCCGCCGAACAGCAGCCTGGCACCTTCGCTAACCGCGTCCTCGACCGATTCGGAAATGTGATCCAGTTGCTCTTTGGTGCACAGCGGACCGACCTGCGTATCGTCGGCCAGCGGATCACCGATACAGATTTGCTCGGCACGCTCGACCAGCTTTTCCAGTATCCGATCGCGTATCGACGAGTGTATGAAGACGCGCGACCCGGCGACACAACTCTGGCCAGTGGCGCCGAAGTTGCCCGCGATAATTCCGTTCACCGCGCCTTCGATATCGGCGTCGTCAAACACCAGGATCGGCGATTTACCGCCCAGTTCCAGCGACACCACGGCAAAATTTTCGGCGGTATTGCGTACGATATGGCGCGCGGTTTCGGGGCCACCGGTAAAGGCAACCCTGGCCACGTCCGGATGGCTGGTCACCAAACGGCCGCAGGGTTCGCCGTAACCTGTTATGACGTTAACCACCCCTGGCGGGAAACCCGCCTGTTCCACGATCCGGGCAAATTCGAACATCGGCGCCGGCGCCGCCTCGGAGGCCTTCAATACCACCGTGTTACCGGCCGCGAGCGCGGGCCCGAGCTTGGTCGCGGTTAAAAACATTTGCGCGTTCCACGGCACCACCGCGGCCACCACGCCGATCGGCACGCGCTTGGTGTAGACGTGCATATCGGGTTTATCGATCGGCAGGGTGGCGCCCTGGATCTTGTCGGCGAGACCGGCGTAATAATAATAGTAGTCCGAGACATAGCCGGTCTGGGCACGCGTTTCCTTGACCAGCTTGCCGCTATCGATGGTTTCGATTTCACCCAGCATTTGGGA
>CAMYON010000028.1:0-6404 GCA_947260025.1 uncultured Gammaproteobacteria bacterium
ATGGCGACGCGCAGCGGGCAAAAAAAAGCCGCGGCTTTGGGGCCGCGGCAAAATTGGGATAGGAATCCCTATGGAGGTAATGCAGAAATCTAGCAGGTGTAGCCGAACCAGGTCAGGGTCTTGTTGGGATTGTTCTGATCACAGGTCGTCGAGCCCATCAATCCAGCGTAAGTAGCCGGGTTCAGGTAAACCATGTAGTTCGCCGGGTTCATGGTTTCGGTGTACATCGCGGGATCGATCATGTGCGTGTAGGAAGCCGGGTTCATCCAGTAATTCATGGTTTGCGGGTCCATCATTACCTGGTACGACGCAGGGTTCATCCACGCCATCATGTTTTCCGGCTTGGCGAATTCCATGTAAAACTGTGGGCGCATGAACTGGGTGTAGCTGGCCGGGTTGGCGAAAGTCATGTGTATTTTCTGGTGACTTTTGGGGTCGATCCACTGCATCCAGCCGACGGGATGCGCCGCGTTGAAGGTCAGCTCTTTCGAAATCGTGGGCGGTTGAGCGGACGAGGTCATCGATGCCAGCCAGTAGTTCGGGTCGAACAGGTTGACGTTGCCGGCGGGTGCCGCGGTCTCGGCAACGGCTTCGGGCTGGGTCTGTGCCTGGTTTGCATTCGACGCAACACTGAGCGTGAGCAGGGCAGATGCCGCGAGCGCTAACAGTCTGATTTTCATAAAAGCTTCCTTTTCAAAGTTGATTTTTATAAAGCTAAAAACTGAAGCGGATTATCCAGTATATAAGTAAAGACTAATATACTTATGAAGTATTAGGCATATATCCCCAAAGTAAGAGCCAGAATGGCCGACGATAATCGGTTATCGAGATACGCGGGGCAGGGTGAAGCGATGAAAGCGCCAGCTCAGCAGGCAGGCCGCGACCGCGAGTCCTGCAGCCAGGCCCCACCAGAGTCCGGCGCCGCCCATCTGATAATGAAACGCCAGCACCGAACCGCCACCGATACCCAGAATCCAGTAGCCGAACCCGGCAATCCACAGCGGTACCAGGTTGTCCTTCATGCCCCGCAGGGCGCGGGCCGCGGCCGCCTGCAGGCCGTCGAAGACCATGAAAACCGCGGCGATGACGAGGAAGCGTGACGCCATTTCCGATACTTCGGCATAGCCCGGATCCTCGGGTGAAATGAATAGAAGGATGATCGGCTGCGAAAAGAAGATCGGCACCACCAACATGGTCGAGATAATCCCGATCACCAGCGACATGCCGAGAAATCCCGCCCTGCGGGCCTGCGGCATGCTGTCGCGGCCGATGGCGTGGGCGACTCGAATCATCGTGGCCTCGGCGAGCCCGAAGGCAATGACAAACGGTATGCCAACCCATGCCATGACGATTTCATAGGCGGCCAGGGTTTTGGCGCCGATGACGCCCGACAGGATCGCGGTTGCGACGAACAGCCCGGCTTCGAGAAACGCGAGTCCGGCGACCGGGGTGCCGAGGGTAAAAATTTCCCGGCACAGCGGCCATATCAACTGCAGCCGATCCCTGAAGATCCCGAAGCCGCGAAACATCGGTTTGCGAAATACGTGCAGGGCCAGCGCCAGGAACATAAACCATGACACGATGGAGGTAGCCAGCCCGGCGCCGAACAGGCCCAGCGGCGCCAGCCCGTAACCGCCGTAAACGAACCACAGGGTCAACAGATAATTCAAAACCACCGCGGCCACGGTGATCACCAGGATCGACACGGTTTGCGACAGTACCGCGACAAAATTGCGGAAAATCGCAAACCACAGCACCGGCAATACCGCGCCGCTGATGCCCTTGAGGTACCCGCGCGCGAGCTCGATAACCTTGGGGTCCTGATTGGTCGCGATCAGCGCCAGGTCGAGATTCCAGACCGCGATCATTGCCGGTAAGCCGATTATGGTGGCGACAACGAGCCCCTGTCTGATCGACTGGCCGAGTTCATGGGTTTTTCCGGCGCCCAGCGCCTGCGCCGCAAGCACCCCGACGACCGACAGCATCGCCATCAGGACTACCAGGATTTCGAAAGTCAGGTCGCCGGCGATGCCGACCGCCGCGAGCGAATGGTAGCCGAGCTTGCCCACCACCATCTTGGTTGTCAGAAACATGGCGAACTCGGCCAGGTAGGCGGCCGACAGCGGGACCGCGATGACGAAAAACTGCCTGAGCTCGTCTTTTAGTGAGGGTTTGACTTGATACATTTGGGAGTTGCCGTTGCAGGCGGTAATTTAGACGATAGTCGTGATAAACGATAGAAATTTGTGACCTTGCAGCGGAATAACGAGTCATTAGGGGATGAACGGTATTTAGTTTCCTTTGACAATGGGATGCCGGCTCATAATAATGATCAGTCTCAGTGTGAGAATCGAGGTAGCCCGGCGACTGCCGAAGACCCGCGGCACCTTAGGTGTAAAACAATAAATCGGCGTAACAATCGAAGGAGCAAATCATGAAAGGTTCAATCAAGATATTACTCGCCTCCGTGCTTAGCGTATCGCTAGGTGGTTTTAGCGCAATAGCGACGGGGCAGCAGCAGTTTATTTCCATCGGCACCGGCGGTGTCACCGGGGTTTATTATCCCACCGGTGGCGCTATTTGCCGCCTGGTTAACAAGAACCGCAAGGAGCACGGTATTCGCTGTTCGGCGGAATCAACCGGTGGTTCGATCTACAACATCAACACTATTCGCACCGGTGAGCTCGAGTTTGGCGTTGCGCAGTCCGACTGGCAGTACCACGCTTATAATGGAACTTCCAAGTTCGAGGAACAGGGTCCTTTCAAGGACCTGCGGGCGGTATTCTCGGTACATCCGGAACCGGTAACGGTCATTGCCAGCGATTCGTCCGGTATCAAACAGCTTACCGATGCCAAGGGCAAGCGGATGAACATCGGTAATCCCGGTTCCGGCACGCGTGGCACCTGGGAAGTCATCGAGGGCGCCCTCGGATGGAGTCGCAGCGACCTGAAGCTTGCGGCAGAAATGAAATCGGCCGAGACCGGGCAGGCAGTTTGCGATGGCAAGATTGATGCTTATTTCTGGCTGGTAGGTCATCCCTCCGCGCTGACCCAGGAGTCGCTCGCTACCTGTGATGCACACCTGGTAGACGTGAAGGGTCCCGCAATCGACAAACTGGTCAAAGATAACTCGTTCTACCGCAAGGCAAAAATCCCAGCCGGCATGTATAACAACAAGGGCGATATTGAAACCTTTGGTGTAGCCGCAACTTTTGTCAGCAGCGCCTCGGTCCCGGACAACGTGGTTTACACGGTCGTCAAGGCAGTCTTCGAAAATTTCGATGACTTTCGAAAACTGCATCCCGCGTTTGCCAATCTGACCGAAAAGGAAATGATCAGCGACGCCATCTCGGCGCCGCTGCATCCCGGTGCGGCCAAGTACTATAAAGAAAGAGGCTGGATGTAACCGTCCATGCAGCAATAACCAACGGGTCGCATCTTGCGGCCCGTTTGGTTTTGTTTACCTATAAGAAAATTGAGAGGGTAGTTACCGATGGCAGAGCATAAAGAAGGCCAGAGTTTGCAGGACGAAATTGTCGCGTCCGTCGATACGGGTGCCAGGGCGCCGATCGGCTGGGAGGCAAAATTCATCGCAACCACCACCTTCGTGTGGGCGCTGTTCCAGCTATACATCGCCTCGAACCTGCCGTTTTGGCTTACCGACGTCACCGGCTTCAGCCTGGTGGTGACCAATTCCAACGCGCGCCTGATTCACCTCGCTTTCGGCCTTTTTCTGGCCGCGCTTGCATTCCCGCTGTTCAAAAAAAGTTCGAAAACATCGATTCCCTGGTACGACTGGTTACTGGGTCTTGCGGGTGTGGCCTGTTGTCTTTACATAGTCGTGCTGCGCAACGAAATCGCGGTTCGTGCTGGTCTGCCAACTCAGGGTGACCTGATCGCTTCCACGTTGGGCATGATTATCCTCGGCATTACCGTTTACCGGGCGCTGGGCCTGCCGCTGCTGATCGTGGCGAGCGTGTTCGTCGCCTACGTGTTTTTCGGTAACTCGCCGAACCTGCCCGAGGCGATCCAGTGGAAAGGGGCTTCCTACGGCAAGGCCATGTGGCACTTCTGGATGCAGAACGAGGGCGTGTTCGGCGTCGCGCTCGGCGTGTCGGCATCGCTGATATTTCTGTTCGTACTGTTTGGCTCGATCCTGGAAAAGGCCGGCGCCGGTAACTACTTTATCAAGATCGCGTTCGCGCTGCTGGGTCACCTGCGCGGTGGACCGGCCAAGGCCGCGGTCGTCGCGTCGGCACTCAGTGGTTTGTATTCAGGGTCCTCCATCGCAAACGTGGTCACCACCGGAACCTTTACCATCCCGTTGATGAAACGCACCGGGTTCAGTCCTGAAAAGGCAGGCGCGGTTGAGGTCGCCTCGTCGACCAACGGGCAGTTGACGCCGCCGGTCATGGGAGCCGCCGCGTTTCTGATTGCCGAATTTACCGGCATTAGCTATACCGACATACTCAAGCACGCGCTGGTGCCGGCATTGGTATCCTACATCGCGCTGGTATACATCGTGCATCTCGAAGCGATGAAGCTGAATTTAGAGGGCTTGCCCAAGCTGCCGTCGACGAAGTCCCTTACCGCTAAAATAATCGGTTTCCTGAGTGGCTTTATAGGCATCAGCATCCTCGGAATTGCGGTCTACTACGGTCTCGGCTGGATCAAGGTCGCGGCTCCGAACTATGCTTTTGCGGTCGTCGCCATCGGTTGCGCCAGTGCCTACCTCTACCTGGTGTGGATTGCATCGAAACAGCCGGATCTGAAGGTTGATCCGCCCGATGCGCCGATCCTGGAACTTCCCCATGCCGGCACCGTCGCGGTTACCGGCCTTTACTTTATTTTGCCGATCGTGATCCTGATCTGGTGCATTATCATCGAGCGCCTGTCACCGGCCCTGTCCGCGCTCTGGGCCACGGTAGCCATGATCGTGGTGGTGCTGACACAGGATTCGCTCAAGGCTTTCTTTCGCGGTACCGGCAACTATGGCGCCGCATTCAGGGTTGGTCTGGGTCACTGGATCGAGGGTATGATTGCCGGTTCCAGGAACATGATCAGCATCGCGGTTGCCACCGGTGCCGCCGGCATTATCGTCGGCACCATCTCTTTGACCGGTGCCCACCAGGTGGTTGGAGAATTCGTCGAGTTCCTTTCCGGCGGCAGCCTGATCTTCATGCTGATTCTGGTGGCGCTGATGAGCCTGATTCTCGGCATGGGATTGCCGACCACGGCGAACTATATCGTGGTGTCGTCGCTGATGGCGCCCGTCATCATTACGCTCGGTGCGCAGAGCGGATTGATTGTGCCGCTGATCGCGGTGCACCTGTTCGTATTCTATTTCGGTATTCTCGCCGACGACACGCCCCCGGTCGGGCTGGCCGCTTTTGCCGCCGCCGCGATTTCGGGCGGTGACCCGATCAAGACCGGTATCCAGGGCTTCGCCTACGATATTCGCACCGCGCTGTTGCCGTTCCTGTTTATCTTCAATACCGAACTGCTGCTGATCGACGTGTCGATTCAGAAAGCCTTTTTTGTATTTGGCGTAGCGGTAATCGCGATGATGCTGTTCGCCTCGGCGACCCAGGGTTTCATGTTCGTGCGCAACAAGATCTGGGAATCGGTTTTATTGTTGCTGATTGCGTTTACGCTGTTTCGCCCCGGCTTCTGGCTAGACATGGTGTCGCCGCCCTATATCAATCACAGTCCCTCCGATGTTTACCAGGTCATCGATCAGGTTCCGGTGGACGAAGACCTGATGCTGGTCGTCAGTGGGCCAGACTTCGATACTGGCGAGGTCGCGAGCACGACGATACTGGTGCCGCTGGCGGCGGCAGCCGACGCCGAGACCCGGTTGAAAAACGCGGGACTTGCTCTAGTGGTTGAAGACGGCAAGGCGGTTATCGAGGAACCCTTCCCGGGAACGCCTTACTTCGAGAGCCTGGGCAAGGCCTTCGATTACTACGGCGACGAGCAGGTCCAGATCGCCGAGGTTCGTCTGACCGCCGAGCGGATATACAAGGAAGTTTTCTATATCCCTGCGGTCCTGATGCTCGCGATCATCATTTTTCTGCAAAAGCGACGTTTACGCGAGGAAAAGGGCAACCTGTCCGAGGCGCCAGCCTGAGTGCGATCTGAAATAATTCCGGGGACACAATACTTGATTCGATGGTGTACTCCTTGCTCGTAAAAGGGTTAAGTATTGTGTTCACGGAAATCATAACTAATCCTCCTTACTAGATGTATTCGCAAACTGGTGCCGTTGGAAAGTTCTAGATGACGCCATTAATTGCTGGCCTCGTGCTGCTGGCCGCGCTGTTGCACGCCAGCTGGAACGCGATGGCGAAGTCGGGCGGCACGCCGCAATACAGCATCGCCTCCTACCGGCTGATCAGCGCGCT
>CAMYON010000028.1:6460-48040 GCA_947260025.1 uncultured Gammaproteobacteria bacterium
TGTCGAAGGCTTACCACAGCGGCGACCTGTCCCAGGTTTATCCTCTGTTTCGCGGGCTGGCGCCGGTGCTGGTGGTGCTGGGCGCGGCCCTGCTGGCTGGGGAATACCTGCCGGCAGGCGCGATGCTCGGCATCGGATTGGTGAGCGCCGGATTGATCAGTATCACTTTTGCCGGTGGTGTCGTCGGTAAGATACCGCGTCCCGCGCTCGGTTGGGGACTGGCAACCTCGGTGTTGATCGCGGCCTACACGGTAGCCGACGGTATCGGGGTGCGCGCCGCGGGAAATCCTTTCAGTTACATCATCTGGTTATTCATATTGGAGCCGATCCCGATAGGAACCTGGCTGTTACTCAGGGATAGAGCCGGTTGGTTCGGCTACATGCGCGCCAAGCCGGGCAAGATAAGCGCCGGCGCGCTGGCCGCAGCCAGCGCCTATGCCATGGTGATCTACGCCATGAGCGTTGCACCGATGGCGCTGGTTTCGTCATTGCGCGAAACCAGTGTAATATTTGCGGCCCTGATCGGCACCCTGTTGTTTCGTGAACCCTTCGGACGCCAGCGCATCGTCGCCGCGATACTGGTTTGCTTCGGGGTCGTGTTGATCAAATTGTTAAGCTGAGCGGAGGCGCCAGGCATGTCATTGACCCAGAACTTTCCCCGAGTGGAATTGAGCCATCGGCCGACACCGTTGGAGTTACTCAAAAACGTCAGCGCCGAGTTCGGTACCCGGGTCTGGATCAAGCGCGATGATTGTACCGGGCTCGCCTTCGGCGGCAACAAGAGTCGGCAACTCGAGTTTTACATCGGTCAGGCATTGGAAAAGGGCGCAGACACCCTGCTGACTACCGGGGCGGTGCAGTCCAACCACGTGCGCATGACGGTCGCGGCGGCGCGCAAAATGGGCCTCGAGGTCGAGGTGCAGCTGGAGCATCGCGTCGCGCGCGAGCAGCCTGAATATCATCAATCGGGAAATCCGTTCCTGGTGAAGTTGATGGGCGCGAAGATTCACTATTACCCGGAAGGCGAAGACGAGGCGGGCGCCGATCGCGCGCTCGAGTTGCGCGCCGCCGAGCTCGCGCAGGAGGGGCGCAAGGCCTACGTAATACCGTTATCGAATGCCCATACGCCCTACGGCGCGCTGGGTTACGTCGACGGCGCCGAGGAAATGGTCGCCCAGCTCGATGCACTCGAGGTTGAACCGAGCCGGTTTATCGTGCCCTCCGGTTCGGCGTCCACCCATAGCGGCTTTTTGCTCGGGGCCCGGGCCAGCGGTTGCCAGGCGCCGGTGTACGGCGTATGCGTGCGCCGCGATGCGGTCAGCCAGAAACAACGCGTCGCTACCAAGCTGCAGGCGGTGATCGACGTGATAGGCGCCGATATCGAAATAGATGCAGATGAAATCATCTGTGACGACAGCATGCTCGCCCCCGGTTACGGCCTGCTCAATGACGCCACGGTCGACGCCATCGAGTACCTCGCCCGGCGCGAGGGCATCCTGCTCGATCCGACCTACTCGGGTAAGACCTTCGCGCTGCTGCTGGCAATGTTGCGACGGGGTGATTACAAGCCTGACGATAACCTGGTTTTTCTGCACACCGGCGGTACCGCTTCGCTGTTCGCCTACCCGGAACTCGTAGCGTCGGAACCGGCGGTTTCACATGAGTAGGCTGGAGTGGAATAAGGCGGCCTTCGCCGGCGTTATCGATATCGCGCTGGCGTCGGTTTTCCCGGTTAAGTGGTCCTGTTGACCAACCGGCCGTGTCTTACCACCCGCTGTTCACGATGACCAGGGACGATGATTTTGCGGTAGTTTATTCGGCTAATCCTGATTACAATTCGCGGCACTTTTTTTCCTGAAGCATTCCAGAACAGATTCAGAGGAGATTTTTCATGTCCAAACCCAAGGTTATAGTTACCCGCCGCTGGCACCGCGACGTCGAGCAGGTGCTGGTCGAACGATACGACACGCAGCTCAATGAAGACGACCACCCAATGTCGGTGGCCGAGCTGCAGGATGCGTTGCGCAATGCCGATGCGGTGTTGCCAACCGTTTGCGACAAGGTAACCGCCGAAGTGCTCGGCGTCGATAACATCCGCGCCAGGATTCTCGGCAGCAACGGCGTCGGTTTCAATCATATCGATCTCGACGCGGCGCAGGCGGCCGGCCTCACGGTGACCAACACGCCCGAAGTGCTGACCGATTGCACCGCCGACCTGGCAATGACCCTGCTGCTGGCGGTAGCGCGCCGTGCCGGCGAAGGCGAACGTCACCTGCGCAACGGCGAATGGACCGGCTGGCGCCCGACCCACATGATGGGTACCAGCGTTACCGGTAAGACGCTCGGGCTGATTGGCATGGGCCGCATCGCGCGTGCGGTTGCCGCGCGCGCCGCTCACGGTTTCAACATGAAGATTATTTTTCACGACCCGTTCCCGCCGCGCGACGAGGATATCGCCGGCCTGAACGCGACTGCCTGCGCCTCACCGGAGGAAGTCTTTGCCCAGGCCGATTTCGTCTCGCTGCACTGCCCGGGCGGTAAGGAGACCTACCACCTGATCGGCACCGACGCCTTAAAGGCGATGAAACCAGGGGCTTTCCTGATCAATAGCGCGCGCGGCGACGTCATCGACGAAGCGGCGCTGGTCTCGGCACTGGATAGCGGCGAGATCGCCGGCGCCGGACTCGACGTGTTCGAAAAGGAACCTACGGTCACCGCCGGCTTGCTGAAAATGGAAAACGTCGTGCTGTTGCCGCATCTCGGCAGCGCCACGCAGGAAACCCGCAAGGCGATGGGCATGCGGGTGGTGGAAAACATCGACGCCTTCTTTAAAGGTGAAAACCCGCGCGACAAGCTGGTCTGACTAATCCCAGGTATTGGGAAGGTTCCAGGTCGCTTCGAGGGGGTCAGAGCAAAAAATATCGATAGACCATACGAGGGGAAAGGTAGTGGCGATATTTTTTGGTCTGACCCCGGGAATCCCAAACCTGGAAAGGCTGGGGTCAGACCAAAAATGCCGGCAACAAACCTGCTACGACTCGAGTCTCACCGGCATTTTTGCTCTGACCCCCTCGAAGCCACCAGGAACGATTAAACTGATCCAGATCAATAGCTACACAGGACTTCTCGCATATACAGGACGCTGTCGAGGAGGAAGCGGAGAAGACGATGCAGGATTATCTACCCGAACGGCTCGAAGACCGGCCGATTACGCTGACTGCCTGGTTGATTGGCGGTGCCGTAATAGCGCTACTGCTGGCGCTGTTGGTCTAGTCGATCGAAGCGCACTCCGCAAGGTCCGTGGAGTGTATCTCTATATTCAGAAACAGGCCTCGAACAGGCGCCGGGTATTTTCGGCGTTCATCGCGATCGGGTTGCCGCCGACGCTGGGATCCTTGAGCGCCGATGCCACCAGCCAGTCCAGGTCAGGGTCGCTGGCGCCGAGCTCGGTCAGGTTGGCGGGGATGCCCAGCGACGCATTCAACTCTGCCACGTAATTATAAAACCCGTCGAATCCACCGGCGATACCCAGGTAAGCCGCCAGCGCCTCGATGCGAGTCTCGATTGCGCTGCGGTTGAATTCGAGCACCGGCGCCATCACCACCGCGTTGGTCGTGCCATGATGGGTGTTGTAAAACGCGCCGATCGGATGCGACAGCGCGTGAATTGCGCCGAGGCCTTTCTGAAATGCAGTTGCCCCCATCGCGGCGGCCGACATCATGTGCGCACGCGCCTCGATATCGCCGCCGTCGGCGTAGGCGCGCGGCAGGTTTTCCTTGACCAGGCGCATGCCTTCGAGCGCGATTCCCTGGCTCATCGGATGGTAATGCGGCGAACAATAGGCTTCCAGGCAGTGAGCGAATGCATCCATGCCGGTGCCGGCGGTGATCGCCGCCGGCATGCCGACGGTCAGCTCAGGATCGCATATCACCACCGCCGCCAGAATTTTCGGGTGGAAGATAATTTTCTTTTCGTGGGTTACCGAGTTAGAGAGCACGCCGGCGCGCCCGACTTCCGAGCCGGTGCCGGCGGTTGTCGGTACCGCGATGATCGGCGCGATCTTGTCGGCGTCGGCGCGCGTCCACCAGTCGCCGACATCCTCGAAATCCCAAACCGGACGAGTCTGTCCGCACATGAAGGCAACGACCTTGCCCAGATCCAGTCCCGAACCGCCGCCGAACGCGATCACGCCGTCGTGACCACCGTCGTTGAAGGCCTTGATGCCTTGCTCCAGGTTGATCTCGTTGGGGTTTGGATCGACGTCCGCGAACAGCGCGTTACCGAGGCCGGCCTGCTCGAGCAGGGCCAGCGTGTCGCTGGTGATCGGTAAATCGGCCAGCCCGCGATCGGTGACCAGTAGCGGTTTACGCAGGCCGGCGGCATTGCAGGCGTCGGCGATCTCGCTAATACGGCCGGCGCCGAATCGAATAGCGGTCGGGTATGACCAGTTCGCGGTAAGTTGCATGTCGTTATCTCGATGAATGTGTCTGTTAAGCCCGTTCGAAGCCGCGGCTGACTTCGTAGTCGGTTACCTTGCTGTTGAAATCCTCGAGTTCCCACTCGGCCGCGCGTACGTAGTGATCGATGACATCGGAGCCCATCGCGTCGCGCAGCATGCCGGACTTTTTCAAAGCCAGCGCGGCCTGCGCCAGCGTCGACGGGATTTCACGCGCCTTGCGCGCCTGGTAAGCGTCGCCCTTGAATTCCTTTTCCAGCTCGAGCTTGTCTTCGATGCCCGCAATACCGGCGGCAATCTGCGCCGCGATCGCAAGGTAGGGATTCAGGTCGCTGCCGCCGACGCGGCATTCGACGCGCACGTTGCGGCTGCCGTCGGCGACCACGCGGTACCCGGCTGTGCGATTGTCGAGCGACCAGATCGCCTTGGTCGGTGCAAAGGTGCCGGCCATGAAGCGCTTGTAGGAATTGACATAGGGCGCCAGGAAAAAAGTATTGTCGCTGGCGTATTTCAACAGGCCGGCGAGGTAGTGGCGCATCAGGTCGGACATGCCGTACTCGGCGCTGGCGTCATAGAAAACGGGCTCGCCTTCGGTCGAGAGCAGCGACTGGTGGATATGGCTGGATGAACCGGCCGCGTCGTGGCTCCACTTGGCGAGGAAGGTGACCGCTCGGTTGTTGAGGAAGGCGATTTCCTTGGTCGCGTTTTTCACCAGGCAGTGGTTATCCGCCATTTCCAGCGCGTCGCAGTAACCGACGTTGATTTCCGCCTGCCCGGGATCGGCCTCGCCCTTGGTATTTTCGACCTTCACCCCGGCTCCCTGTAGACCGTTGCGCAGTGCCCGCATCAGGTTCTCTTCCCTGGTGGTCTGGAAGATGTGGTAGTCCTCGTTGTAAGGGCTGATGGTCGTCATATTGCGGTACGACTTGTCGCGCATTTCCTCGAAACTCTCGCGAAACACGAAAAACTCGAGCTCGGTCGCGACCGCGGATTTAAGCCCCATGTTCTGCAGGCGCACGATTTGCTGCTTCAGCACCGAGCGCGGCGAATGCGGCACCAGCGCGTGGGTATGATGATCGAGCAGGTCACAGGTCACCATCGCGGTGCCCTCCAGCCAAGGTAGCAGGCGCAGAGTCGCGAGATCCGGCTTCATGACGTAGTCGCCGTAACCGGCGGACCAGCTGGTGGCGGCATAACCATCCACCGTATACATTTCGAGATCGGTGGCAATCAGGTAGTTGCAGCAATGGGTTTCTTCCCAGGCGCTTTCGAGGAAGAATTCGGCGTGGAAGCGTTTGCCCATCAGCCGTCCCTGCATGTCGGGTATCGCGGTGATGACGGTATCGATCTGTCCGCTAGCGACTTTTTCCTTGAGCGCTTCCAGGGTGAGATTGCCAGGCATTGTTATTATCCATTCGAGTCAAAAAAAGGGGCCGGCGAATCCGGCAGGATTCGCCTAGAATACGCCCCCGGGTTCTAAAGGATCAAGTCTAACCGTAGCGATAAGGCCTTCCGGCTTTCGTCATGTCGGCATTGTACTGCTTGAAGATATTGACGACTTTCGCCTTGGTCGGCGATTCGGCGGCGATCTCGTCCCAGAACTTGACCGCGGCCGACTCTACCTGGGCCCATTCGTCGTCGGGAATCGAGGTCAGCTTCATCTTGGTGCCGTTGACGCGCAACGACGCCTCGCCGCCCCAGTACCACCACTGGCGGTAGTAGTGCGAGCTGTCCATGGTCAGCTTCAGCAATTCCTTCAGGTTATCGGGCAGCTTGTTGTAGCTGTCCATGTTGGCGAAGAAGGAACCGGCCCAGGCGCCCGAGATGTTATTGGTCAGGAAGTAGTCGGTGACGTCCGCCCAGCCGACCGTGTAGTCCTCGGTAATGCCCGACCAGGCCACGCCGTCGAGTTCGCCGGTCTGTACTGCCACCTCGATGTCTTCCCACGGCAGGGTTACCGGCACCACGCCGAACTGCGCCAGGAAGCGGCCCGCGGTCGGAAACGTGAATACGCGTTTGCCCTTCAGGTCGGCAAGACTGTTGATCGGATCCTTGGTGGCGAAGTGACAGGGATCCCAGGCACCGGCGGACAGGTGCTTGACCCCGACCTTGGAATACTCGGCATCCCAGATTTCGTTCAATCCATACTGGTTGAATAGTACCGGCACGTCTAGTGAATAGCGGCTTGCGAACGGGAAGTAACCGCCGAACACGGTGACCTCGGTGGGAGATGCCATCGAGTCGTCGTCGGACTGCACCGCGTTGATGGTGCCCTTTTGCATCGCGCGGAACAATTCGCCGGTCGGCACCAGCTGGTCGGCGAAAAACAGTTCGATCTGCATCTCGCTCCCGGCGACCTTGTTGAACGAATCTACAGCGGGTTTAATGACATGCTCGGCCAGTGCCGGGCCGGCATAGGTCTGCATGCGCCACTTGATGGTCGATTTCGATTGCGCGTGAACCGCCGGTGCGCCCAGCGCGGCGACCCCGGCAAGGCCGGCGCCGGTTGTTTTAAGGAACTTACGTCTACTTGTCATCTCATTTCTCCAGTTATTGTGTCATTAGTTATCGGTTTTTATTCCCCGGTCTGTTGTTATTGCCTGCCGTATCCCTGGTTTAGCGCGCGTAAACATACTGCGGCAACCAGAGTGCGATTTCCGGGAATTTCATCAACAGGATCAGGGCGAGAATCATTACCCCGACAAACGGCAGGATCGATCCATAGATGTCGCGCAGCGTGATTTCGGGTGGTGCCATTGCGCGCATCAGGAACAGGTTGTAGCCAAACGGTGGCGTCATGTAAGCGATCTGGGTCGTGATCGTGTAGAGCACACCATACCATATCAGGTCGAAGCCCAGTACCTTGACCAACGGTACGTAGAGCGGTGCGACGATAACCAGCATCGCGGTGTCGTCGAGAAAGGTGCCCATTAACAGGAAAGACAGTTGCATCAGGATCAGGATCATCCACGGATCGAGACCGAGCTGCTCGGTGAACAGGTTGTCGATCGCGCGCACCGCGCCGAGACCGTCGAACACCGCGCCGAAACCGAGCGCGGCGAGGATGATCCACATGAACATGCAGGATATCGCCAGCGTATTGCGAATCGAGGTGTCGAACACCTGACGCGTCATGCGGCCCTTCAGTATCGCGGCGCAAAACGCCGTCATCGCGCCGATGGCCGAGCTTTCCACCAGGCTGGTCCAGCCATTCACGAAGGGCACCATCATTGACGCGAAAATAACGATCGGCAGCAGGCCGGCGCGCAGCAGGCGCAGCTTTTCCGACATCGGGATATCACGCTCCTCCTTCGATAATACCGGGCCGAGTTCGGGCTGCAGGCGGCACCGGATGGCGATGTAGAGAATGAACATCGTCGCCATCATCAGCCCTGGCACGACCCCGGCCAGCCATAACTGGCCCACCGGTTGGCGCGCGATCATCGCGTACAGCACCAGCACCACCGACGGCGGCACCAGGATGCCGAGCGACGATCCGGCCTGGATTACCCCCGTGACCATGCGTTTGTCGTACCCGCGGCGCAGCAGTTCGGGTAGTGCAATGGTGGCACCGATCGCCATGCCGGCAACCGACAGCCCGTTCATCGCCGAGATTAAAACCATCAGGCCGATGGTGCCGACCGCGAGACCGCCATGCAGTCCGCCGGTCCAGACGTGAAACATTTTATAGAGATCGTCCGCGATTTTTGATTCCGACAGGATGTAACCCATGAAGATAAACATCGGCAGCGTCAGCAGCGGGTACCATTTCATCAGCTTCATCGCCGCCGAAAACGGGATGTCGTAACCGCCGGCGCCGCCCCACAGCGTCAGCGCGGCGACCGAGGCGACCACGCCGATGGCGCCGAAAACGCGCTGCCCGGTCATCAGCATCAGCATCATCGAGGAAAACATCAGGATCGCGATCAACTCATTCGACATGACCGAGCTCCTCGCCCCTGATTTTGCAGATGTCCTTGATTAATTCGGAGATAGCCTGTAGCAGCATCAGGAAGATGCCAACGCACATGATCACCTTGATCGGCCACATGTAGGGCCGCCAGGCCGAGTAGCTGCGTTCGTTGTATTTGATCGCGTACTGGGTGCTGTCGAGACCGCCCCATAGCAGGATTCCCAGGTAGAAAATCAGGAACAGCACGGTGAAGGAATCGACCCAGGCCTTGGTCCTGTCGCTCCATTCGCTGTAAAACAGGTCCATGCGCACGTTCGAGCCCAGCTGGATCGAGTAGGGGCCGCCCATGATGTAGTAGGCGACCATCGCAAACTGAGCGATTTCAAGCGTCCACAGTGATGGCAGGAAAAAAGTCTTTGAAATCGACGACCACAACAGGATGGCTATCATGACAAATATGAAATACATCATGATCCGGCCGATGCGGTAGTTGACGCTGTCTACAATCGAGACGTAGCGTTTGGCTATTTGGAGCATTACGATCCAGGAAAGTGGAATCGATACCGGGGTAGCGATGCCGGTGTATTTTTATTGCCGGCATCTTTTCATTATCGCAAGACGCAGTCAAGCCGGGCAGGTGCTGGCACTTGCCCGGCGTTACTGTCCGTGTGGTGTTCGTTGCCTGGCTAGAAACCCTTCAGCAAATTGCGGAAGGATTTAACAAACATATTTTCGAGTTGTTCTTCGCGCTCGTACTTCTCGCGTTCCAGCTTGGCACGCAGGCTTTGGCGTCGTCGCTCAACGATATCATCGCTGACTGCATTATCGCCGACTGCGCAACTGCCAATCTGCGTGTAGGTTCTCAGCAGGCTGTCGTCGGTGGCGTCCATTCCATCGAATCCGGTAGTAGTTGTGTCGTCGTTCATCGATGTGTCCAGCAATTAATTTAGTCCAGTTGAATTGTCAAAATATTTTATCCAGGTGCCCGCCCAAAACCTTGAGCTACCGCACAAATCGAATATAGGCGGGAATTTCGGACCAAAGTGAGAGTGAAATCACACTACCGTCGACGCTTTACGATGCGGCGACCGTCCATCGGTCGGATGCTACCTTCTGTACGGAATTGCCGGTTTTAGGCTCGATCGGGCAACCCGGTGAAGATTTGCTTCAGCGCCAGGTCGAACGAGGTACGGGGGCGGGAAACGTGCTGCACCAGCGCCAGCTGACGTTTTTCCACGGGCATACCGAACGGAACCTGCACGATATTGTCGGCATCGATGGTTGCGTGCAGGCGGCGCGGCACGATGGATACCCCGAAGCCTTGTGACACCAGGTTCTCGATCGCCTCCAGCGAATCGACCTCGATTGACTCGCGAATGTGAAGCCCTCGCTGCTGCAGCTTGGCAGCGATATGCTGGCCTACCCAGGTGCGGCGGCTAAAGGCGATGTAGGGCATCGAACGCAATAGTTCGCTATCGGTTTCGAGACCCGCCCGTGTCGCGGGCGCGATCACGTAAAAGGGCTCCGAGGCAATCGGGACGATGTCGAGTTCCGGGATCTCGACCGCTGGTGCGGTCAACAGGGCGTAGTCGAGTTCGCGCCGGGCAACCGCGGCCGAGAGTTCGCCCGACAGCCCCGACTTAACCCTGACCTGCAGCGCCGGAAACTCCTCGCCCAGGGCTTCGAGCACTCGCGGCAACAGGTTCTGTACCGTGGTGGGAATAAAGCCGATGGCAACGGAAGCCAGCGCTTCGGCCCCGCTGGCAACCTGCTTGATGGTTTCCAGCTTGTCCAGGATTTCGTTGGCGATCGCGGCGATGCGCACACCTTCGGGAGTCAGCGTAACCGGCCGGCTGCCACGGTCGAACAGCTCGACTCCGAGCGAGCCCTCGAGCTGTTGCATTTGCACGCTGATGGCCGAGTGACTCAGGCCGATGCGGTCACCGGCGGCGGCGAAGCTGCCCTGCTGCAGAATGGTTGCAACCGTGCGCAACTGGCGTAAATTCATATTTCGACTTAACTTTAAATTAATTAAAGTTTAAATCAAAATAATTTAAATTTCATGAATTTTAATAAAGTAATACAATAATGCGATGCAGGTTTCAGATCACATTCAGGTCAAGGTATGGCGCGGTGACGCCAGCGGCGGCAGTTTCGCCGAATTCGAAGTACCGCAGCAGCCGGCGCAAACCGTGCTCGACGTGGTGACCTGGATTCAGCGCCACGCCGATAGCTCGCTGAGTTATCGCTTCGCCTGCCGGGTCGGCATGTGTGGTTCCTGTGCCATGATGGTCAACGGCATTCCGCGCTGGACCTGCCGCACCCACGTCAACAAGGTGCTCCAGGACAACCACCTCACGATCGAGCCGTTGCGTAACCTGCCGGTGATCAAGGACCTGGCCTGCGACATGAGCGAGTTTTTCGACAAGTGGAAACGCGCCGAGGGACAATTCAGCGGCACGCAGACGCGCGCGCAGGCGGTAGCGGCAATTTCACCGGGCGAGCCGGCGCGGCGCGCCGCGAACGCGGCCATCGAATGCATCAATTGCGCAATCTGTTACGCCGCTTGCGACGTGGTGAACTGGAACCCGGATTACCTCGGCCCGGCGGCGCTCAACCGCGCCTGGAGCCTGCAAAACGACAGCCGTGATCGTCGCCACGGCGAACGCCTGCAGGCGGTCAGCGCCGACGGCGGCTGCCTGTCGTGCCATTCTCAACAGGGTTGCGCCAGCTATTGCCCCAATGAACTCAATCCGACCGCGTCGATTGCCGGCCTGAAAAAGATGGCCGCAGGCGCATTCATGAAAAAAAAGTACCGGGACCGCCATGGTTGAATTGAGGCTATACCTGGCGCAACGCATCAGCGCGGTCATCATGGCGCCGCTGGTGCTGGTGCATCTCGGGGTGATGATATATGCCATCCAGGGAGGGGTGTCGGCCGATGAAATCCTCGCGCGCACTCGTGGCAGCCTGCTGTGGGGCGGCTTTTACGGCCTGTTCGTCATTGCGGCTGCGGTGCACGCGGCGATCGGCCTGCGCAATATCCTGTCCGAGTGGCTGCATTTGCGCGGCCTGCTGCTGAGCGGTCTGTGCTGGTTGATCGGCTTTGCCCTGCTGGCGGCGGGACTGCGCGCGGTGGCGGCAGTCGTGGGGGGATCATGAAGGCGCATCGTCGGCAACCGCTATACCTGGCGTTTCTGCTGCACCGGCTTTCGGGACTGGGGCTGGCGCTGTTCCTGCCGCTGCATTTCTACGTACTCGGCCGCGCGCTCGCCGGCGAGGCGGCGTTTGACGCGGCGCTCTCCTGGACCGAGGGGCCGTTGGTCAAGTTTGCCGAGTTCGGGCTGGTATTCCTGCTGGCGGTACATTTCTTCGGCGGCCTGCGCCTGCTTGCGCTGGAAAACCTGCCGTGGAGCAATCGCCAGAAGACTTTTGCCGCGCTCGCCGTCGCGGTATCGTTTTTCGTCGCCTGCGGCTTCCTGCTGAGGGCCGTTTGAATGGATTATCAGGTTGTCAAAACTGATGTATTGATCCTCGGCAGCGGCGGGGCCGGCCTGTTTGCGGCGTTGCATGCAAAGCAGGCTAACCCGGACCTGAAGGTCAGCATTGCGATCAAGGGCCTGCTCGGCAAGTGCGGCTGTACGCGCATGGTTCAGGGCGGCTACAACGTTGCGCTGAGTCCCGGGGATTCGATCGAGCGGCATTTCATGGATACCATCGTCGGCGGCAAATGGCTGCCCGACCAGGAGATGGCGATGCGCCTGTGCCGGACCGCGGTAACGCGGGTGCAGGAACTGGAGAACGAGCTCGGATGTTTCTTCGATCGCAACGATGACGGTTCGCTGCACCACAAGGCCTTCGCGGGCCAGACCTTCGATCGTACCGTGCACAAGGGCGACCTGACCGGTATCGAGATCATTAGCCGCCTGATGGAGCAGGTGCGTGCTTTACCGGTGGACCTGATGGAGGAGCATCGCGCGCTGGCGCTGATTCCGTCACGCGACGGTACTGCGCTCGCCGGCGTGCTGCTGGTCGACATGCGCAGCGGCGAGTTTCGCCTGGTGCAGGCCAGGGCCGTGCTGCTGGCGACCGGCGGCGGGCCGACCATGTATCGCTACCACACGCCGTCAGGCGACAAATCGATGGATGGCCTGGCGATGGCGCTGCGCCTGGGCCTGGGTTTGCGCGATATGGAAATGGTGCAGTTTCATCCGACCGGCCTGCTGGCCGGCACCGATACGCGCATGACCGGCACCGTGCTGGAGGAAGGTTTGCGCGGCGCCGGCGGCTACCTGCTAGATGGCGCCGGCGAGCGTTTCATGCTCAATTACGACCCGGATGGCGAACGCGCGACGCGCGATATCGTGAGCCGCGCAATCTATGCCGAAATGCGTGCCGGGCGCACCACGCCCAACGGCGGGGTATATATCGCGATGGGCCACCTGGGTTCGGCCGAGGTGGAGCGCAGGTTTCCCGGTATGGTCAAGCGCTGTGCCGATTGCGGTTTCGATCTCGCCGGCGGGCAGGTCGAAGTGGTGCCGACCGCGCACTACCTGATGGGTGGCGTGGTCGTCAAACCGGACACGCGGAGCGACTTGCCGGGGCTGTTCGTCGCCGGCGAAGACGCCGGCGGCGCGCACGGCGCCAACCGGCTCGGCGGCAACGGCGTCGCCAATTCGACCGTCTTCGGCGGCATTGCCGGCGAGGAAATGGCTGACTACGTGGCACAGCAGACGAACTGGGCCGATGTCGACCAGGAAGTGGCAGACGCGGCCATCGATGAGTGCATGGCGCCGCTGCGCCGGCCCAAATCCGATATCAACGCCATTCGAGATCGCCTGCTCGATGTCATGTGGAACGGCGTTGGCGTGTTGCGCGACGCGCAGAGTATTACGAGCGCACAGACCGAGCTGGCGGCGTTGGGAGCGGAATTACTCGAATCCGGCATCGGTGACGATAACCGCGTTTTCGCCCTGGGCTGGCACGACTGGCTCAACCTGCGTAGCCTTATCGAGGTATCCGAGGTGATTGCGGCGGCGGCGCTATCGCGCGAGAATTCACGTGGTGCGCATTACCGCGAGGATTTTCCGGAAGTCGGCAGCCTCGAGGAATCCTATTTTACTATTGCCCGCCGTGCGCGGGACGAGGTAGAGGTCGAGCATGCGCCGGTCGATTTCTCTATCGTCAAACCGGGGGAGTCCCTGATCGAAAATGATTGATTATCAAACCATTGAAAACGCGGCACGCAAAATCATGGCTAACGCCGCGATCGATATCCCGCCGGATTACCGCCAGGGCATCGAGGATATGGCGAAATGGGAAGAGGGCGACCTTTCCTGCTTCGTACTGCAAACCATGATGGATAACTGGAACGCGGCGAGCGAAGACCGGCGACCGATGTGCGCCGACACGGGCCTGCCGCGCTACTACGTCAAGGTCGGCAACGAGGCGCGGCTGACGGACGGGTTTACCGGCCTGGAACGTGCGCTGCGTAGCGCTACCGCTTTGGCAACCCACGATATCCCACTGCGCCCGAATCGGGTGCACCCGCTGTGGCGTACCGACCATAACAACAACGTCGGCATCAACGCGCCCGAAATCGACTGGAGTTTCGAACCCGACGTCGACTGGATCGATATCACCACGGTGCACAAGGGCGGTTTGTTCGGCACCGATTACCGCATGCTATTCCCGGGTGACGGCATCGACGGTATCAAGCGCTTCTTCCTCGATACGCTGGTTGCTTTCGGCAAGCGCGGGCTGGCCTGTCAGCCGGCGATTATCGGTATCGGGCTCGGCGGTTCCAAGGACATCACCATGGTGCTCGGCAAGCAGGCGGCCTGTCTGCGTACCGTCGGTGACCGCAATCCGGACCCGAAGATTGCCGAACTTGAGCTCGAACTGAAAAGAATGGGCAACAGCATCGGCATGGGGGCGATGGGTTTCGTCGGTAACGCGATGGTGGCCGACTGCCACATCGAGGTCGGTTACACCCACACCGGCGGCATGCCGATGAGCGTGCACGCCTTCTGCCTGTCATCGCGCCGCGCCACGGTGCGCATCCACGCGGACGGTAAGTGCGAGTATCGTCACGATCCTGAATGGTTCACCCCCTACATGCGCAGAGAGACAGTCGAATGGCCAACAGCCAGGCACAACGAAAAACAGTCCGTCTAAAACTTCCGGTTCGGAAGGGAGACCTCGACGGGCTCGAAATCGGCACCGTGGTTTACCTCGACGGTGTGATTTATACCGGCCGTGAAGGCGTTTACAAAAAGGTGCTGGAAGAAGGTGCTGAATTACCCGAGGGACTGGCAGAGTTGAGCAACGTCAACTTTCACTGTTCGCCCGCGGCCGCGGTCGAGCCCGACGGTAGCTACTCGGTCGGTGGTGTCACCGCGACCGCGAGCTTTCGTTTCTCGAAGTGGATGGCAGAGTGGCTCAGGATATCCAACGCGAAAATAATTATCGGCAAGGGGGGTATGTCGGTCGAGGACTATCGCGATATGCTGGTGCCGGCGGGCGCGATTTACCTGACCACGGTGGGTTACGGTACCGGTGCGCTGCTGGGGCGCGGCATCAAGGCGGTCAAGGCGGCCCATTGGCTCGAAGAGCTTGGCAATGCGCAGGCGATGTGGATCTTCGAAGTCGAGAATTTCGGTCCCTTCCTGGTCGAAAGCGACCTTGAGGGTAACAGCCTGTTCGAGCAGCAGGGCAGGCTCATCAACGCCAACCTCGAAAAACTCTATGACGGCCTGAAGGCCCCCGCGCTGAGCCGCTACGGGGAAACCGACGACCGCAAGGACGAGTTGATCTAGGTCAACACCGTCATTCCCGCGTAAGCGGGAATCTCCCTAGCAGATCCCCGCGTGCGCGGGGATGACGTTCGAGAATCGGACGTCGTTCCGCGGCAGGTGTGGGTTGCGGTAGCTGTGTGAACAGCATAGAATCCGTGGTTCAATTATAAAAACGCAGTCATCGTTAGACTGCAGTTCTACAATCGGAGGAGTACGATGAAAAAGCTATCCCTGCTATCGATTCTGATGGCATCCGTTTCACTGTTATTTTCCCAGGCAAGCCTGGCGGCCGGTCATTGCGGTGAAATCCACCTGGGCTCGGCCATTTCGCTGACCGGTAAATACGCCACCAACGGGATTCACGCGAAGAACGGTTACGAGTACGCCATTCAAAAGATCAAGGACGCCGGCGGCGTCATGGTCGACGGAAAGTGTTACAACTTCAAGGTGACCTACTACGACGACGAATCGAAGGGTGATCGCGGTGCGACCCTGGCCGAGCGCCTGATAAGCCAGGACAAGGTGCAGTACATGCTCGGGCCATACTCTTCGGGATTGACCAAGGCGATTGCGCCGGTCACCGAGAAGTACAAGATCCCGATGGTCGAAGCCGAGGGCGCGTCGCGTTCGCTGTTCAACAAGGGTTACAAGTACCTGTTCGCGGTACTGTCGACTTCCGAACAGTACCTGGCCTCGGCGGTAACGCTGGCGGCTGAAATGGCGGAAAAACAAGGTAAGAAACCCTCTTCGGTCAAGGTTGCCATCGCGGTTGAAAACGATCCGTTCTCGCTCGACATTCGCGCTGGTGTATCCGAGGACGCTGCCAAATACGACATGAAGGTTGTCATCGATGAGAAGCTGCCGCGCGACCTGTCGGATATGAGCGCCATCCTGACTAAGGTAAAACTGCTCAAACCCGACCTGCTGATCGTCAGTGGCCACTCCAAGGGCGCCGCGACCGCGGTACGCCAAATCGATGAGCAAAACATCAAGGTGCCGATGATCGCGCTAACTCACTGTGAAGCTGCCGATGTAACCGGCAAGTTCGGTGATGCGGCCAACGATATCCTGTGTTCGACCCAGTGGGCAGAAACCCTGTCTTACAAGGATCCGATTTTCGGTACCGCAGCCGAGTACGAGCAGGGTTTCAAGAAAGCCTTTCCCGAGTATAAGGACAAGTCTGTGCCTTACCAGACCGCCCAGGCAACCGCCGCGGTTTACGTGTTCAAGGATGCGTTCGAACGTGCTGGATCGCTGGATAAGGAAAAGGTTCGCGACGCGATCGCCGCAACCGACCTGATGACTTTCTACGGTGGCATCAAGTTTTCCGACGCGGGCAACAACATCGCCAAGCCGATGGTATTGCGCCAGATCCAGGACGGAAAATACAACGTGGTTGCACCCTCGGCGTTTGCGTCGCACAAGCTGAACTGGCCGCGTAAATAACCGGCTGAAGTGAAAACGGGGCGCCATCGGCGTCCTGTTTTCTTTTTCTTTCGGTAATATTATATGGATCAAATCCTCGGCAACATCGGGCTCCTGTTCGAATTCCCGGTCGTCAACCTGAAGATTATTCTCGACGGCATAATGGTCGGTGCACTGTTCGCACTCGCGGCCTATGGTCTCGCACTGGTCTGGGGGGTCATGAACGTCAAGAACCTGGCCCAGGGCGATTTCGTAATCGCGGGTGGTTACGTGTCCTGGTGGCTGGTGCAGAACGGATTTCCGGCCCTGCTCGGAGTTCCAGTCGCCTTCGTCGTCATGTGGGGGATCGGCTGGGTGGTCTACAAGCTGGTTATATCTCGAGTTATCGAACGTGACCTGTTTACATCACTGCTTGCTACTTTCGGCCTTGCGATCATGATGGCGCAAATCCTGAACCTGCTGTTCGGCTCGGATACCCAGAGTGTCGATCTTGACTACGACGTACTGTATTTCTTCGACGGTTTTATAGATGTGCCGATAGCCAAGTTAATTGGTGTACTGATGGCATCGGCACTGGCAGCCGGCGTTATCATTTTTATGAAGTCCAGTCGCATGGGGCAGGCGATTCGCGCGACTGCCCAGGATGCCCGCGCGGCGCGCGTGATGGGTATCGATACCGAGAAGGTATACGCCTTCACCTTTTCACTGAATTCGGCGATTTGCGGTGCCGCCGGGGCCATCATCGTCATGGTCTGGGTGATCCAGCCGTTCTACGGTATTTCCTACTCGATTCGTGCGTTTGTTATCGTCACCGCCGCCGGCCTCGGCAACCTGCCCGGCGTTATCGCGGCGGGCCTCGGGATCGGCGCGTTAGAGCAGTACGGCGCGCATATTTTTGGCATCGGCTACCAGCAGGCGATTGCGGTATTGCTGTTATTGCTGGTGTTATTGGTCCGCCTGATTCAGCAGCGCCGTAACCGGCAGGTACTCAAGTAGCTACGATGAACATGGCGAGAAATAAAACGATTCTGTATGCGCTGATCCTGGCATTCACCTTTATCAGCCCTTTTGCGTTCCCTGACTTCGGCACCCAGCTCGCAACCCTGTGGTTGATGATCATCGTCGCTCTAACCTGGGATATGACCGGTGGGCAAATGGGGTACAACTCGCTTGGCAACATCTTTTTTTACGGCACCGGCATGTACGTCGCCGCGCTGATTTCGATCGGCATGGTCTACGATGTCGGCGACTACACCAATGCCGCCGGTGGAGGGATCTACAAGTTTACCGACCTGCAGTATTTCGGCGGCCTGGCGCTCGGCGTGCTGGGTGCGGGACTGTTTTGCTCGATCACCGCGGTCGTGATTGGTTATCTTACCTTTGGTCTGCGTGGACCCTATTTTGCAATCGGCACGCTCGGTGTCGCCATCGCAGCCGGTGAGCTGGTGTCCAACTGGGACTGGGTCGGTGGCGGCCAGGGCATCGCGCTGCCGGTTTACCCGGGCGACCTTGATACCGGCAAGATTTTCTTTTATTTCCTGTTTGCCGCGGTTGGTGTCGGCACTTTCCTGTTTGCCAAGTGGCTGTACGGCACCCGCTTTGGCGCCGCGATCAACGCGATCCGTGACGACGAGGAAAAAGCGGACGCGATGGGGATCCATACCCTGCGCTACAAGCTCTATACCTGGGCGATGGCTGCGTTTTTCGTCGGCATGGCCGGTGGCATATCGGCGTTTCAGCTGATCCATTTCGAGCCGCTGGAATCGGCCTACCAGACCATTAACCTGGGCATCTTCATGGTGGTCTGTGTGCTGCTGGGCGGCAAGGGCACCCTGTGGGGGCCCGTTATTGGGGCGATCCTGTTCCATCTTTTCAAGGAGGTGACCTGGAATTACCTGCTCGGCTGGCAGTGGGTTGCGCTCGGCGCGTTGATTGTCGTTACCGTGGTTTATTTTCAGGATGGCGTGATGGGCTGGCTGGTGCATAAGCGCCCCGAGTGGTTTGGCATCAAGGTCGAGAAAAAAGTGGCGGAGCAGGCCAAATGACCTCGATTATCGAAGTGCAGGGGGTTTCCAAGTCGTTTGGCGGTGTGGTCGCCAATCACGACGTCTCGATGACGGTTAATTCCGGCACCATTACCGGATTGATTGGACCAAACGGTTCGGGCAAAACCACGTTATTCAATTCCATCGTCGGTTATCACCCGATTGACGGGGGATCGATTCAGTTTGAAGGCGAAGAAATATCACGTTTATCGGTGCAGCAAATTGCCCGGCGAGGACTGCTGCGCACCTTCCAGCAGACCCGTATCTATGGCGCGATGAATGGCGTCGAAAACATGCTGATCTCGCTGCCGCATCGCAAGATGAACATCTGGGATGCGTTGAAAACCTACACCAGGGAAGACTACGAAAGGGCCGATCATTTACTCGAATTTGTCGGGCTTTACGAAAAGCGCCTGCTTAAAAGCGGCGACCTTTCTTTTGGCCAGCAGAAGCTGCTCGAGTTTGCGATGGCGCTGATGAACGAACCGACCTGCCTGTTACTCGATGAACCCACCGCGGGTATCAACCCGACCCTGATCAACGGCTTGATCGATCGACTCAAGCGCGCCAATACCGAGTTTGGTATCACGTTGTTCGTCATCGAGCACAACATGCGCGTCATCATGAACATGGCCGAGACCATCTATTGCCTCGCGCATGGCGAATTGCTGGCGCAGGGCACGCCCGACGAAATCCAGAATGATCAACGCGTCATCGATGCTTACCTGGGGGCTCATTAAATGAGCGACGGTAAAAAAACGCGCGGCTACCATGGCGGCGGCGTAGATTCGGTTATATCTGTTGAAGAGGTCACCCGGCAGGCCGCGGCAATCGCCGAAGACATTAGTATCGAACAACTGGATGAACTGGCGGGTAACGAGTCTTTTGTGTCTATCAGGAACCTGGTTGCGGGTTACGGGCAGATGCAGATTCTGCACAACCTCGACCTGCGCGTGGGGAAAGGGCAGTCGCTGTGCCTGATCGGCCCGAATGGCGCGGGTAAATCCACGATCCTGCATGCGATTTTCGGCTTTAACCGGATTTTCTCCGGCACCATCGAGATCGGTTCGGGTGATACTAAAATGGACGTCACCCGCATGACGCCGAACCAGAAACTCGCCAAAGCCGGCATCGCCTATATCCTGCAGGACAAGTCAATATTTCCGGCGATGACGGTGGAAGAGAACCTTTGGATGGGAGGGTTCCTGAAGGATAAGCCACAGGAAGCCAAGGCTGCTGCCGAACAGGTTTTTGACAAATACTCGCGCCTGGCCGCTCGTCGTAAGCACAAGGCCGGGGTGTTATCAGGGGGCGAGCGGCGCCTGCTCGAAATCTCCCGCGCGCTGGTCATGAATCCCGAGATTCTGCTGGTGGACGAACCGTCGATCGGTCTCGAGCCGCGTTTCATCGACATGGTTTTCGAGATTCTCGATGACCTGCAGAACAAGGAAGGCAAGACCATCATCATGGTCGAGCAAAACGCGAAGAAAGGCCTCGAGTTTGCCGATATCGGTTACGTACTGGTGTCCGGCGAACTCGCTATCGCCGGTAAGGGCGACGATTTGCTGAAAAACCCCAAGGTCGGCGAGCTGTTTCTCGGCGGTTAGCTCAGCGTGTCGCTTCCGTTTGCAGTCGTGCCCGCGCAAACGGGCATCTTGGCAACCCACGTAACAATTATTATAAGATTCCCGCTTGCGCGGGTATGACAACGGAGAAATCAGGATGGCGGTTTCTAATTACCAAATTGCGGTAATACCCGGCGACGGTATCGGCAACGAGGTAGTTCCGGAAGGGCTAAAGGTGCTCGAGACCCTAGCGTCCCGGTTCAATATTTCTTTTGAATTCAGTCACTTCGACTGGAGTTGCGAGCGCTACCTCGAAACCGGCGCGATGATGCCGGAGGACGGCATCGAGCAGCTATCGAAGTTCGACGCGATATTTCTCGGTGCCGTGGGATTTCCGACCGTGCTCGATCACGTCTCCCTGTGGGGCCTGCTGATTCCGATCCGACGCGAGTTTCAGCAATACATCAACCTGCGCCCGGTGCGCCTGTTCGAAGGCATGCAGTGCCCGCTGGCGGGTAAAAAAGCGGGTGACATCGATTTCTACGTGGTTCGTGAAAATAACGAGGGTGAATACTCCAATGTCGGCGGCCGAATGTTTGCGGGAACCGAGGATGAAATGGCGATGCAGCAGTCGATTTTCACGCGTAAAGGCACCGACCGGGTGTTGAAATACGCCTTCGAGTTGGCGATGTCGCGCCCGCGCAAGCGCCTGACCTCGGCCACCAAGTCCAACGGTATCATTCACACCATGCCCTACTGGGACGAGCGCGTCGCGGCAATGGCGGAGAACTACCCGGAAATCGATCTCGACAAGTATCACATCGATATCCTGGTGTCACACTTCGTCAACCGCCCCGAAATCTTCGACGTCGTGGTCGGCTCAAACCTGTTCGGCGACATCCTGTCCGATCTTGGGCCCGGGGTTACCGGCACGATCGGCATCGCACCGTCCGCCAACATCAATCCCGAGGGTGATTTTCCGTCGATGTTCGAGCCGGTGCACGGCTCGGCGCCGGATATCGCCGGGCAGGGCATTGCCAATCCGATCGGGCAAATCTGGTCGGCGGCGATGATGCTGCAGCACCTCGGCCACCAGGGCGCGCACGATGCCATCGTCACCGCCATCGAGGACGTCATCCGCGACCGCGACAGCCTGACCGCGGACATGGGCGGTTCCTCCAACTGCAGCGACTGCGGCTCCGCCGTCGCCGCCCGCCTTGCCTGACCAGGTAATTCCGGGTCAGAGTAAAAACTATTAATAATTCTGGGTCAGAGTAAAAACTGGCCTGATCACTACCAAGGGATTGGTGTTTCATCAGGAACAGCGCTGTCCAGTAAGTTTTGCCTCTGACTCAGGATGCATGCATTTAGAATAGTTTTTACTCTGACCCAGAATTATGGGGGGGGTTAGCTGGTTATCAGGATCAGGATGATAGAGGCCGTGATCAGCGCGATGCCGGCGATTTCGAGGCGCGTGACCTTTTCGCGGAAAAACAGCAGGGTTGCGACAAACGTGAAAATCAGCTCGATTTGCCCGAGCGCGCGCACGTAGGTCGCGTTTTGCAGCGTGAAGGCGCTGAACCAGCCGATCGAAGCCAGCCCGCCGCTGAGCCCGACCAGTGCCGCGGGACGCCAGTGTCGCACCACCTGGTTCAGCTGGCCGGGTTCACGCAATCCGATCAGTATTCCCATGATCGCGATTTGCAGGATTAGCACGACCAGCAGCGTAAAAGAAGCCGCCAGCGTGAAACTGTCGAGCCCCAGCGACAGCGAGGCCGCGCGGAACAACACCACGCTCATGCCGAGCCAGGCGGCGCAGGCGAGGCCGATCAGGGTCGGCGGTCGCCATAGCCCCTGCAACAGGGATTTGACACCAAGGTGAGACTGGCCGGCGCTGAGAACGATCAGCCCGACCGCGCTCATGGCGATTGCCATGATTACCGCCGGCGTCAAGGCGTCGCCGAGTAACAGCAGCCCGAAGATTGCAACCATGACGGTTTCGAGTTTGGAGATCGTGGTGCCGACGGCAAAGTTGTGAAACGAAAACAGCCACAGCAGGAACACCGTGAACATGATCTGGCAGACGCCGCCCGCCAACGCATAGAAAATGAATACGCCGTGGATTTCCGGCAACGCGTGGCCTTCGTAAACGATGACTCCAAGAAAGTAAATCAGCGCCAGCGGCCAGGCATAGAGGAAGCGCACGTAGGCCGCGCCCAGGGTCGACAGCTTGCCCTGCAAATGTTTCTGCAGCGCCGAACGGATGTTCTGAAAGAACGCCGCGGCGATTGTCAGTGGGATCCATAACTCCATGGGCGGCAAGTGTATCCGAAAAATCGTCATTGCGGCCTGGGAGCCGCAATCTATTTCGAATGATCTCGGCGGCACCCGAAAGGTTCGAAGGATACTACGGCTTGATAAGCGGGCAGTCGGCTGGATGCCTGGGCGTTGCCCGGCATGACTGGACATTTTTCTGTTCGCAAGCGATCGTGGATGTATTTCTGTAATGCAATAGTAGTTGCTATGATGCTGCGAAACAGACAGTGGATTCCGAAGTGCCCGGGTACCAACTTGCACAATTGAACATCGCGAAAATGAAACACGGATTCGATGCCCCCGAGTTGACCGATTTTGTTGCCGCCCTTGATGACATCAACGCGCTTGCCGATGAATCGCCCGGATTTGTCTGGCGCCTGCAAATCGACGAGAGCGACGCAACTGCGAGCGAATTGTTCGGACCCGATTATCTGGTCAACATGAGCGTCTGGAAGGACGTCGAGTCACTGCGCGATTACGCTTTTCGCTCGGCGCATAAAGACGTACTGATGCGGCGCAACGAATGGTTCGATCGCATGGACGAGGCTTACGCGGTGTTGTGGTGGATTCCCGCCGGCACTATCCCGACGCTGGAAGATGCCGCCGCAAGGCTCGACAGTTTGCGCAAGCTCGGGCCGACTGCAAGGGCTTTCACTTTTAAACAGCGGTTCGACCCGGAGTAAAATTCCCTCCAATGCTATTGACGCGAAACCTCGTCGTCGCGCTGATAGCGACCGTCATCTCTTTCAGTACGCTCTACATTCCGCAGCCGATGCTGCCGCTGCTGGCGGAATATTTCGGTGTGTCGGCCAGCGAGGCGGGCCTGCTGATGACGGTGGCGATGCTGCCGCTGGCTTTCGCGCCGGTGGTTTACGGTTACTTCCTGCAGGCGGTACCGGCAAGGCTGATGCTGATGATTGCGCTCAGTCTGCTGGCGCTGAACCAGGTCTGTTTCTATTTCGCCGACGAATTCTGGCACCTGATCGGCTTGCGATTGATGCAGGGATTGCTGCTGCCTGCAATCTTCACCGCGCTGATGACTTACTGTGCGAGCATGGTGCCCGCCGCGATGGTGCGTCGGGCAATGGGATTTTATATCGGCGCGACCATTCTCGGTGGCTTTACCGGCCGGCTGGCGGGCGGCGTTTTTGCCAGCCTGCTGGACTGGCGTAGCGCCTTCGTCGTCATGGGCCTGATGCAATTAGTGCCATTGCTGTTGCTGTTCAAGGTCGAATCCGACGCCGATATCAATTTTGCGCGACTCGACAGCCGGAGTATTTCGCGGGTGTTAGGGAATCGTAATTACCGCTTCATGTTTGTCGCCCTGGCCACGGTGTTTTTCGTGTTTTCGGGCATATTGAACAATGTGCCTTTCCACCTGCGGGATATCGATCCGGGTGCCACGCCCTTCGTCATTTCCATGCTTTACCTCGGTTACCTGGTGGGGGCGCCGGTCTCTTTTTTCAGCGAATCCATCAGTCGGGTATGTGGCGACGAGCGCCGGGGCCTGCTGCTGGGACTGGCGGTACACGCTGGCGGCCTGGTCATGTTGCTGTTTGTCGCATTCGAGGGGTTGGTAGTGACGATGTTTTTCCTGGCCGCGGGATTTTTTCTGATTCACGCCCTGCTGTCGGGACTAGCCAATCACCTGGCGCGCGAACACAAGGGGGTGGTCAACGGCTTATACGTGTCGATTTATTATCTCAGCGGCGCGCTCGGGTCCTGGCTGCCGGGTTACCTGTACGAGGGCCTGGGCTGGCACGGCATGATAGTCCTGTTCACGCTGATCCTCGTGGTTTGCGCCTGGAGTATCAGCCGCTTCCAGTCTCAAACGAGCTGAACGCGCCAGCCTGGCTGACGGCTGACAGACCGGATTCCCGGCCTGCCTTTCCTGTCACACTCAGGCGGCAGATGCCGGACCGGTGATATCTTCTTCCAGATCGATCTCCGCGGCGGCTTCCTCGACCAGCTCCTCGTGCGAGGACAGCAAAGCTTTAGCGCAGCTAACCAGGTTCTTCAAGGTGTCATCGGCATAGTTAAAATCGTTCAACAACGAAGTCGCCATCTCCGGGGTAATGCGCTGGTCCCGCAATATTCCCGAGATATGCGTACTCAACTCGTCGTGCGAGATTCTAATCTTCTTGCGCAACTTTTTCAGATCGCGCACCGCGAGTGCATGATCGATATCGTCTTCTTCCCGAACTTCGTAAATTTCGCGCAGCAGCAGCGCTATCTGGTAGCGCAGACGGTTGTATTCGTCACGAATGTGCTCATTGTCGGATAGCAGGTACTCGGTCGCATTTTTACGCAGGTGTTTTATGTGCTTGACGCTCTCCACGATTTCGGTCGCGGCGCTACGCAAACGGAACATCTCCTCCGCAAAAACGCTCGGAATCTCGGTCTGCGAGCGTGAAATAAACTCGACGATCGCGCCGTAAAGAACCTTGACCTTGGTCTCGTAAACTTCGTCAAGATCGAAGTCATGAACTTCGCGGTCGTCATCGATGGTTTTCTTCAGGTCCTCTGATTGCAGAATTTCTCTGCGATGCAAATTCATACCATGGGCAATTACTTCGAAGGCCGAGTCAAACAAATGCCAGACTTCCAGCTTCACCGATTTCAGCACGGTTTCGGGGAACTCGAACGCGGCATCGTTGAGGTACCTGGGTTCGGCCGCGGTGAGCGCTTTTTCCGGTAAATACTGGACCAGGTTATCGGCCAGCCGATAGATAAACGGCACCATAACCAGCACGCCTGTCAAATTGAACAGGGTATGAAAAACCGCCAGTTTCATCGTGTAATTATCGCTGGCAATGCCGACCTGGGTGCTAACAATATCCACGGCCCAGACAAACTGGCTGATAAACACGATCGCGATCACCCCGGTAACCACGTTGAAAATCAGGTGCGCACCGGCCAGCCGTTTGCCCTGCACGTTAGCGCTCAGCGCTCCGATTATCGCGGTTATCGTGGTGCCTACGTTGGCGCCAATAGCGAGCGCCAGCCCGTTTTCATAGGTGATCTGCGAGGCGGCGAGAGCGGTCAGGATCAACACCAGCGTTGCGTGGCTCGATTGCATGACCACGGTCGCGGCGGCACCAATGCCGGCGAACAGAAACAACCCGGGATATCCGGCTACCGCCAACGAGGCGAGGTCGAAACTGTCCTTGAAGGCTTCAAAGCCTTCTTTCATGTAGTGAATGCCCAGAAACAGGAAACCGAGCCCCGCAAGGACCGAACCGATGCCCTTCAGGTACTTCGATTTTTGAAACGCCAACACGATCCCGAAAACCAGCATCGGCATGGCATAGGCGGATATCTTGACCTTGAGACCAAAGGCGGCCACCAGCCAGGCGCCGGTCGTAGTCCCGATGTTGGCGCCGAATATGATACCGATACCGGCAACCAGGGTGACCAGTCCCGCGCTGATGAAAGAAATCGTGATCACCGAAACCAGCGAGCTGGATTGCATGATCGTGGTCGAAACTACGCCGAAGAGCAGGCTTTTCCAGGTTTTGTTGGTGGTTTTTTGTAACAGTTTTTCGAGAAAACCTCCGGTGAATGCTTTGAAGCCTTCTTCCAGGAACAGCATGCCGAACAGAAATATGGCGACTCCGGCGGCGATTTCCTTGAAATCGGGGCTTACCCAGAAGCCATAGGCGAGTATCAGCAAAATGCTGGGGAGCAGTATTTTTTTTAGCATCGCTACCTCCTTTGGTCGGTATCGGATACCGTTTCTAGCGGGTTACAGCGCAAACTTTCTTATTGTTAGGGACTATCTCCGTTATTTAGTATCTTTGCCTGAACATCGTCTTTCAGGCGTTTAATTTTCGAGTCCCTAACGGTTTTAAGCGCTAATGGTACCACAGATGCGGATGTAACCGGATTTGGCTCCTGGCGGCGGAGATCGCAGGCCAACGGAATGGGCCGACGCAATCTCGAATCAGGATTGTTCTTGCCGCTGCCGGGGCTTAATATGATTGATCTGAATTGAGGTTAGAAAGCATCGACCCTGTTTTCAGAAACATCGGAATACCGGCACCGGCGGTTGATTTTCACCGGCTATGGGGTGGTGTTTCGTGCGAGGCGGGTCGAGAACCTTGCTGAAAACGATGGCAAAGAGATTGGAACGACAATGAAAAAGAGTACCACGACACCCTTCATGGCGGCGCCGGACTATGGCCATTCGCTGTCCGGTTTTACCGTAAACCTGCTGAGCGTCGACCTGCCTCGGGCGCTGGTTTTTCAGCGTGACGTGTTGCAGGCGGAGATCCTGCACGAGGATGAAGACCTGTTGATCGTCAGGGGTTACGGCAGCAACTGGATGGTGCATGCCGACCACACCTATGACAAACATCCACTGCTGTCCGATACGCAAAACGAAACCCGGCGCGGCGCCGGGGTAGAGCTGCGTTTGCATGGTTGCGATCCGGATGGCGTCGCCGAGCGCGCGCGAGATAATGGGTTCAAGCTGCTTGACGGACCGCGCGACCAGCCCGATCACGGCCTGCGCGAGGCGCATATCGTCGACGCCGACGGTTACGTCTGGGTGCCGGACGTCCCGGTCTGAAGTATCCGGTAGCGCGCAGGAACCCGGCCCGATGCGGGACAAGAAGGATATCCGAATTTTTTTCGCGCTATGGCCAGATGCGGATCTGCGCCGGCGGCTATCGCTTACCGCCCGCATGATGCCGGTCGAACGCCCCGCGCGGCGGGTACCGGACTACAACCTGCACCTGACGCTGCACTTCGTCGGCAACGTCTTGTTTGACGAACTCGATTGCTTGCAAGTTGCTGCGCGGCAGCTGGCGGCACCGCGCTTCGAGCTGGCCGTTGATCGTCACGGTCATTTCGCCAAACCCCGGGTTGCGTGGCTGGGCTGCAGCGAAGTTCCCGAGGTGCTGCAGGCGCTGCACCGCCAGCTCGGCGAATACCTGCAACCCTGCGGCTATCGCCCGGAAAAACGGCGCTATAACCCGCATGTCACGGTCGCCCGCAAAATAAAAACTGCGCCGACGATGGAATCGTTTGAGCCGCTGCGCTGGAAAGTGGATAATTTCGTGCTGATCGAATCGCGCGCCATCGATGGCGGCGTCAGGTACGAGGTAATCGAGACCTATCCGCTGGAATGAGTAAAGACGACAAGTTCAAATTGCCACCCGAGGTGCAGCAGCAGCTGACGCGGCGCTCGGACGCCAGGGGCCTGGCCCAGCTTGGCGCGCACCTGGCGATGCTAATCTTTACCGGGCTGGCGCTGAGTGTCACCCGCGACAGCCTGTTGCTGCTGGTTACATTACCGCTATACGGCGCGATTTTCATTTTCCTGTTTGCACCGCTGCATGAAACCATACACTTCACCGTGTTCAGGACGCGCTGGCTCAACAACCTGGTCGCGGCGCCGATCGGGTTCCTGTTATTGATTCCGTTTCAGAACTTTCGCGTGTTTCACTATGCGCATCACCGCCATACGCAAAACCCGGAGCTCGATCCCGAACTGATCGACATGCGGCCACTGATCCGCAGCCACTACTGGCTGTATCTCAGCGGCCTGCCAACCTGGTGGCAAAGCCTGTCGTCGATCTGGGCGCACGCCATGGGCCGGGTCGAAGAGTCTTATATCGAGGAGCGCCATCGCGCAGCCATCATCACCGAGGCGCGTTTGCACCTCGGCGGCTACGCGCTGCTGGCGCTGATCAGCCTGCTGGCATCGAACGCCTTCCTGTGGTGGTACTGGATACTGCCGGCGTTGATCGGCCAGCCGCTGTTGCGGCTGTACCTGTTGGCGGAACACAGCGGTTGCGACTTCGGCGACAACATGCTGGAAAATTCGCGCACCACCTATACCGTGCCGTGGCTGAACTTCCTGGCCTGGAACATGCCCTACCACGCCGAGCATCATTATCTCGCCTCGGTGCCGTTTCACGCGCTGCCGGCGCTGCACGCCTATACCGGGCAACGGGTCAAGCACAAGGGCGACGGTTATTACCGGGTTAACCGCGAGATTGCGGCTCAGCAGTGAGCCTTAATGAATTCGGCGATCTCAACGATCGATTGCCTGGCCTCGGGAATCGGGTAAAACTCGAACACGTGCCACAATCCTTCCCAGACGCGTAAATCACAGTCGACGCTGGCGGCTCGCAGCCGTTGCGCCAGGCGCAGGCACTGGCTCATCAGCAGGTCGCGGCTGCCGGTCGTGATTATGGTTGGCGGCAATCCCGCCATATCACCGAGCAGCGGCGAGATCCCCGGATCGTCGAGCGCCTGCCCGTTGGCGTGCCAGCTGGCGGCAAGGTCGACCCATGCGTTGTTGAGTGATGGATCGCGCTCATCGTTGAACCGGTGGCTGTCGCCCTGATTGGCAAGATCGCACCACGGAGAAAGCAGCGCAGCACAGGCCGGCATCATCAGGCCATTGTTGCGAATGTGATGCAGTAGCGCGAGCGCCTGGTTACCGCCGGCTGACTCGCCGCCGATCACCATACGCGACGCACCGTAGACGTCGAGCAACACCGGGTATACCTGCTGCATGTCCTGCTGTGGTTCCGGGTAAGGATGCTCCGGCGACAAGCGGTAGTCGACCATTACGACCCGGGCCGCGCAATGCGTTGCCAGCGGAAGGGTGATGATAAGATCTTCGTAGGTACTGCCGCCGACATAACCGCCGCCATAGGCGTACTGGATACATGGTCCGTGGGTTTGCGACCACCCTGGTGGTGTCACCTGCTTGCAGCGTATTCCGGCGACCTCGATATCGCTGATTTCACCGTCGAACCTGGCCAACGCCTGTTCGACAGTCGGCGCGTAAGCCGCGCGGGTGTCGGCACGATACTGCGCCAGCGTTTCGAGGCTGGGCACGGTCAGTCCGGCGGCTCGCAGTTCGTTAACGACGGCTTTGGCCGGTGCGCTGATAACGGCCTCGCGCGTCATCAGTCCAGCACCCGGCCGAGATCGGCGATCAGGTCCTCCAGATTCTCGAGCCCGACCGACAGGCGGAACACGCCTTCTCCGGCCGCGGCACGGTACTTGTCGAGCTCGGCGTCTTCGAGGCGGTAGGACGAATCGATCAGGTCGTCTGTTTGCATCAGGTAGACCAGGCTGCGGTGATGGCCGAGCGATACCGCGTAATGAACTACCTCGAGTTGCTGCATCATGCGCGCGGCCAACTGTTTAGGGTTGGCGGTGCGGAAGCTGATCATGCCGGAAAAGTTGTCCATCTGGCTGCTCGCGAGCGCATGTTGCGGGTGCGACTCGAGGCCAGGGTAGAGGACTTTTTCGACTTTATCATGGTCCTCGAGGAAGCGCGCCAGCGCGAGCGCGTTTTCCTGGTGGCAGCGCATACGCAGCGGTAGCGTCGCCATGCCGCGCATGATCAGCCAGGCGTTGAACGGGCTGATGACGCCGCCGTAATGTACCAGTGCCTCACCGCGTAAAGCGCCAAGCAGCGCCTGGCTGCCGCAAACAGAGCCGCCCATGGCGTCGCCGTGACCGCCGATGTACTTGGTCAGCGAATGCACCACCAGGTCGGCCCCCAGGGTCAGTGGCCGGGTCGCGATCGGTGATGCGAAGGTCGAATCGACCGCCAGCAACGCGTCTTGCGCGTGTGCGATGGTAGCGGCGCCGCTGATATCGGAGATGCGCAGCAGCGGATTCGATGGCGTTTCCAGCCAGACCATGCGGGTGTTATCGCGCATCGCGTTCTCGATGTTACCCAGTTCCGAAGTATCGACCGGGGTAACCTCGATGCCGAGCCGGGTCAGCGTATCGCGCGCGAACTCGGCGGTTCCCGGGTAGTTGGTGTTGCTGATCACGAGATGATCGCCCTGGCTCAGGTGCGATAGCAACACCGCGGCGCTCGCGGCCATGCCGGAAGCAAACGCGATACAGGCTTCGGCCTGCTCGAGAATGGCCAGCTTTTGCTCCAGCTGTTGCGTGGTCGGGTTGTCCCAACGGGTGTAGACAAACGGCGAATCGCTGGTCAGGTTATTAGCCGAAAAGCTGACCTCCTCGTCGACCACGAAAGTGCTCGACATCACCAGGCTCGGCGCCGACGCCCCGCTGGCCGAATCGGGGGATTCCCCGCCATGGATAGACAGGGTCTGTAATCCCTTGTCGGAAGTCGATTTTAGTGTCATGTGACCGGCCCTCGGATGAAAACGACATTAGTAAAGCCGATAACCATCAAAGTCAATCGAGGCCTGGTTTAGTAAATTTGAAGCAGCGCGTCAAAAACACGAATTTTATTCGAATCCGGGTTTTCGCTATATTGCTGTTTTTTGGGACGATAATGCGATGATTCTGAGCGATGAGCAAAAAGCGTTCTTCGACAAGCAGGGGTACCTGTTAGTCGAAAACGCGGTAAGCGCCGAGCAACTGGCCGGACTGCGCAGCCAGTTTGCGGACTGGCTCGACGACAGCAGGGCATACGACGAGGCTTACGGCGAAACCGTCGACGGTCGCGCCCGCTTCGATCTCGAACCCGGCCACAGCGCGGAAAAACCCGCGCTGCGCCGGATTAATGCGCCGACCGACATCTCCGAGGATTTTTACCAGGTCATGCGCGATAGCAGGATGACCGATTGCGTCGCGGAGTTGATCGGCCCCAGCATCAAGTATCATCACAGCAAGATCAATTCCAAGCAGCCCGGTGCCGCGACCGCGGTTAAATGGCACCAGGACTTTCCGTTCACGCCGCACAGTAACGACGATCTGATTACCGCGTTGCTAATGGTCGACGAGGTTACGGATGAAAACGGCCCGTTGCAGGTTGTAGCGGGATCGCACAAGGGTGAAATATATAACCTGTGGCACGACGGGGTGTTCACCGGCGCGGTCGACGATGCGGTCACGCGGTATTGTCTCGAGCATGCGGTTACCTGTACCGGCAAGGCGGGATCGCTGTGCCTGATGCACACGCGCCTGCTGCACGGCTCGGCGCCCAACCTTTCGTTGCAGGCGCGTACGCTGTTCATCACGGTTTACTCGGCGGAAGACGCGATTCCCTGTTCGCCTAACCCGGTGCCGAACCGCCACCAGGGGGAGGTTGTGCGCGGCCAGGTCAGCGGTAATATTCGCAGTACGCCGTTCGATATCCCGATGCCGCAATTGCCGCAGGCGGCTTCGTTCTTCGATCAGCAGGCCCAGGCCTAGAAGGATTAGTCCTGCCGCGAGACAGGAATAATCGAGTATCGATACGGTCGACCGATGGGTCGGGAGGATTTATCCGGCGATGGTTTGCACCGGCTCCGCAAGAAAATTCTCGAGTAACCGTTCCGGGTTGAAAATATCGACCGCCGGGGGCTCGAAGTTCCTGTGGCGGTAACCGTTGGAGCCTATCGGCTCGTACAGTTCGATGATTTCATCGCGCCGTTCCACCAGGTCCCTGATTGCGGCGACCAGCGCCTCGAGATCGGCCTGCGTGGTGTAGAGTCCGAGGCTGGCCCGTGCCATGCCGCGCTTGCGTTCGACGTCGGCTTCGGCGTTGGGCGCATCGGGGTCGATATCCATTTCCCAGAGCTCGCGTTTCAGCAGCTCGCGCACGTATGGGTGGGCGCAAAAGCAGCCGTTGCGTACCTGGATATTGTGGTAATCGTTGAGCGCGGCCGCGGTCAGACCATGGTCGAAGCCCTTGATGTTGAAAGTCATAGTGCCGGTGCGCGGGATTTCGCCAGGATCGGGGCCGTATAGTGTGACGCCGTCGATTTTAGACATCTCCTGCCAGGCGTAATCGATCAGTCCGATTTCTTTTTCGCGCACCTTGTCCATGCCGACCCGGGTTAGCAGGTTGAGCACGGCACCGAGCGTGATCGCGCCGACGATGTTGGGCGTGCCAGCCTCCTCCCGGTCGGGCAGGGTTGCGGTCGGCATATACTCGGCGATGTAAACGTCGTCGACCATGCCGCCACCGAGTTCTGCCGGCTTGATCGCATTAAGTAAATCATTCTTGGCGATTACCGCGCCCGGCGAACCCGGGGCGTAAATCTTGTGCCCGGAAAACACCAGCACGTCGATATCGGCGTCATCCATACTGACCGGCGCGTGCGCGATCATCTGCGAGGCGTCGACCAGCAGGTAGGCGCCCACCGCGTGCACTATGCGCGCGACATCGGCCAGCGGGGTTATCGCGCCGGAAACGTTGCTCGCCCCGGTAACCGCGATGTAGTTAATGCGGTCGCCGTACTCGTCGACGATGGCCTGCAGCTTGTCCATGTCGAGCGCACCGTAGCGCTCGAATTCTCCCAGGCAGGGAACATGCACTACCTGCGAGGTATGATGGCGATGCGGCAAATCGTTGGAGTGATGTTCCATTTCCGAAACCAGCACCACGTCGCGCTCCGGGCGCGCGCGTGACAGGCTCGCGGCCATGCGGTTGAAGCCCGCGGTGGCGCCGCTGCCGGCAAAAAAACTGCAGTAGTTCTCGGGGCTGGCGTCGACGAACTCGAGTACCTTTTCGTGTGCCCACTCGAATGCCTGCGATGCACCGCGTGCCGCGTAGTGCAGGTCGGAATGGGTGCTGGCGTAGTGTTCGAGAAATTCGTGACCGACCTCGTAGGCCGGCCCCATCATCAACGTGGATGCCGCCGAATCCAGGTAAATGCGTGGGCTACGTCCGCCGTCGACGGTCGGATACACGGTATCACGTCCAATAAATTTAGCCTGCAGGCTGGTCAGTAACTCGGAATCACTCATCGGATTTAATTGTCAGACAAAAGGAACATTGTCGCATAAATCGGGCGCTTGGCAACTGTTTGCAACGTCTCGAATCCGGCGCTCCCGATCCAGCCTTTAAATTGTAAAAATCGAGATCGGTAACGCCCAGGATCGATTATCAGGTAGCGCTGTTCGGGTAATGTTCGGCCCAGTAGCGCGCCAGGTCGTCGCGGCGACATACCCACACGCGATCGTGTTGCTGCACGTAGTCGAGAAATTTGTGAAGGCTGCCAATACGCCCGGGGCGCCCGATCAGGCGCGCGTGCAGGCCGACGGTCATCATTTTCGGCTGGCTTTCGCCTTCGGCGTACAGCGTATCGAAACTATCCTTGAGATAGGTGAAGAATTCGTCGGCCAACTGGTAGTCGCTCTCGCCGCGACCGAACTTGGAATCGTTGGTGTCGAGCGAGTAGGGAATCAGTAACAGCTCGGGGTAATCTTGCGACCAATAAGGCAAGTCGTCGTTGTAAACGTCGGAATCATAAAGAAAAGTGCCGGCTTCCGAGACCAGCTTGCGGGTGTTCAACGATGGCAGGCCGGCGTAATAACCCAGCGGTGCCTCACCGGTTAGCTCGCGCACCTGCTCGATACTGTTGCGAATATATTCCCGCTCCTGCGATTCGTCGAGATCGTAATAGTCGAACCAGCGCCAGCCGTGGGGTTGCAGATCGAACCCGGCGTCTATCATCGCCTGCAGCGCATGCGGATTTTGCCAGCCGGCGAGGCCGACCAGGTTGACGGTGGCCTGCAGGTCTCGCTCGTCAAACGCCTTGAGCAGACGCCAGTAACCGACACGAGAACCGTACTCGTAACTCGATTCGATATTCAGATCGCGGCCGCCGATGCGGGCTTTAACTTCCACATCGGAAAGCCGCACCTCGGAACGATCGTCGCCATTCAATACGCACAGTTCGCCGCCTTCCTCGTAGTTGATGCAGAAGTTCACGGCAATGCGCGCGTCGCCGGGCCAGACCACTTCCGGTGGCTGGTTTGCATAGCCGACAAAATCACGTACTGGCTTAAAGCTGTCTTTCATTTTCCCTGCACGCTTCGGCATATCGCGTTGTATGCCGATCATTTCCAGTATCAAAACACCATTTATATTCAATCCCCGCTCCGAGATCAATCGAATTAGCCGACCGTTCGTCGAAAACTCTCCATGGCGTCCACGATAGCCGGGCGCCTGGGCCGGTTCCGGGCTTGAGGCCCTGCCGGCCAGGCATTATCCTGTCGACTCGTCTGACTCCAGGATATTGAAATGGATAATCCAACCCGCCGTAAGCTGATGCTCGGCCTGATGGCGTTACCGGTATCGGGCATTGCCGTGGCCGCAATTCGCACGCCGCCAGCCTCCGAGGGCCCTTTTTATCCAACGCCGGCGATGCGCTATGACGATGTCGACAATGACCTGGTCAAGATTACTGGCGAGGTCGAACGAGCCGGCGGAGAAGTCGTGCGGCTCGGCGGACGCGTGCTAGACAGTAACGGCAATCCGCTCGCTTCGGCGCGGGTTGAAATCTGGCAGTGCGACGTCGGCGGGCGTTACCTGCATCGAGGCGATCACGGGTCAAGGCCGCGCGACCGAGCCTTCCAGGGTTTCGGTCATGACCTGACCGGCGCAGACGGTGTCTACAGGTTTCGCACGATCAAGCCGGTACCCTACGGCAGCCGCACCCCGCATATACATGTCAAGGTACTGCTCGGTAACCGTGAACGGCTGACCACCCAGTTTTACTTGCCGGATCATCCCGCTAATGTCAGTGACTGGCTTTACCAGCGCGTTCCGGTCGAGCTGCGGGAACGGGTAACGATGAACTTCGGTGCGACCGATGGTGAACCGGTGGCCAGACTCGACCTGGTGATCTAAAGACTCGATTACCGTCCGGGGCTTACCGGCAGGTTCCTCCGCTCAGGGCCAGAACAGGTAATCGTCGGGATCGCCCGGGTCGCTCGACAGCACGATAACAACGGCGACCAGGATTGCCAGCAGCGCGATCAGGGCAATCAGCAGCTGGTGCCAGCGATAGTATCGGCTCGACGAAACGTCTTGTGGATTCAACCTGCGATAAATCGCGAGCCAGGCGCCGATACTCGCCAGCAGCAGAACGAAGAGGGCATTCACGCTAAACTCCACCCAGTCCATCGGATTACCGGTTTCCGTGCAAGGCGCCCAGGACCTCGATCGCGAAGTCCTCGTAACCCGTTGCCGACAGCGCTATCGGTCGTACTCGCCGAACCTCTCGGATGGCGTCCCGCGGTTTATATCCCTCGCTCTGGCACAGGTAGTGACACATGGTCAACCCGGTGCGATCTTTGCCCGAGGTGCAATGAATTAGAGGAATCCGGCCCTTATCGATGATGGACTCTAGATACTCGTGGATGCGCGGCAGCATCTCCAGGCAGTGTTCGAAGTCGCCGACACCGGGCGGCGCATTGTCGGACAGCGGAAAACAGGTGTTCTCGATGCCGGCTTGATGCAGGTCGTCGTTATAAACCGAGAGCCCGTCGTTGACCGACACGACCGCACCGATTCCAGCCGCAGCCAGTTCACGCGGAACCCAGGGGTCGAGGTTGGGACCCGATCTTCCCGCGAGCCGGTTTGGTCGCAGCCAGAAAATATGTTGCATGGCTATAGCTCCGCCTGGTATTGCCGTTACTCCCGTTCATGGCTGGGATGTTGCCCAACAGGTTAACCAAAAAATAACAGGACTGCATGCTTTTCAGGGTTAGAATACGGGCTGATTTTCAACCTGGAGCACCGGTGCAAAAGCCAGTCGAAGCCATCAGGTCCATCATCGATCGGGGTCAGCCGCTGTTGCTGGACGGTGGTGTCGGCAGTGAACTCGACAGGCGAGGTTTCGATGTTTCTTCACCGTTGTGGAGCGCGGAGGTCGTGCTGCGGCAGCCCGAGGCTTTAAGCGTGCTGCATCGCGAATACCTGGACGCGGGCGCGCAATGTATTACGACGGCCAGCTACCAGGCCAGCGTCGACGGACTGCGTGTCCGTGGCATGAGCCCGGGCGAAATCGAATCCTTCTTCCGGGTGTCGGTAGAGCTTGCCTGTACCGCGCGCGACGAATTCATGCGGGATAAGCCTGGCGCCGATTTTCGACCGCTGGTTGCGGCCAGCGTCGGCCCCTATGGCGCCTACCTGGCCGACGGTTCCGAGTATCGCGGCAACTACGGGGTTAGCGATGATCGGCTGCGCGACTTTCACCGGCAGCGCCTGCATTGGCTCGATCAAGGTGCCGCCGACCTGATCGCCTGTGAAACCATTCCTGACTTGCAGGAGGCGAGGGTGTTGAGCCAGCTGCTGACCTCGACTTCCAGGCCCGTCTGGGTCAGTTTTAGCTGCCGGGATGCGGAACGCCTGCACGACGGTAATTTGTTGCGGTCCGCGCTCGAGCTTTTCACGGACCTGCAGCAGGTTTTCGCCCTGGGCGTCAACTGCTGTTCACCGCAACTGGTGGAGTCGATGATCGAAAATATTGTCGCCTGCAATACCGGTAAGCTGATTGTGGTTTACCCGAATTCGGGTCAACAGTATGATGCGGCAAGCAAACACCGGGGCGGTGAAAACGATTTGTGGCAGTGGTCGGGGCTGGCCGAACGCTGGTATCGGGCCGGCGCCCGCATTATCGGCGGCTGCTGCCGCGTTGGCCCGGATTATATAAGAGAACTGGCGTCGAGAAAGTCATGGCATTGTTAATCGATATCAAGCATCCCGACTGGATGAAGGACGACGAGCTGCGCAGCGAACTGCTCGGCTATTACCCGGAGGCCGATATCCGCATCGGCGAGGATCCTGGTAACCCGGCGGAAATCGAGATGTTGACCGTTAGTTCCTACCATCCTGGCGAAGCCCTGCGTTACCCCAACCTGAAAGTGATCCAGAAGACCGGTGCCGGGGTTAACAATATACTCGCCGACGATGAATTGCCGGAGTCGATCCAGGTAGTGCGCCTGCAAACCGACACTTCCGGAGCCGAGATGGCCGAGTACGCGCTCGCCTACGTGCTGCAGGAGCAGCGTCACCTGCGCCAGTATCACCAACAGCAGTTGCGTTCGCAGTGGATTTCCTACGCGCCTCGACGAGCCGCCGACGCCAGGGTGGCGATACTTGGCCTCGGCCGAATCGGTCAACTGGCGGCGCGTCGCTTCGTCGACAACGGTTTCCAGGTTTCGGGCTGGAGCCGCAGCCTGAAGGACCTCGAGGGAGTCGATTGCCATGCCGGAAGCGCGGGATTGCAGGCGACGCTTGCGGCCGCGGATTATGTAGTCTCGGTGCTGCCGTCGACCGGCGAAACGCGAGGCATGTTCAACCGGGAACTGTTTGCGCGGTTTAAGCCGTCGGCGCTTTTCATCAATGTCGGGCGGGGTGACCTGGTCGATGAACCTGACCTGATAGCCGCGCTCGACGATAAACTGCTTGCCGGCGCCGTTCTCGATGTCATGTCGATCGAGCCCCTGCCGCCGGAAAGCCCGCTATGGCTGCACCCCGGGGTGCAGCTGACGCCGCATGTTTCCGGGTATCACCTGGGGGATGCCATTGCCGACATCGCCGAAAACTATCGACGTCTGCAAGACGGGAAGCCCTTGCTGAATCCGGTTGACCGCGAGCTGGGTTACTAACCATGAGTGCCGCCGCCACACTGCAACAAAAAATCCGCAGCACAATTCCGCTCAGCGATGCGATGCAGTTCACCATCGATGCGCTCGATATGGACACGATCGAGGTCAGCGCCCCGCTACCGCCAAATGTCAATATTCACGGCACCGGTTTCGCCGGCAGTATCTACTCGGTCGCGGTACTCACCGGATGGGCCTTGTGTACCCATATCCTCGAGCAAGCGGGGGTCGCGGCCGAACTGGTGGTGGCGAAAGCTGAAATTCGCTACCGTGCCCCGGTCACCGGCGATTTGCGCTGCGCGACCCGGGCCGACGCCGCCGAACGCGCTGTCTTTCTGGAGGGCATTCGAGACCAGGGTAAGGGCGTATTGCTGCTGAACGTGGACGTTGGCGATCGCCCCGAGGCCGTCCTGCAGGGGACTTATTGCGCTATTGCCCGGTCCTAGTCGGATCTTTGCCATGCGCTTGCGTTCGTCGGAATGACGATCGAGACGATCGGGCCGACAGCGGCCCAGTTGCGGGTGCCGAAGCCCGGGGGCGAACCTAATCGGTCTACAGCCAGCGGCGGACCTGGCGCTTGTACTCGAGGTAGTGGTCGCCGAATTTTTTCTCGAGATAGGCTTCCTCGCGACTGATGACCAGTCGTTCCAGCAGGGGTTTCAACACCGTGACGCTGGCCACCACCCACCAGCTGTTCAGGACCAGCCCGGTGCCCACCGCGGCGATGCAAAAAGACAGGTAAATAGGGTTGCGGCTGAAGCGGTAAACGCCCTTGCGGATGATCGAGGTGGTCGGATGCCAGGGCTCGACGTGGGTTTTGGCCTCGAAAAAATGGACCAGGGCAATCAGCGCGATCAATAACGCAATCGCGATAACCGCGATGCCGCTCACCAGCAATGCATCACCGGCGACGATCGGCAAGGGCTTGAGCAGGTTGGCCAGCCAGGCGCAGCCGACCGCGACCAACAGTAGCAATGGAGGTGGGAACTTGAGCCCGGGTCCGCGTTTATCTTCGGTTGTCATGCCAAAGATATTACAACAGATTAGCTGCCTCTGGGGCGCCCCTTGGGTAACTGCGAGGCGCGACGTCCGCAGAGTTTTTCGATTTTATGCAAGAAACGGGTGTCGCCAAGGGCCCAGCCCTTGACCGTGCTCTCGGTAATCAGCGACACGGTCTCTTCGCTGATTTTCTGTTTAAACAACGCACGGTAAGCACGGGCGCGCTCCTTGTGGCTGGCTCCCAGTTTCTGGTATTCACGATGCGGTGTGATCATTTCATCGTCTTTTCCCAGGGCGTTATAGGCATAGCTGCTCCACGGGTAGTCGCGCGGGCTTTTGCTCAAACCGGCGCGCACCGGGTTCGTTTCGATATAGCGGCTACAGGTGAGGAGGTATTGCTTTTCGTCGAGCACGGTGGCGCGGTAGCGTCCCTCCCACAGGGTACCGCTGCCTTCGTAGGATTCGTTGAAATACTGGACGTAGTTGCGCCCGATCGACTGCACCGTTCTCGAGATGCTGTCAGTGCGACTCGGGGTCGCCAGTATATGGATGTGGTCCGGTAACAGCGCATAGGCGTGAACTTTCAGCCCGTAGTTATAGGCCGCCGCGTCGAGGCAATCGTGATAATAGCGGTAGTCCTGCTCTTCGAAAAAGACCTGTTGTAGATCGCGACCGAGTTGAATTATGTGCTGCGTCTGGTTTGTAATTGTGTATCTGGGTAATCTGGCCATGTAAATGCTCGTTAACTGCCAATGATGTAATTTTAACAATATTGGTACACTGTCCCCTAATTGTTAAAAACAATCGTTAGTTGCAATTAAAAACCCCTAAATGTGATCGCGTGGGATTGTAATTTCATCCCAGCTGCGCTCGTGCACCAGCTCGTCTCCCTCGTAAGCGCGTAGCGTTGCCCTGATGAAAAAATTGTCGGCGTCACAGCGTAATTCGCTTTCGGCCTCGGTGTGGATCGACCAGTTGCCGCGTCGCATCCAGCAGGAGTAGCGGCTTTGGGAGCGATAACTGAGCGGGTTGTCGAGGGCGATGGTCCAACGTTCGTCGTGGCGATGGCGGGTGCAGAGACCGTGCCCCGGCATTTCGATCTCGCCGGTATCGTCGATGACGCGATAATGCGATTCACCGGTCTGAAAGTTGCGCTCGACCCAGCGCCGGCTGAGCTCCGGCTCGTGCATTTTATATTCCGGCAAAGGATTTTCATTCGCGGGTTCGGGCATTTCATAAACATCTACCCCGGCGCGTACCGGTAGCTCGATAAAGGCATCCTGGCCGAGATTGATGGTAGCGGTCACATTCTCCGGCGGTGGCATGATCGTGGGCCAGTAGTTGGTCGAGATAGCCACCCGCATCTTGTGGCCGCGCATGAAGCGATAGCCACATTCGTCGAGCTCGATCTCGATCGCTGCGGTCTGACCCGGCACCATCGGTTCAGGGCTCTCGTTACCGTTGCGATGCGCCAGATTCAGTACGCCCCAGCTTACCCGCGATACCTCGCCGCTCGGATGAATGTCGTTCAGCCGCACGGCGATATTGCCCAGCGGCTTGTCGATCGCAAGCTTCAACCGCAGCTTGGGGCGGCCGAGAATTTCTATCGGCTGCTGTAGCTTGCCGCTGTCGAACACCAGCGATCCGGAATCGTCGTGGCGCTGATCGCCAGCCATTTCCCCATCCGCTTTGAGCGGGAAAAATTCACCACAGCTGCTGCCGCAGTCCTGCGGTGAGCTCAGCGTTTTTAACCGGCTGCGGCCGGGGATGTCGAGTAGTTGCCGATTGGGTGCCAGGTAATAGTAACGACTGCGAGTCTCTGGCGCCGGCAGGGTCTGCTCGGCAACCCAGCGGCCAGGCTCGAACTCATGTTTAAGCAGGGGCCTGGCGTCCTCCAGGATATAGGCACGATAGGCAGGCAATTGGTCGACTTCGTTATCCTTGCCCTTGAGCCATTTATCCCACCAGGCGATTGCCTCGCCAAGAAAATCGATGCGCGGCCTGGGCCAGGCAAAATGCGGATACTTGTGAATCCACGGACCGTTGATGGCCCTGGAATTGGCAAGATGGGTCGCCCCGGCGGGAGGCGCATTGATATATCCGTCGGCCCAACCCGAGATCAAAAGCGCCGGAATTTTGACGTTTTCATAGTTTTCGCTTATCGATCCGTGCTTCCAGTAGTCATTTTTCCGTTGATTTGCGAGCCAGGTTGCTAATGGAAACGGTTGCGTTTTGAGACGATTGAGCCAGATTTCGCGGCCTCGAGGCGTAACACAGCATCGTGCTGGACCAGGAAAAATTGGAATAAAGCAGGCAGCCGTTTTTATAGTGAATGTCGTCGTTGTAGCGATCGACCGTGGTGCCGATCGCAATTACCGCCTTCAGCGCCTCCGGCTGTAATGCCGCGATTTGCAGCGAATTGAATCCGCCCCAGGAAATACCCATCATGCCCAGGTTGCCGTCACACCAGGGCTGGCTTGCGATCCATTCGATGACTTCGCAGCCATCGGCTAGCTCGCGTGTCGAATACTCGTCATCCCAGTCGCCGTCAGATTCCCCGGTGCCGGAGATATCTACTCGCACGCCGACATAGCCGGCCCGGGCAAAGCTCGGGTAAGTGCTCTCGTCTCGCTGCGCGGTGCCGTCGCGCTTGCGGTAGGGCAGGTATTCGAGAATTGCGGGCGCCGGTTTCTTGTTGGCGCTGTCAGGCATCCAGATACGGGCGGAT
>CAMYON010000029.1 GCA_947260025.1 uncultured Gammaproteobacteria bacterium
AACTGACTTAAGGGTAATTACTCATGAAATTTAAAACTACTGCAATTGCATTGGCCGTGGCGGGAGTCGTCGCTACGCCGATGGCTGCACAAGCCGAAGGCAGCATCTACGCGTCGGCTCGCGTGGGTTTCGTTAACACCGACACCGACAAGGGCGACCGACGCGAGATTGTTGCCGGAACCAACACCGCTGGCTATGCGGCTAACGGCCCCTACTCGAACCTCAACGATGCTCTGGCTGGACTTGGCCGCAGCGAATGGGACACCACTAGCGCTTCTGACTCCGAAGACGACAACCAGTGGGAAATTATGAGCATGGCGTCACGCTTCGGTGCCCGTGGTGAAACCGACCTCGGCAACGGTATGACCGGTTTTGGCCGTTACGAGTGGGACGTCGACTTCGACAGCTCTGCTGGCGTCAAGAATCGTCATCGTTACGTCGGTGTCAAGGGTGACTTCGGTTCCGTGACCATCGGTCAAACTTACCACACCTTCTACAACCACATCGTTGGCCCGCTGGATAACCCCTGGTGGGGTTCAGGCTACTCCATGGTAGCTTACGTCGGTCGTACCGACAACGCGGCTAGCTATGCTGGCAGCGCCGGCGCCATCGACTTCGGTGCAACCATTTACATGGTTTCTGACAGCGAAGAAGAAGACATCGATACCGTCGAAGCCGCCGTATCGTTTGCGGTCGGTGACCTCGGCACCGTCGGTATCGGTATGCGCGCCTTCCAGGGTGACGACGATCCGGGTACCTTCATCGACGAGGAAGAAGAAATCATCGGTGTGACCTGGTCCGGCATCGGCATCGGCGACACCACGCTGGGTGTGGGTTACCAGAGCCGGGATGAAGACGACAGCATCGTGATCGACTGGGCAATCGGCAACGCCTACGTGCACGTCGAGTCGCTGAGTCTCGATGACACCGATGCGGATCCGCAGACCATCACGCTGGGTTACACCCAGAGCCTGGGTCGCAATACCACCATGTGGTATGAAATTCAGGCCACTGATCAAGACGATAATGTTGCTGGACTCACAGACGTAGACGAAGACGGACTTATCGGCGTTGGTGACACCATCGACGGAGCTCAAGACTTCACCGTCATCCGTGCGATCCTGAAATACGACATCCTGTAATTGCAGAAGTCGTAAAGCAGTACTTGAAGGGCTCCCTCGGGAGCCCTTTTTTATTGCGCGGGCATTTGGCAGGCTAGAAATTACGTTTTTTGGGGCGCCAGAATTCCATGCGTTTATATTTGAAGAACAGTTGCTTGCCGAGCACGTCTTTGGCCGCCCATTGCCGATCGCGTAACTTTGGCGCCAGCCGGTGCAGGTTGGGAATGCCGTAGGCCGCGCCGTCGTCCTCCGCGATTTCTTTCTCGATGCGATCGAAATAGTGCGTCTGCCCATCTCCCCAGGTCGCCTGCTCCGGGATGTCGAGAAAATCGTAGATCCTGCCCAGCACGGTCTCCGGGTCGCTGACCAGATCGCTGCGTTCGATTAGCAGCAGGTTGTCGCGATTCTTACCCTGCCAGGTTTGTTTCAGGTTTTGATAGCACCAGCCGACGCTGGTCGGGATTTTCGGGTCCATCATCGCCGCGCAGCGGTTGGCATCGGATAATTCCGCGCGCTGGTTACGCAGGAATTCGTCGATAAACGAGACGTAGTCGGGATTGCCACGGATCAGCATGATGAACGAGGCCAGGCAGTCGGCGATGTCGTCCACCGGGCAGATCACTTTCATTTCCTCGCCCAGCACGTCACGCGCGGCATCGATCGCATCGTTCATATGCCAGGCCCAGGACTTGTCGATGATACAGGGCTCGGCGCGATGCTGGTACATACCGTCGCGAATCCCGCGCCAGACGTTGGGCAACTGTTCGGGATGCTTGTAGGCGCGCAGCGTGACCGTGTTCACGCGCCACTTGGCCAGCACCTCGCTGATGATTTCAGACAGCGGCGACGCCGGCGACACGTGAATGTTTTCATTCTGGTTGAGAATCTCGCCCAGCACGGTGCTGCCGGTACGCGGCAGGCCGGCGAGATAAAAAAATTTCTTGGATTCCACGCTGATTGCAGGCTTGTCTAACGAACTCCGAGCTTATCATCGCGCCGTAGAATAGTCACCAGAGGCGGCTTTTTTGGGTTAAAATGCGCCTTGCTTTTAACCGACTCCACCTCGAATGAAACAACTCTTCGACTTTTTCCCGATACTGCTGTTCTTCATCCTGTACAAGTTTTACCTGGACCTGCCGGACGAACTGATTCTCGGTATCAATGCCTGGGTGCCGCTGATGGAGTTGACACCCGGGGAATCGAGCGACGCGATCTACCTGGCCACGCTGGCCGCGATCCTGGCGACGCTGATCCAGGTGGCGGCGGCCGCGATCGTGGTCAAAAAAGTCGAAAAGATGCCGCTGATTACGCTGGCGCTGTTAGTCTTTTTCGGCGGCGCGACGCTGGCGCTGAAAGACCCGCTGTTCATCCAGTGGAAGCCGACCGCGATCAACTGGCTGTTTGGGCTGGTGTTCCTCGGCAGTCATCTGATCGGCGACAAGCCATTGATCCAGCGCATGATGGGCAAGGCGATCGAGATCCGTGAGCAGCGCGTCTGGCTGCAGCTCAACCTGGCCTGGGTCGGCTTTTTCGTCGTCGCCGGCATCGCCAACATGATCGTCGCGCCGGAGATCGACCCGCTCGGGCTGCAGTTCAGCGAGGATACCTGGGTCGATTTCAAACTGTTCGGACTGATGGGCATGACGCTCGCGTTCGTTGTCGCACAGGCGTTTTACCTCGCGCGCTACATGCCCAACACAGATGAGGAAACCAGCTAATGTTATACAGTATCGTCGGCATCGATAACGAAAACAGTCTCGAGGCCCGCATGTCGGTGCGCGCCGATCACGTGGCGCGCCTGAACGCGCTCAAGAATGAAGGCCGATTGATCATTGCCGGGCCCAATCCCGCGATCGACAGCCCCGATCCCGGCGAGGCCGGATTCAGCGGCAGTATCATCATCGCGGAATTCGATTCGCTGGCGGCCGCCCGCGCCTGGGCTGACGAAGATCCCTATATCAAGGCGGGCGCCTACGCCGAAGTTACGGTGAAACCTTTCAACAAGGTCCTGCCCTGAAACACCGGCTGCGGGAGCGCACCGACAATTAGCGCTCCGCGTACGCAGCAATGCGAAGCGTCGTAACGCTACTAAACGGGAAGGCCCCGGGTAAAACAGGCAGGGCTAGAGGGACTTGCTGGGGCTCTCGAGATTGTCGCTGATTTCACGCAACAGCATATCTTCGGATTCGATGCGCTCCGCCATCGCTTCGCCGATCGATGACAGGTCCTGGTAAAGGTCGAGAATGCTGTCGGCCTCGTCGGCACCCTCGTACTTGTCGTTAAAATCGACGAACAGTTGCGTGGTTTCGGAAATCGACGGGTAAACCCGGTCGGCTACCATCTTGATATTTCCGCGCCGCTCCTTGCCGTCGATGATTCGTTCATAAATCTCGAAGTGACCCATCGCGGTGTAGTCGACCAGCTGCTGGTTAAAGTTGCGCAGGTTATGAATCACGGTTTCCGCCGGCACCTCGCTCGACTCGAGTTCCGCCAGTTCGCACATCGACACCAGCACCTGCTGCCTTTCCTCCAGCAGGCTGCTTATCGTATGCGTCTGCCGGGTACGTCGATTTTCTTCGGCCGATATTCTCTCGGCTATCTGCGCTATCTTGTCAATTTGTGATTCGCTCACGGGGGAACCTCATTCTTATTACTGCCATGTAACCTGCGAACAGGTTGCTATGCGCGTATTATGCGATTGAATTCGCTATCGGTAAACCACCATTATATATATTGGCCCGGATAATTTTTGTTAAACTCGTCGGATTTGGCAAGGGCTATTTCCGTGAATGATTCACTTCTGGCCAGGCTGGAGCGTCTCGAAGCGCTTTACAGCGAGCAGGAATACACCGTCCAGGCATTAAACGACGTGATTGCGACTCAGGATCGCGAGATTACCAACCTTACCCTCGGCATCGAGCGACTCAAGGAACAGCTCAAGACGCTCGGGGCAGAAACCTCCAGCGACATTAGTTCCGAAATCGAGAAGCCGCCGCATTATTGATGAATCCGCGCGCCGCTCTCGCCCGGGATACCCTGCCTGCGCTCGCACGCCAGGCGCCGATCGAGCTCGAAATCGAAACCGACGACGGGGGTGTCGTTATCCGCCTGCCACAGGCGCCGCTGTCGTTTCATCATAGCTTCACCAGCGGCGCGCTCGCCAAACGCGCGAGGCAATCGAAACAGGCGCTGCTCAGGGCCTGTAACAATAAGGCTCGCAGTATCCGCCAGGTACTCGATCTGACCGCCGGTTGGGGCGCGGATAGCCTGACCCTCGCCTGCCATGGACAGCAGGTCACGCTGCTGGAGCAGAATCGGCTGATCTATACCATCCTCGATTATTCACTGCAATGCCTGGCGTACGAGTCGGCCAGCAGCGAGGTCGCTGGGCGTATGCGACTCGAACAGGCTGAGGCCGGCGCTTACCTGCGCAAGCTTGCCGACGATCACGCTTTCGACTGTATCTATCTCGATCCGATGTTTCCGAATCATAAATCCAGCGCCAAGCCTGCCAAGGAAATGCAAATTCTGCAGGCGCTAACCACCAACCTCGATATCGAGTCCTGCTTCGAGCTGGCGCTGCAAAAAGCCCGCAGGCGCGTCGTGGTTAAACGGCCGGCAAAGGCGCCTGATCTGACCGCGATCAAGCCCGACGTCGTTTACCGTGAAAAAACAATTCGTTTCGACGTCTATTTGACCGGCTAGTCGGCATCGTGCAGCGGGGCGAATATTGGCATCGGGCCGGCGCCGACACTAGTCCCGGAAATTGTTGAACTGTAGCGGGATTCCAAGCCCGGCCTCGCGCAGGTTTTGCATGACTTGCTGCAGGTCGTCCCGCTTCTTGCCAGTAACCCTGAGTTGCTCACCCTGGATCGCGGCCTGTACCTTGAGCTTGCTGTCCTTGATCAGTTTTACCATCTTGCGCGCCAGATCCTTGTCCAGACCCTCGCGCACGGTCACCGGCTGGCGTGCACGCTTGTTCATCTCGACAATATCGCCGAACTCGAGACAGTCGACATCGATGCCGCGTTTCGACATTTTCTCTTTGAGTATGGGCACCATTTGCTTGACCTGGAATTCCGACTCGGCTTCCAGCGCTAACTGGTTGCCGGCCTGCTCGATACGTGCATTCGAACCCTTGAAATCATAACGGGTGCCGATTTCGCGATTCGCCTGGTCGAGCGCATTACTCAACTCGTGGTGGTCGACTTCGGAGACAACATCGAATGAAGGCATATTACTATCCTGCTCAGGGTCTGATCGTTAAGGTACTGAAATCCGTGGCAAAATTATAATCCGGAACATCCAGATTCCGAAACTTGTTTGCGCCCTTCAATGCCCTGCCGGCATAATCGTAGCGCGCCGCACTGCAGACTTCCCCGAGTTCCTTGCCGACAGCCGCAACCGGGCAGCCAAGATCGGTGCCGATCGCGTAGCTTACAAAATATCCGGGATGCCTCGAACGCAGGGGATTTCGCGCGAATTCAGGTTGACGGCTGTCGTCGGACCCCGGGTCCTGCAGATTATTCCCGGAATTCTCCAGTGCGGCAATGGTCTCGTCGGAACGCTTGATCACCACTATCGCCAGGTTATCCTGACGTAATACTTCGACTCGATCGACAGCGAGATCGCGCAGACTGAAGCGGTAGGACTCCTGGATACCGGAGGGACGGATATCGACCGCGAAATCGAGCAGGGTGTAAAGAAACGCGAAGACAATAAAGACAGCGCAGTACCTGATCAACGTTAACAGTAACTTTCTTTTCGCTAAACTCACTTGTGACGCTCGTTTGGGTTCGCTGTGCCAGTCACTTAAATCTGTCGACAGTCGAGCTGCCGGGCCAGAGTTGCGACCACCGGCATCGCGTCAAGCCGTAAACTTACCCGAGTACAACGTCCTCACCGGCCTGCTCGCTACAGTAGCGACCCAGGCAACTGAATAGCTCCTCGCCGCTTCCCTGTAAGCGCCAGCACTCCCCGGCAGCATCGTAATCGAAATGATAACCGCCCGAGCGGGCCGCAACCCAGATTTGGGTCAGCGGGGCCTGCTTGTTGACAATAATCTGGCTGCCGTCGGCAAATTCCAGCGTCAGGATACCGCCCGCGTTGTCGTAGTCGATATCGACACCGCAATCCTCGATCGCCTCCTCGATTGCGACCATGGTGTCCTCGGCTATCTGGTCGAAATCGGACTCATTCATCGCCGACAGCCTCGAAATCGAGCGACAGCGAATTGATGCAATAGCGCTTGCCCGTGCTGTCCGCGGGTCCGTCGTCGAATACATGGCCGAGATGGCTGCCGCAGCGATCACACATGGCCTCGACCCGGCGCATGCCGAGGCTGCTGTCTTCCTCGTAGCGAATAACCTGGTCCGAGGCGGGCCTGTCGAACGAGGGCCAGCCTGAGCCCGAATCATACTTGTCGGTGGAAGCGAACAACAACTCGCCACAGCATTTGCATAGGTACTTGCCTGTCTGGTGGTTATGGTAGTACTCGCCACTGAACGGCGGTTCGGTGCCCTTCTCGCGGCACACCCGGTACTCTTCGGCACTCAGCTTACTGCGCCACTGTTCATCGTCATTCATGGTTCTCTCCCGTTTTTTCGTTCTCTTGCGATTCTTCCAGGTACATTTCCTTGCGGTCGACAAGATAAATCCAGCCGCGCGCGATACGGTAAACCAGCCAGATGGTAACCACCGGCAGCACCACGTAACCGACCAGAATCGGAGTTGTAAGTATTCCCAACAGCGACCACAGCAAGCCATACCAGAAGGTCGCCTTCTGCCACCTGAAATGCGATTCGAGCCAGCTGCCGCGGACGTCATCGTACTTGATATAGTTGACGATCAGGCCCAGGATCCCGGTAACCAGCGTCACAAACGAAAGCGCCTGCAGGATGTAAACCGAGTAGGTATATTTCTTGAGCTCCTGCTGCCGTGCTTCATCAAAAATCACCGATCGCCTCCTAGTAGCGCTTCGAATCCGGCCTGATCGAGAATCTCGACACCGAGCGCCTCGGCTTTGGCGACCTTGGATCCCGGGTTCTCGCCGCTAATAACTGCGCTGGTCTTTGCAGATACGCTGCCGCTGACCCGGGCGCCGCGCGCCTTGAGCAGGCCGGCCGCCTGGTCCCGGCTGTAACCCTCGAGCGTGCCGCTAATCACGTACGTCTTCCCCTCCAGCGTTTGCGCCTGCTGCGTCACCTCGATCGATGGCCAGTAAATTCCGGCGGCGACCAGTTTTTCGACTATGTCCCTGTTTTTTGTCTGGTCGAAGAAGTGCCTGATATTGTCCGCCACCACCGGGCCGACGTCTTCGACCTTTTGCAGGGTTTCGGTATCTGCGTCCATCAACGGCTCGAGTTCTCCAAAATACGCGGCCAGCGATTCGGCGGTGGACTCACCGACCTCGCGGATCCCCAGCGCATAAATAAATCGCGCCAGGGTGGTCTCTTTACTCTGTTCGAGCGCAGCCAGCAGGTTGCCAGCCGATTTCTCGGCCATGCGCGGCAATTCCGAAACCTGCTCCTGCGGCAACTGGAACAGATCGGCAACCGAATCGATCAAGCCCTGCTCCACCATTTGCTCGACCAGTTTATCGCCGAGGCCCTCTATGTCCATTGCCTTGCGTGAAGCGAAGTGTTTTATCGCTTCCTTGCGCTGCGCCGCGCAGACCAGTCCGCCCATGCAGCGATAGGCGGCCTGCCCCGGTTGTTGCAATACCTCGGAGTCGCAAACCGGGCAACGCCTGGGCATTTTCGGCCGCGGTAACTCACCCTCGCGCTGCTGCAGCACCGGCGCCACGACCTCGGGTATCACGTCGCCGGCGCGTCGTACGATGACTATATCGCCGATACGAACATCCTTGCGTTCGATTTCATCCATGTTGTGCAGCGTCGCATTACTGACAATGACGCCGCCGACGGCTACCGGCTCCAGCCTGGCCACCGGCGTCAGCGCCCCGGTCCTGCCGACCTGGAAATCCACGTCTAGCAGCTTTGTCATGACTTCCTGGGCCGGGAATTTGTAAGCGATCGCCCAACGCGGCGCGCGCGAGACGAAACCGGCCTGGTGCTGCAGCTCACTATCGTTGAGCTTGAATACGACACCATCGATATCGAAGGCCAGCTGCTCGCGCTGTTGCAGCATGCGCCGATAGTAATCGAGGCAGTCGTCGATCGAATCGAGTAATTCGATCTTTCGGCTGATCGGCAAACCGATTTCGCGCAGATACATCATTTGCTGAAACTGTCCGGGCGGCAGGTCGACGCCCTCGATCAGGCCGATGCCGTAGCTGCAAAACGTCAGGGGACGGCTCGCGGTAATCCGTGAGTCGAGCAGCCGCAGGCTGCCGGCGGCGGCGTTACGCGGGTTGGCGAAAACCTTGCCGCCTGCTTGCCGCTGGCTGTGGTTGAGGGCATCGAAGCCCTCGGCTTCCATATAGACCTCGCCTCGCAATTCGATACGATCCGGTACTTTATCGCCCAGCAGGCGCAATGGTATCGAGGCGATCGTGCGCGCATTCGCGGTAATGTTTTCGCCGCTGCGGCCATCGCCACGCGTGGCCGCGCGCGTCAGTTCTCCAGCCTCGTACAACAGGCTGACCGCGAGCCCGTCCAGCTTGGGTTCGGCGCAATAGGCGAGCTGGCCTTCGTAATCCAGCTTGTCGCGCAGGCGGCGATCGAAAGCAATCATTTCCTCCTCTTCGAAGGCATTGTCCAGCGACAACATCGCAACTTCATGCGTGACGGTTTCGAAATGGCTGGCTGGTTCGGAGCCGACCCGCTGCGTCGGCGAATCGGCGCTGGCGAGTTCGGGATATTCCTGCTCGAGCTGCTGTAAGCGACGAAACAGCTTGTCGTAAGCCTGGTCCGTAATAACCGGCGCATCGAGCACATGGTAGTGGTAATTGTGCTCGTTTAACTCCTGTCGAAGCTGCCCGGCCTCGGCCTGGATAGTTTTGGGAATTGCCATACGCTCAACCGCTGGCAATGTCAGGAAAGCTTTTCACGCATCGTCGTGACATCGCTAATGGTCAGTAGTTCCTGGCTCGGCATGTAAACCTTGACGTTTAACATGCGCACCAGTTCATCTATCTTCTTTAGCATCGCCTCGTAGGCGAGGCCTGGATTGTCGCAATCGTCCAGATCGATAAAACAGTTGAATCCCAGCGTGATGAAATCCAGCTGCTCGATCTCGGCGAAATCGCCAGGCGCGCTCAGGCTCGCAACCCGGAAGGCAAGCTCACCCTCCTCGCGATACTCCAGGTAGGAATCGTCGTTCAGCTCGAGGCCCGCGTGCTCGACCGCCGAATTCGCCTCTTCGCCGGTAATCAGCCTGAAATCGTCGTGGCGTAAATGATAGCTGACCAGGCGATCCGCCTCCCTGTCGCGCAGTATCTCCGGCACGAAAATCTCGGGATCGGGCGAGGCCTGCGGCTTTTGCGGAGACTCTTCGGCGGGATTGATATGGATTTCATCCAGGATTTCCTCGTCCTCGTTGTCGTGCAACACCTGGTTCAGGTTATTGAGCTCGAAGCGCAGTTGCTCGTCTTCGATGAAGGCCGAATCGACCTCTTCGCGGGTAAAGGTTTCTATCGCGCTGCGTTTGCGCAACCGTGACTGGTGCTGGCCGTAAAGATAGATCGCCAGCGCCACGATCACGGCGATAACGACTAGCACCAGTCTGAACGTGGTCGCGTCCATTACTGTACCCCGGCAAGGACCACCGCTTCACCGACGTCTACCGATACCAGGCGGGAAACTCCGGGTTCGTGCATGGTCACACCGTTCAGGTTCTGTGCGATTTCCATGGTTATCTTGTTGTGTGTAATCATGATGAATTGCACCTGCTCCGACATTTCCGCAACCATGGTGCAGAAACGCCCGACGTTAGCGTCGTCCAGCGGCGCGTCGACTTCGTCCAGCATGCAGAAGGGCGATGGATTGAGCTCGAAGATCGCGAAGATCAGGGCAACCGCGGTCAGCGCCTTTTCGCCACCGGACAGCAACTGCAGGTTGGTAATGCGCTTGCCCGGCGGTCTTGCCATGATCTGGACGCCGGTGTTGAGTAAATCGTTCTCGGTCATTTCGAGGTGCGCTTCTCCGCCGCCGAAGAGTCTCGGGAATCTTTCGCCGAGACGAGTGTTAACCTGCTCGAAGGTTTCCTTGAAACGATCCCTGGTTTCGCGATCGATCTTGCGGATCGCGTCCTCGAGCGTTTCGAGGGCAGAGATCAGGTCCGCGTGCTGGGCGTCCAGATACTGCTTGCGTTCCGCCTGTTCCTGGTATTCCTCGATCGCCGCCAGGTTGATCGGACCCAGCCGCTCGATGCGATTGTTCAGCTTATCCAGGCGCCGGCTCCATTCCTGCAAATCGGCTTCCGGGTCGAGGTTTTGCTGCAACTCGTCCATATCCTGGCCGGACTTCTGCAGCTGCTCTTCGATCGTGGTGCCACGGATTCTGGCTTCCTGCAGCTGCAGTCGTTCCTGCTCGAGCTCGTTACGCATTTCATCGACGCGATGCTGCTGCTTGTGGCGCTCACCTTCCAGCTCACGCTGGCGATGATCGAGCTCGCTGACCTTCTGCTGCGACTGCTGGAGTTCCTGCTCGTTCTGATTGCGCTGCTGCAACAACTCCTGCAGCGCAGATTCGAGCTCGACGATCGGGTCATCGGCACCATTGATCGCGCTGTCGAGTTCTTCGATTCGCCGAGTAAACTGTTCGTTTTGCTGTCTGATCCGATCGATATTTGACGACGTTGCGCGCTGTTCCGATTCCAGCGCCTGATGTTTAATCTGCTGCTCGTGCGCGCTTTCCTGCGCCTGCTGCAGGTTTTCACGACTGTCGGCAAGTTTCTGTTGTAACTGGGTTTTTTGCTCTAGCAGGCCGCTTTCCAGTTCCGACATTTGTGTAATCTGCGCCAGAAAGTCGTTGCGCTTGGCGCTGTTAGACTGCAGTTCGGTGGTGTGCCCGGCTTTTAAATCGTCGAGCTCTGTCAATTCGCCATTTATTTGTTGGCGCCGATTCTGCACCTGCTCCGCGTGGCTCAACTGCTCCCCCAGTTGCTGACGCAGCTCGGATAGCTGATGCTGTAAACCGGCAAGCAACTGCTGATCCCGATCCCATTCCTGCTCCAGCAGCTGCAGGCGCTGGCGGTCCCCGTCATAACGCGATTTCAGGGCCATCGCGGATTGAGTGATGTTGCCCAGGCGCTGCTGGATATCCTCGATTTCCTGGGACCGCGCGAGCATGCCGGCGTGTTCGTCTTCGTCTCCCAGCTGCAGCAACCAGTTACCGCCAGCCCACAGGCCCTGCGGCGTCACCAGGCTTTCGCCCGATTTCAACTGCGGTCGCTTGGCGCGCAAATCTTCCAGGTCGGGGCATAGATAAATGCCTTCGAGAATAGCCGACAGGTCGACTTCACAATCGACCAGATCGGCCAGCCTGCCCCAGTTGCGCTCGGCCGCGCGTGCCGCTACCGGTTCGCAATCGAACACCGTCAGATTATGATTCGGCACAAACGCGTCCGGTATCACTTCCCCCGGCTGCACGCAATAGGCGCCGAGATACGGTGCCAGCACGACTTCGAGCGCCTTTTCGATATTGCCCTTGGCCTTGATCAGACCGGCCAGGCGCCGGGTCGAATCGATATTGTTGCGTTGCAACCAGTCCTTGATTTCATCGCTGGTTTCGGCAAGCACGTGTTGCTGCAGGGCTTCCAGTGAACTCAGACGACCGCGCAGGGTCTGCACCTGGTTACGACGCTCATCGAGCTCGTTGGACGAATGCTCGCAGCTGCCGCGCAGTTTTTGAATTTCGTCGGCGCGGGCCTGCAATTGCGCCATGGTCGCGGCATATTCCTCCGACCTGGCATCGACATTAGCCTGGAGCTCATCGATTTCCTGGGCCGCGGCGGTCGCGTCGAGCGTGTCGAGTTCCTGTTGCAGCCTCGTGCGCTGCTGGTCGGTGCGCTGCACCTGGCGCTCGATGTGCTCGATACCCCGGTTTTCGATCTGGGCGGCCTCGTGCACCTGGTGAAACTCTCGCCGAAACTGATCCCACAGCTCCTGCCATTCCTGCATTTTCTGTTCTGCCTGCTCCAGCGCCTGTTGCTGCTGCTGCAAATTATCGCCGCTGGTTTCGAGCCCCGGTGCAATTTCTTCGAGCTGCTGCTTCAGCTGCTGCAATCGAGCCTCGTCGCTGGTCAGGATTTTCTGCGCATCCTGCAGCGATTGCTCGATGCCCGCCAGTTCCTGGCGATTAAGCTGGCGCAGGTTCTTCTGGTGCTCTATCGCCTGTTCCTTGCCGGAAATCTCCGAACCAAGCTTGTAATAGCGCCCCTGCACCTCGTTATGCTGCTCGCTGGCCTCGGTCAGTTGCTGCCGTGATTGCTCGATTTCTCGTTCGGTTTCGCGCAATGCCGCGGTGCGTTCTTCCATGGCGTTCTCGGAACTGGCGAGCTTGCGCCGCTGCACCTCGAATTCGTCGTCGAAGACCTGTTTCTGTAACAGCAGGCTTTCGGCTTCGAGCCGGCGCTGATCCTGTTTCAGTGTCTTGTACTTCTCCGCGGTTTTCGATTGCCGATCGAGCCGGGTCAATTGCTTGTCGATCTCTTCGATCAAATCGATCAGGCGATCGAGATTTTCGCGCGAATGCCTGATACGCGTCTCGGTTTCGCGACGCCGCTCCTTGTACTTGGATATCCCGGCCGCTTCCTCCAGGTAAACCCTGAGCTCATCCGGTTTGGCGTCGATTACACGGCTCACCATGCCCTGCTCGATAATGGAATAGCTGCGCGGGCCGAGGCCGGTACCGAGAAATATGTCGGCGATATCGCGCCGGCGACAGCGGGTATTGTTTAAGAAATACTTGGATTTACCCGCGCGGGTGGCAATGCGCTTCACCGATATTTCGTTGTACTTCGCATATTCTCCCTTGACCCGGCCATCCGAATTATCGAATACCAGTTCCACCGAAGCCTGTCCTACCGGCTGGCGACTGGAGGAACCGCTGAAAATGACGTCTTCCATCGATTCGCCCCGCAGGTTGCGAGCCGAGGATTCACCCATAACCCAGCGCACCGCATCGATGACGTTGGATTTACCGCAGCCGTTGGGACCGACGATGGCGGTGATGTTTGCTGGAAAGCCGATCGTGCTAGGGTCCACGAACGACTTGAAGCCGGAAATCTTGATTTGACTGAGACGCATTGCAGCGAGCAATTCCAGGTAATATTTTTGCGGGGCGAGTATACCATCTGCATTACTCGCCAGCAGTAATTCCCCGCAAATAATTGCCTATTCCGCAGGCCGATATATAATGGCGCGCCGCGGGCCGCGATGCGTCGTCCGCCCGATATCAATCTTGAGCAAACAATATGAGCACCGAGCCTTCCACCGCGCTGGACACCTTTGAAAATCCGAACCCGGAACGTGATTACACGATCCACATCGATACCCCCGAGTTTACCTGCCTGTGCCCGCTTACCGGACAGCCGGATTTCGCCACGATCGAGATCGAGTACGTGCCGGACCAGCGATGCCTGGAACTCAAGGCATTGAAGCTGTACTTCTGGACTTATCGCGACCGCGGTGCGTTTCACGAGGCGGTTACCAACCAGATCCTGTCTGACCTGGTCGCAGCGACGGCGCCACGCTTCATGCGTATCAACGCCGAGTTTAACGTGCGAGGCGGGGTTTATACCCGCATCGCGGTCGAACATCGCGCCGATGGCTGGACCGCCCCGGAACCGGTGCAATTACCCTAGGCCGACTGGCGATGCTGGCCGACATCACGACGGGCACCCGGGCACTGGCACGCGCGTTCAGCCTGCTCAACCTGCCCGGGGTGCGTATTTACGTGGTCATCCCGTTGCTGATCAATTTTCTGCTGTTCGGCTTCCTGATCTGGTATGGGCACAGCCTGTTTACGCCGTTCGTCGACTGGCTGATGTCCTTCGTGCCAGGCTTCCTGGATTTTCTCGAAACCCTGATCTGGCTGTTTTTCGGCGTGCTGGCCGCAATGACGGTGTTTTTTGCCTTCACCCCGGTGGCCAATATCGTCGCCGCACCTTTCAACGCCTTGATGTCGGAAAAAATCGAGACGCAGCTTACCGGGCGCGCGGTCTCGTCCGACATCAGCTTCATGAAGATGGCGATCGACGCGATCGGTTCGCAGTTACGCAAGCTGGGGTATATTGCGCTGTGGGCACTGGGACTGTTCCTGGTCACGCTGATTCCCGGCATCAACCTGATTGCGCCGGTGCTGTGGGTGGTTTTTGGCTCCTGGCTGCTGTCGCTCGAGTACTTCGACTACCCGATGGGAAATCACGACATCGTCTTCTCCGAGCAAAAACGGCGCCTGTCGCAGCGACGCGGCATCTCCCTCGGCTTCGGCGGCGGCGTCATGATCATGACCAGCATCCCGATCGTGAATTTCTTCGCCATGCCGGTCGCCGTTGCCGGCGCCACCCTGCTCTGGGTCGAACAGTTCCAGCCTAACCAAGCCTCAAACACCGCATCACACCAGTAGTGGTTCTACTCTAATACTTTCTGCTATCCCTTCGATCGGCAACCGCCGGAACCCCGCGCGACTGACAGGGTGGCCTGCGGCTTCCCGAAAAAGGGTGAATTTTTTAGGGCAAGGCGATACGCGACGTCCCTGTCGCGAATCGCCACAGGCCACGTCCATGTGGCCTGACCCTAAAAAATTCACCCTTTTTCGGCACCCTGTCTTTAGGTCGCGCGGGGTTGCGGCGGTTGCCTTTCAGAATCCAAAGTTTGTAAAGTCGTAGCTCCAGTATCTAAACCCCAGGACGCCTGGGGTCAGACCCCGGTTTTCGCCAACGCTTTCGTACCCGGCCACCCATAGTTCCAAAACCGGGCTCTGACCCCTTCGAAGCGACCTGGCACATTAATCAATCGAAGCACATTGTTTCAGTCTGAATACAGCGACAGATTGACCTTCTGATAATTGGGCAACCAGAGGCAGCTGGCACGGTTCACCGCAACCTAAAGACCGGGTGCCGAAAAGGCTCGTTTTTTAAAGGGTCAGGTGGCATGGACGCCACCTGTGGCGATCCGCGACATGGATGTCGCGTATCGCCTTGCCCTTTAAAAAACGAGCCTTTTCGGGAAGCCGCAGGCCACCCGGTCAGTCGCGGTGAACTGTGCCAGCTGTCGGATTGATTGAAGACCGACTCAGGCTAGATGTTTATTGGAGGGAGATTTAACGGTTGGCCGCGCTGCTGGCGTTCGGCTTCTGGCAGGATATCCGTGCCGGGCCAGAGGCCGTCGCCCAGCGCCTGGCCGTACTCGGACATGCCGACGGCGATGGTCGATTGTCGGCTGGCCTGGTAATCGTAGTCGAGGCGGTGCCAGCTGACCTGCAGGGCCGAGTCGACCGCTTCGATCAGCATGCACCAGCCATGGCTGCCGCCGTCGTTCGCAGGCATGCCGATCACACCGGCGTTGAGCCAGTGGTAATCCTCGATTTGCTGCCCGAACGGGATGCCGCAATGGCCGCCGATCACGACATCGACCCCGGACTGGCGAATCTGCGCCAGCTTGGGCGCCGCATCCTGCGAAGCGAAGACGAATTCATTGATGCTCGTCGGGCTGCCATGAACCGCCTCGAAACGTTTGCCATGCATCTCGAACTCGATACTGCGCGGCAGGGACTGCATCCAGCGTCGCTGCGCCGGCGTCACTAAGCGGCTGGCATATTGGTACCAGGTAATTGCCAGGGCGGAACAGCTGCTGCCCTCTTCGAAGCCGCAACCGCAATCCGGTTCGCTGAAGGCCAGCGACTCTTCGCAGTTGCCCATGACCACCTGAATGCCCCAGTCACGGATCAGATCGAGTGTTTGCACCGGTTCGGCGCAGTAGGCTACCAGGTCCCCGGTGCAGATAACCCGTTCTGCCGGAATGTCGAGTTCCAGCGCACGCCGCTGCATCGCTTCGGTCGCCGCCAGATTACTGTAGGGCCCACCGAATACGAGCAGCCTGTCAAAGATGGTGCCTGTATCAGTCATCGTTGTCCTGAAGTATGAATAGAATTGCCGCAATCCTCGCGGGCGCGGTCAAAATACGGTCACAAACCACACTAGGACCTTGACCGGAATTTAAAAGTTCGCATACTGCAGGCGTATTCCCTGATACGGATCCGAATGTGCGCCCTGCCCTGTTAATACTGATGTTGCTCTACCTGTTACCCGCCGGAGCGCAACCCCGACAGTTGCTGGTACCCGGCGGCATCGCGGTGATCGAACTCGGCAGCGATGACCCGGCAGAGTACCGGTTTCGCGGCAAGCCGGTGCTGGTCACGAAGATCGCCGGGGTACCGAGCGCGCTGGTCGGACTGCCGTTAAGCCTGAAACCGGGCGAGCACTACATCGAGGCGCGCGCCAGCGACAAGATTCACAAGAAGTTTTTCGAGGTCGGGGGAAAAAAATACACCACCCAGCATATTACCATCACCGACGACCGCAAGGTAAATCCCTACGCCAGCGATATGGAGCGCATTCTCGCTGAAAAAGCGCGCAAACAAAAGGCACGTAACCATTATTCGAAGGGCGCGGTCGACGTCGATTTCCTGTCACCGGTATCCGGGGTGCGCAGCGGTAGCTTCGGGCGGCGCCGGGTATTCAACGGGCAACCGCGCAGGCCTCACAGCGGTATGGATATCGCGGCCGCTACCGGCACCCCGATCGTGAACCCCAGCGCGGGTACGGTGATCGAACTGGGTGACTTCTTTTTCAGTGGCAACCTGGTTTACATCGATCACGGGCAGGGCCTGATTTCGATGTTCGCCCATCTCAGCGAGATCGACGTCAAGCTGGGAGAACGCGTGGTCAAGGGACAGGTCGTCGGCAAGGTCGGTGCCACCGGTCGCGTTACCGGGCCCCACCTGCACTGGAGCCTGGGGCTAAACGGAACCTGGATCGATCCAGCCCTGTTCATCGAATAGCATTACACGATACCCGGCGCGATGATGCACCGTCCATGCACGCTGCTGGATAGCCTCGGCGCAGCAGAGACCCGGTGAGATATTACCGGCTAGAACGTGAGGCGCACGCCAAAATGGATGTTGTCGTCGTCGGCCTCGTAATCACCGTCATCCCCTTCGATCTCGAGATGCCGTACCCCGACGAACGCTATCGTCTGCGGCAGCGCTTCGATCTGGAATCCGACGGTATAATCGGTCACTTCCTCGGTATCGCCGAAGCTCGTGATTTCCGGGGCGTAGTAACCTTCCACGTAAACGGCCATCGGCATGGTGCCGGCTATGGTATACCTGACCTGGCCACCGATTGCGAAGGCGAACACGTCTTCATCGGGATCGTCGAGCGTACCAAGATAACCCTTTACCCCGACGCCGAAAGTCAGCGGATTTTCCTCCGAGGCCTGGCGCATCTGCAGCAGACTCGCCTGCAGGATGAAATCGTCGTCTTCATTGTAAAACAGGCCGAGTGCCAGGTCGGATCCACCCCAACCGATCAGGCTTGAATCAGAGCGAAACGTAAACTGGGCAGTTTCCTGGCTTAGCGCGGCTTCGAAATCGTTGGCATTGGCATTTGACAGGCTTGTAACCAGGAGCAGGCCGAGAGCGATCGGGCGAAACAGATTCATGACGGTACCGAGGTAAAAAATTCCGCGCAATCATAGCATAGGCTTTGGCGTCGTTGCCGCTCGAAACAGCAATATTCCAAATAATTTACTTTGTCGCCGCGGGCGCGGCGAAACCTATTGTTCGTGACTATTGAACAGTGGCGTGACGGGTGCGGATTCACTCACGACCGGGGAATCGAGCCAGCGAATAATCGGCGCCCATTGCTCCTTGTCGATCTTGTTGCGGGAGGTTGGAATTTCCTGTACGCCGATTCCCATTTCGATCGCGCGGGCATACAGTTGTGTATCGCGCAGGCTCGAAATAAACGGGATATTCAGACTGAACAGGAAGCGCTCCAGCGAATGATACATCAGGGTGTTTTTACGCACCCGGTTGGCCACCACCGCCAGTCGGATCATCTTCTTGCGTGCCCGCCCGGTGGTCAGCAGAGCCTTGATGAAATGGGCGGTGGCGTGGATGTCGATCGGCGACGGCAATACCGGGATTAGTACCGAATCGTTTTGCTGAAACAGAATGGCGAGTTCGGCGATATCGGCCCCGGCCGGCGAATCGATAATGGCTACATCGGTTTCGGGCGGAATCCGTAACTGCCAGGAACGCGTCAGGCGGTGATCGGCATTCCTGGAGGCATCGACACCGAAAATTGTTACCGCGTCTTCGGGTCGACGGTTGATCCAGGCCAGCGAAGAACCCTGGGAGTCATGGTCGAACAGGCGAACATTTTTGCCCAGTCGCGCATAATGCGAGGCAATGTTCGTGGTAATAGTCGTCTTACCACAACCGCCCTTGGCGTTGGTAACCATGATTCGCTGTAAACCCATATCCTAAAGTCTATGCTGAAATGGGCCATTTTTTCAGGATTTTTGCGAAATTCGGGCTGATTTTTTAACTCAGTCTCGTTATTTACGCTTTTTTGCACTTTTTTTGCCCGCAAAGGGGTTTTTTCCAGCTTTCAGCTCGATTCGAAGCGGCGTTCCCTTGAGTTTGAGCTTGGTGATGAAGAAGTTCGTCAGGTAACGCAGGTAGGCATCGGGTAAATGCTGCGTCTGGTTGCCATGAATCACGATGACCGGGGGATTGCGTCCCCCCTGGTGCGCGTAACGTAACTTGACGCGCCGGCCATGGTGCAGCGGTGGATTGTGCTTGAATACCGCCTCTTCCAGCAAATCGGTCAGGTAGCGAGTGTTGAGATCACGATAGGCCGACGCGTATGCCTGATCGACCGAGCTCATCAATTCCCCTACCCCGGTACCGTGCATGGCCGAAATGAAGTGCCGGGCGGCAAATGGCGCGAACGATAATCTGCGCTCCAGCGTGCTACGATTTTGTTCGCGTTGCTCGACATCGAGCCCATCCCATTTGTTGACTGCTATCACCAACGCACGCCCACTATTCAGCACATAGCCCAGCAGGGTCAGGTCCTGGTCGGTAAGCCCTTCGCGCGCATCGATGACCAGAATTACGACCTGCGATTTTTCGATGGCCTCGAGAGCCTTGATGACGCTGAATTTCTCGATAGCGGCACGCACCTTACCGCGGCGACGCACGCCGGCGGTATCGATCAGGGTATAAGGTTTGCCATGACGCTCGAACGGCACCTCGATCGTATCCCGCGTAGTACCCGGTTGATCGAAGGCGACCACGCGTTCTTCGCCGACCAGCCGATTAATGAGCGTCGACTTGCCGACATTGGGCCGGCCAATGACCGCAATCAGGGGTCCTGCACGAGGTCCCTGCTGCTCCTCTGCCTCGGGATAAGGCGCGAGCAGGTCGTCGAGCAATGCGCTGGTGCTTTTGCGGTGCGCGGCGGAAATCGATTGCACATGGTTAAAACCCAGGGCATAAAAGTCGGACTGCGCCTGGTCGGGATTGATACCGTCGACTTTATTGACGACCAGGTGGCAGGACTTACCGGATTTGCGCACCAGGTCGGCGATCAACCGGTCCCCGTTGGTGAGGCCGTCCTGCGCGTCGACCAGGAAGACGATTTCATCTGCCTCTTCCATGGCGAGCCGGGTCTGTCGCGCCATCAAATCATCCAGATCCTGTTTCTCACCGCTAAGGCCTCCGGTATCGACGACGATAAAGGTCTTGCCAGCACGCTCCCCCACCCCGTACTGGCGATCGCGGGTCAGTCCAGGCTCATTGGCGACAATGGCATCTCTGCTGCGGGTAAAAACATTGAAGAGCGTAGATTTGCCGACATTAGGACGGCCAATCAACGCGATAACGGGGATCATTGCTCTAGCGAAGACGAGGCAAGCACGCCATACTTGTCCAGCGTCAGGACCGTTTGTCGCCAGATAATCGGCTGCACGTAACTCCTCGCTGCACCGATGCGAATCCTGCCAACAAGCCTGCCGTCCTTGCTGTCGAACCAATGCAGTAAACCATCGAGGTCCGCGACCACAACATGGTCACCGCTGATCGAGGGTGCCGTTAGCCTGCGTGCATGCAGTACATCCTGCTTCCAGAACGCCGAGCCCGTGCGGCGATCGATCGACCACAGGTCGCTGTTATCCGCGCTCAGGAAAATCGCATCCTCACCGACTGCGATTGACTGGTAACTTGAAAACTCGCGTGACCATAAAAGGTCTCCGCTGACCGCCTGCACCGCCGCCAGTCGACCCTGAAAGGACGATATGTAAATGATGCCGTCGCGCAGAACAAACCGTCCATCCAGGTCGACCAGTCGCTCAACCTCGGTACGGCCGCCTGGAACGCTGATCGTCGATTCCCATCGAACTTCGCCATCGGCGCGATCGAAGGCGACCAGCTTACCATCGTCGAACCCGGCAAATACCAGTTGGCCATCGACCAGCGGCTCGCTATTGCCGGTCAGGGACAACACCGGAACCCGGCGTGAGACCAGCCACTGCTGGCTACCATCGGCCGTCGACAGGCTGCGCAGCTTGCCATCGACACTGCGTAAAAACAGCTGCTCGCCGTCGACTACCGGCGTCGCGCGAATCTCGCTATCGATGCGAATCTGCCACAGTAGTTCCGGCTCCGGGTAGGAATTCGAGTAGGCCGCGATATCGCCATCGCGGGAAGTCACGACAAGCATCTCCTGATCGCCGCCGATTCCGGTAATTGCGTTTAACCCGGTTTCGACGCGCCACAGGAAGGAACCGTTGGCGGCATCGACAGCAGCGGTCGAAGTCGGTAGGAAGCCGCATTGGCCGCAGCTTGCGTATCGAGCCGCCAGTTGAGTATTAGCGGCCTGGGGTCGACAATTTCAGTCAACTCCGCCGGCGGTTCAGTATTGTCGGTGTCGGACGAACAGGCAACCAGTAATCCCGCCAGGATCAGAATGAGGATTCTTATCGCCGGGTTCAATCGCGCGCTCCCAGATCGTCGAGCTTCTGCTGCAGAAACGTCTCGCTGGCAGGTCCTGCAGCGGCGGTTTTCGCCGTACGGTAGGCCTCGATTGCCTCCGCGACCTTGCCCTGCAGTGCATAGGCATCGCCCCGCAGTTCGGCGACCCGAGCCGAAAACTCATCGGGAAAATCTGCTTCGAGCGTTGCCAGGGCCTGGTCGAACTGGCCATTCTGTATTTGCACCGCCGCCAGCCTGGTGCGTGCAACATAGGCCAGCGGCTCCTGGCCAGCGCTACCGACAACCTGCTGCAGGGCAAGCCCGGCCTGATCGAATTCACCGTTAGTCACGTGATTCCTGGCCAGTGCCAGTTGCGCCATTAACGCATAATCGGTGGCGGCGTATTCGTTGATCAGGATATCGGCCTGTTCATTCAGCGCCTGGCTATTGCCGCCGTCGAGTGCAGCAATCATTTTAACGTAATGGCCGGAGGCTTCGGCGGCGATCGTTTCCTGCCTTTCGGTCCAGTATTTGTAACCACCGATACCGCCGATACCGATAATTATTCCAAAAACGATCGACATCCCGTTTTCTTTTAGCCAGGCTTTCAGTCTTTCGACCTGTTCTTCTTCGGTTTCCATTTGGTTTCTCTAGTTATTACCCAGTAACGAGTTAATTCGATTGACTATATCCGCTTGCGGGATCTCGTCCTGCTGCCTGTCTTCGCGTAAATACTTGACGGACACCGTGTTCGCCGCGATTTCTGCCTCGCCAAGTATCAGTGCGATGCGGGCACCCGATTTGTCTGCCTTGCGCATCTGGCTCTTGAAACTGCCGCCACCCGCGTGCACCACCAGCCCCAGGCGCGGCAACTGGTCGCGCAGGGTTTCGGCCAGCTGCTGCGCGCGGGGGACACTGTTGTCACCGCGCATCAGCAGGTAGACGTCGCAACCGGACTCGCCCTGCGCTCGACCCTGATCGACCAACATCGACACCAGTCGTTCGCATCCCATCGAGAATCCGGCAGCGTAGTTGGGCTTGCCGCCGAGCTGTTCGACCAGGCCATCGTAGCGCCCGCCACCGCAAACCGTACCCTGGGCACCCAGTGTGTCGGTCACCCATTCAAAAACCGTATGGCAATAGTAATCGAGACCACGCACCAGTCGCTGGTTAACCTGGTAAGCGACCCCGGTCTTGTCGAGGATATCCGTCAGTTCGTTAAAATGCTCACGAGACTCCTGGTCGAGGCTATCCACGAGCGCCGGTGCGCTCTCGATCAGGGCCTGCATGTCGGGATTCTTACTGTCCAGGATCCGCAGCGGATTGGTCTCGAGTCGCCGCTGACTGTCTGCATCCAGCGAATCGTAGTGGTCACGAAAGTACTCGACCAGAATACTGCGGAAGCGTTGCCGACAGCCGCTGCTGCCAAGACTATTGATCTGCAACTCGATATCCTCGAGGCCAAGCCGCTTCCAGAATCGCGCCGCCAGCAGTATCAGCTCTGCCTCGATATCGGCACCGGGAATACCGAAGGTTTCGGCACCCAGCTGGTGAAACTGCCGGTAGCGGCCCTTTTGCGGGCGCTCATGGCGGAACATCGGCCCGGAATACCAAAGCCTGTGTTGCTGATCCTGCAGCATTCCAGCCTGCAAACCCGCGCGCACCACGCTCGCGGTATTCTCCGGGCGCAGGCTCAGGCTATCGCCGTTGCGATCCTCGAAACTGTACATTTCCTTTTCGACGATATCGGTGACGGCACCGATCGAGCGCGCAAACAGCGCCGTCTTTTCGACCACAGGGGTTCTGATTTCGCGATAGCCGTAGGATTCGGCAAGGGCTCGATACTCATCCTCGAGCTGATTCCAGACGGGCATGTCGGCTGGCAGAATATCGTGCATTCCGCGAATGACCTGAAGTAACTCTGCCACACTCGACCCCGTTCTAGCCGCCTATTTTGAGACGAGCGGTATTGTCGTCACGTATCCTGGACGAGAAATTAATCTCTTCGTCATTGAACAGGATTTCGACGCCAAAACCATTACCGAGGAAAACCGAGAACGGCGCCGCACCGGTTAACTCAACCGTCTGGTCCGCGCGCAGCAGGTCATAGACCAGCTGGTAGCCGGAACTGTCCTTGATGTCGGCCCAGGTATCGGCGTTGACGACAATGCTCAGTTTATCCGAACCGACGGGCGCATTCAGATTCGGCAGATCGCGGCTGCCCAGCACCGGCTCCAACGCCTCGGTGGTGGCCGCAGCGCTAGCGGCGGGCTCAGGCTGCTGCATCGCGACTGCTTCGTCGGGCTCGGATTCGAGCGGCTCGGGATCGACCGGTTCGCTCGCGGCCGGTTCGCTGGCAACAGCCTCGGCTTCGACTGATTCTGCAGCGACCGTTTCACCCTGTGCCGGCGCCTCCGCTTCCGCCAGCTCCTGCTCCGCCTGGATCGCTTCATCGGCGGCTGCCTGCATCTCCGAAGCAGCCTCGATTTCGGTATTGACCACCTCCGATTCGACCGGCTCGGTTGCTTCCTGGCTCGAAGTTTGGGTATCCAGCGAAATGGGCGATTCTTCGTCCTGGCTTTTATTCCACCACCAGGCTGCCAGTAACGCCGCGAGCCCCAGGACGACGAGATAGGTGGTCCATTTTATGCGCACATCGGCGACCGACAATTCGGGTATCGTGTTACTGGTCGAGGATATCGGCGGATCCTCTTCAGAGTAATAATCGATGTATTGCTCGATCATGTCGTCTTCATCGAGCGCGACGATTCGCGCATAGGCACGCAAATAGCCTTTGACAAAGATCGGGGCAGTAATTTCTTCGAAGTTATTTTCCTCGATAGCCTCGAGGATACCGGGGCTCAGGTGCATACGTCCTGCAACATCTTCGAGCGACAATCCCTGCTGAATCCGAGCTGCCTGCAGACGCTCCCCTGGGCCGATACCACTCGGCCGGGTTTCCGTCTTCGTCTGTTGCTCTGCCGTTGACATACTACTGAATCTTTAGCCAGTCCTGGTATTCGCGCGAGTCGGGAAACTCCGACTCCAAACGTTGCGCCAGCTCGGCAACGTCGCCTGCGCTATCCAGCTCGAGCGTGTTCCGGATTGCCAGCCACAGGCTTTTGGCACTGGCGCGCGCGGTCAGGTGATAACGATCGATATAAAGCTTCGTCTGGGCGTAATCGCCCTCGCTGAACAGCAATTCACTCATGGTCAGCAATGCCGGCGCAAAATCGCTCTTTGCGGCCAGCGCCTTGCGCAGGTATTCCCTGGCGTCGTCTCGCTCGTTAACCTTGAGCAAACATATCGCCGCATTGGTATAAGCAAACTCGGGGGTCTTGTAGAGCGGATCATCGAGTGCGCGCAGGAAGTACTTTTCCGACTCCCGTTCCCTGTTGTTACGGCACAGGAACGCGCCATAATTATTCGCTGCCTCGGGATTCTTCGGATCAAGCCTGGTCGCGATCCCGTAGTGACGTTCCGCAAGTTCTTTCTGCCCCAGGCGATCCTGCAGAATGGCGTAGGTATAGTTGGCTTTGACATTGTCGGGATTGTATTGCAGCGCCCTTAACAGTTTTTCACTCGCCAGCTCGAGATTGCCTTGCCGCAGATACCCGATTCCCAGCTCCACATTAACGTTACTGGCCGCGTCATTGTCAGTTGGCTTCTTCGAACCCGAGGTTACGCAGCCCTGCAGCAGCCCGAGCAGCAGCAGAAGAACAACAATTTTCTCAATGCGCAAGATTCACCCCCTCGATCTGGCTGAGGCTCAACTGGTATTTGCTGCTGCGCCGGCTGCGGTCCTGGAAAGCACCGACCAGCTGGCCACAGGCGGCATCGATATCGTCGCCACGCGCGCGACGGGTCACCGTAACGATCCCCTTGCCCGCGGTGTAATCCCGAAAGCGATCGATCGTGGACTGTTCCGAACAGCGGTAAATGGCGTGCGGGTAGGGATTGAACGGAATCAGATTCAGCTTGCAGGGCATGTCGCCTATCAGCTTCACCAGCTGGCGTGCATGTTCGAGGCTGTCGTTAACGCCTTCCAGCATGACGTATTCGAAAGTGATTTTACGACTCCGGTAGCCATCGATATAGCTGTGACAGGCCTGCATCAATTCCTTGATCGGGTACTTGCGATTGATCGGCACCAGTTGATTGCGCAACCGATCGTTGGGCGCGTGCAGCGATACCGCGAGCGCCACGTCGGTAACCTGTTCCAGCTTATGCATGGCCGGCACGACACCGGCGGTGCTGATGGTGACGCGGCGTTTACTCAGCGCGTAACCGAAATCATCGCACATCATATCGACCGCGGCGATCACCGCATCAAAGTTGAGCAGGGGCTCACCCATGCCCATCATCACGACATTGGTTACACCCTGCTCATAGCCTTCCGCGAGCAGGCTATGGTGCGCAAAGTGCAATTGGGCGATTATTTCAGCGGTGGTCAGATTGCGATTAAACCCCTGCTTCGCGGTCGAGCAAAAACTGCAGTTCAGCGTACAGCCCAATTGCGAGGAAACGCACAGGGTCATGCGCGATTTTTCAGGAATCAACACGCACTCGATGGCGTTATCGCTGTCGTCGACGCCAAGCAACCATTTACGCGTACCGTCGGCCGATTTCTGTTGTTCCAGCATACGTGGATGCTCGATACAACAATGCCGCTGCAGGAACTCCCGCAGTTTCTTGGACATATCGGTCATCAACGCAAAATCCGTCACCCCGCGCTGGTGCACCCACTGCATCAACTGCCTGGCGCGAAACGGCTTTTCTCCATTGGAGACAAAAAACGTTTCTAGCGCCGCTCGATTGTAATCGAGTAAATTAATCTTTTCGGTCACGGGCATCGGATTGGTTGCAGATACTCTGGCTAAGCCAAACATGATTACCCGGCAAGGATAAGGCCGCCGGGTCAATCGCCGAATTTTACGCATAAATCAGTTGTAGTAGAAGTGAAAAGCTTCCACTGGAGAAGTATTTACCCGCTTTTGCCTCGATTTTTCGGTAAAACCGCTTGTTAGGTCCGAGTAGCCCGATATAATTCGGGTTTTTACAGGTTTGACACGGCCGCCCACCCCCGATGATCTTCACCGAAACCCGCGGTAACGACGGCACTCGCGACGCCCAAATCAGCTTTTCAGGGGCGCTTTTATCACCCATTGCCTCGTTCGGAGGCATCTATAGCCCGAAGTCTCTGACGCCGCTGCCACCCGATTTTCTGGGCCAGCATATCGAGAGTTCTTACCAGGCCCTGTCGCTGGCGTTACTCGAATACCTGGACATCGACATCGAATCCTCGGTCCTGCGCTCGGCACTTGCCCTGTACGATCGTTTCGACGATCCCGCCGACCCGGTGCCGCTGGCAAAGATCGAAGACAAACTGTTCGTCAGCGAGCTTTACCACGGCCCGACCAGGGCATTCAAGGACATGGCGCTGCAGCCCTTTGGCCTGATATTGTCGAACCTGGCGCAGCAACGGGAGCGGCAGTACCTGATCCTGACGGCAACCAGCGGCGATACCGGTCCGGCAGCGCTGGAAACCTTTCGCGACCGTCCCAATATTCGCGTCGCCTGCCTTTATCCGGCCGGCGGAACCTCCGACGTGCAGCGTCTGCAAATGGTTACCGAGGCGGCGGCCAACCTCAAGGTGATCGGCATCCATGGAAACTTTGACGACGCGCAATCGGCGCTTAAATCGTTGCTGGCTTCGCCCTCATTCAATCAGCGTCTGGACGAACTCGATATCTCGCTATCGGCCGCCAACTCGGTTAATTTCGGACGCATCATCTTCCAGATGCTGTACCAGTTTCATTCCTATCTTGCGCTAGTACGCCAGCAGGAAATCGAACTCGGCGACGAAGTCGTTTTACATATCCCCAGCGGTAATTTCGGCAACGCGCTCGGCGCCTACTACGCGCGACGGCTCGGATTGCCGATCGCAAAGATCGTGATCGCATCGAACGCCAATAACGTGCTCACGGAGTGGATCGACAGCGGGCGCTACGATCTCAGCAAACGTCAATTGATTGCGACCACGTCACCGGCGATGGATATTCTCAAGTCATCCAACGTCGAGCGGGTGCTGTTTGACCTGTTCGGTGCCGCCCGCACGCGCGATTTGATGCGGCAGCTCGACGACAACGGCTGGTATCAACTCGAAGCCGACGAACATGACCAGATCAGCGAGATCTTTGCCGCGGACTTTTGTTCCGACGAAGAAAGCATGCATTACATCAAACAGGCGTTCGACGCTGGATACCTGATGGACCCGCACACCGCCACCTGTTTCAAATCCTGTCGTGCGCCCGCGTTTGCGGACCGGGTAAATATCATCTATTCAACCGCGGAATGGACCAAGTTCGCACCGATTATCGATCAGGCGATCAATGGTAACCGCGGGCAGGCTGATCGCAGCGCGCTGGAAGCGATCGCCGCGTCCGCCAATGTCGAGGTTCCACCGATGATCGCCAGCCTGTTCGAGAAACCGGTCGCGCACCCCGACGTGGTTGCGAGACAGGATATCGAGGCCGAGATACTGAAATTCCTCGAAACCTGAACTTACTGTTCGGGTGGGAGTTCCGCCTCGGTCCAGCGCATCACCAGCAGCCCGGCGACCCCCAGTACCGCGAAACCGAGGACCAGTGGCAACACCGTTGAGTTGTAGGCATCGGCCACGATCACGCCAAAAATCACCGAAATCAGCGTCGATATGGATCCCACAACCGCCGATCCGAGGCCGGCGATGTGCCCCAACGGCTCCATCGCCAGTGCATTCAGGTTGCCGAACAGAATACCGAAACAGAAGAACAGCGGCAGCAGGTAAAGCATCAGCAGGTTCAAATGTGGATGGCCATCGAAATACCATGCGCACAACAGGAAGCAAAAAGACAACAGGCATATCGACCGCAGGGCGATACGCGACAACCGGCGCATGCCGAAACGCATGACCAGACGCGCATTGACCAGCGAGGCGCAGCCAATCGAGACCGCAAGGATGCCGAAATACAGCGGGAATAGCAGCTGTAACTGATACTGAACCTGGAATATCTGCTGCGAACTGCTGAGGTAGCCGAGGAAGGCGCCGAAGATGAAGCCCATCGTCAGCGTGTAACCCAGTGCGGCCCGGATACGTAGAATGGCTCTTACGTCGAAAATCAGCTGCGCGAACGAGAACGCGATGCGATTGCCCCTGGTCAGGGTCTCCGGCTGACGTCGCCAGAACCAAAAGCCGACCGCCAGCGCGAGGCACAGGAACATCACGTAGATGTAATGCCAGTCAGCCAGCAACAGGATGCCCTGGCCCACGGCCGGCGCGAACACCGGCACCAGGATGAACACGGTCATGACGAAAGACATCACGCGCGCCATCTCGCGCCCCTTGTACTTGTCGCGCACCAGGGCGATCGAGACGATGCGCGGGCCCGAGGCGCCCAATCCCTGCAGGAATCGACCCATCAGCATTTGCGTAAAATCGACCGCGACAATCGATAACAAACAGCCCAGGGTAAATAGCAACAAGCCTGACAGGATCGCGGGGCGGCGGCCGATGGAATCCGACAACGGTCCGAAAAAGAGCTGCCCCAGGCCCATACCGGCAAAAAATACCGAGATGACGTATTGACTGTCGTTGATACGAGTGACGCCGAGATCGGCCGCTATTTCCGGCAGCGCAGGCAACATCGCGTCGATGGACAACGCCACCAGCGAAATGATCAACGCGATCAGGATCACGAATTCGGCGAAACCCGGCCCGGGGCTGGCAGTTGCGCGCGTAGTCACTGTCGTATTGGCCCGGTCCTTTCAGCCGGATGTCAGAGCGGTCATCAGGCAACTGGCGCTGTCCGGGCAGAGTGCAGCAAACTGCCTGGTTTGCGCGATGGCGGCAGGCACTTGCGCGCGCTCCACCCGGCTGAATCCCAGGTTTTCGAAGTACCCCGCGGCGGTTTCGGTCAACAGGTAAACCGCTTCCCTGCCCTGCAGTTGCGCCTGCCCGAGCAGAAATTCGACGATTGCTCGCGCCAGGCCACGCTCCCGGTACTCTGGCTGCACCACGACCGAACGCAGCAGGCCGAAATTACCCGCTGGTTCCAGCCCGCCAGCGGCAACCAGCCTGTCGCCATCAAACATTCCGCAAAAAATCTCGGCACACTCACCGATATCCTCGATCGGCAAATCGTTGTTTTTCAACAGGTTTTCAAGTTGACCCAGGCAATCGGCTGACAGCCAGGCTATCGAACCGAGCGACATTAAGCGCGTGCTCTCGAATCAATCGCCATCCAGCGTCTCGACCCGGATACGGTGGACATCCCCATGCACGACGTCGAGTCCGGTTATCGCCGCGATCGCATCGTCCATCTGCTGCTCCCGGATCTTTTGCGTCAGCATGATGATCGTCGCACGGGTAACGCCTGACTCGGGTTCCTTCTGCAGGATTGCCTCGATCGAGATATCGTTATCGCCCATGATGCGGGTAATCTCCGCCATCACGCCGGGACGGTCATCGACCCGCATGCGCAGGTAATAGGCGGTCTGGATTTCGCTGATAGGCAAAATGGGAATATCGACGATCTGATCGGGTTGAAACGCCAGGTGCGGCACCCGGTTCTGCGCATCGGTGGTAATCGTGCGCGCGACATCGATGATATCGGCAATCACCGCCGAGGCGGTCGGGTCGGCGCCTGCACCGGCGCCATAGTAGAGCGACGGGCCCAGCTTATCGGCCATCACCAGCACCGCGTTCATGACGCCGTCGACACTTGCTATCAGGCGTTTTTCCGGAATCAGCGTGGGATGCACTCGCATTTCAATGCCCTGTGCGCTGCGCCGGGCAACGCCGAGATGCTTGATGCGATAACCCAGCTGGCCGGCATAGACGACATCTTCGGCGGAAACGCCGCCGATGCCTTCGGTATAAACCGCGTCGAACTGCAGCGGAATGCCAAATGCGATCGACGACAAAATACAAAGCTTGTGCGCCGCGTCGATTCCCTCGATATCGAAGGTAGGATCCGCCTCCGCGTATCCCAGCGCTTGCGCCTCGGCCAGCACGTCATCGAAATCGCGCCCTTTGTCCCGCATCTCGGTAAGGATGAAATTACCGGTGCCGTTAATGATACCTGCCACCGATTCGATATGATTCGCGCTCAAGCCTTCGCGAATCGACTTGATGATCGGAATACCACCGGCAACGGCGGCTTCGAATACGACATTGATCCCCTGATGCTGGGCCGCGGCAAAAATTTCGTTACCATGCAGGGCGATCATCGCCTTGTTGGCGGTGACCACGTGCTTGCCGTTTTCGATCGCCTGCATCACCAGTTGCAGTGCCGGCTCGTAGCCGCCGATCAGTTCGATGACGATATCGATCTCGGGGTTGTTAACGACCTCGAACGGATCGGCTACCAGCTCGATATCACCGCTACCCGTTGGCATGCCAGCGCCAACATCACGCCGCGACGCCTGCACGATCTCGATCTTGCGGCCCGCACGGCGGGCTATTTCGGCGGCATTGTTTTGCAGCACCAGCGCGGTGCTCGCGCCCACGGTACCAACGCCAAGTAAACCAAGTTTTACCGGTTTCAATACAAGTCTCCAGAAAGCTTTGCAGGGGGATTTTAGACCGCGCAACCTTAAGAAATGTATACCCGGGTGTCAACCACGAGTAACGCTGCGGCGACGTTGATCACGCAATCGAATTACTTTATTCTGCCGCCCATGCCGCTCTCTGAAGATATCGTCACCAGTCGCCATCGATTCACTTCCTATGGCCCCGCTTCTGTCACCATCAACGAAGTGGTCTACCGGCAAAGCCTGGTGCTAACTGCCAACGACATCTACAGCCCATGGGCGGTCTCCTCAATCGAGGACCTGAACCCCGAAAACCTGGCGCTCGTGCTCGAATCGAAACCCGCGGTTGTCCTGCTCGGTACCGGTGAACAGCAACGCTTTCCCGATGCCAGGACTTTCGCCCTGTTCGGCGAACAGGGCATCGGCCTCGAAGTCATGGACAATGGCGCGCTGTGCCGCACCTTCAACATCCTCGTCGCCGAAGACCGCGCCGTCACCGCCGCTGTCATACTTGGCAGCTAGGAACTTCTAGCCGTTAAAACGTCCCAGGCGGCAACCGCAGGCCACCCTCTCGACTGACCAGTTTGTCTGCGGCTTCCCAAGAAAGGGTGTTTTCAGGACAACCGGTCTTTATGTCGAGAGGGGGGCCTGCGGTTGCCTCTGAAATAGCATGGAAGACTCATATCCTTTTCTCGGAGACCGCAATCAACAATTGACTGCCGTCAGGTTCTAAATAGCTGAGATAATCTTTTCCTGAATTGTCGGAAATAACTCGTTACGCGAGATGAATCGTCGAATCGCAAGTTGCAATCCCTGAACATGGTTCGACACGTTGGACCGGCAGTACCCAGTATTTTTGGCTGGGCATTCGAATGTTTTCTCGGAAATTAGATTCAGAATCGTTGAACATAAAGTCGGAAGGCAACCGGAGGCGTCACTTTCGACATAAAGGCCGGTTGTCCTGAACACATACACTCGTGGGAAGCCACAGGCAAACCGGCCAGTCGAAAGTGACGTCTTCGGTTGCCGTTTGGGAAGATAATGGTCCCGCGACCTGGCCGCGGGATGACAGGGAAAGGTTATTCTTCGATGATGTTTTCGCGGGAGTAGCCGCTGTGCTCGAGGATGCGGCGCAGCTTGCGCAGCGCGTCCATCTGGATCTGGCGCACGCGCTCCCGGGTCACGCCGAGCTCGAGCCCGACTTCTTCCAGCGTGCCGCGCGGATGATTGCGCAAACCGAAACGGCGCACCACGACATCGCGCTGTTTTTCGTCGAGCTCGTCGAGCCAGCTGTCGAGATGCTTGATGACGCTTTCGTCCTGCAGGATGCTGGACGGATCGGGATTGCTGTCATCCGGAATCACGTCGAGTAGCGGGCGCTCGCCTTCGCCACCCATCGGAATATCGAAGGATGACACCCGGTCGGCCAGTTTGAACATTTTCTCGACGTCCTTGACCGGCTTCTTCAACAGCTGGGCGACATCCTCGGGAGTCGCCTCGCGATTCAATTCCTGGGTCAGCTTGCGCGCCGCCCTGAGGTAAGTGTTCAGTTCCTTGATAACGTGAATCGGCAGGCGAATGGTGCGGGTCTGGTTCATCAACCCGCGCTCGATAGTCTGCCGTATCCACCAGGTCGCGTAGGTCGAAAAGCGAAAACCGCGTTCCGGATCGAATTTCTCGACCGCGCGGATCAGGCCGAGATTGCCCTCTTCGATCAAATCCAGCAACGCCAGACCACGATTCATGTAACGCCGTGCGATTTTGACCACCAGGCGCAGGTTGCATTCGATCATCTTGTCGCGCGCGGCGGTGTCGCCTTTCAACGCGAGGCGTGAGTAGTACACTTCTTCTTCGGCGGTTAACAGCGGGGAGACTTCGATTTCCTTGAGATAAAGCCGCGTCGGGTCGGCATCGGATCTTCCGGCTTGCGACGCTCGGTGAACTTTTCAGCTTCGATTACCTCTGCGTCATTATCGTCGTCATCGTCGTCGTCATCATCATCATCATCATTGATAATGGTCGCTTGCTCGGAATCTTCTTCTTCGTCATCCGCCAGCTTCGCAGCCTCCTGGTCTTCGACAAGGTCTTCCACCAGGTCTTCGGCTGGTATTTCGGTATCTTCGATAAGCGACTTATCGGTAGATTTGGTCATCCAGAGGTTCCTTTAACGATTGGGTAGATATTTCATGGGATCTACGGGTTTGCCATTGCGCCGAATTTCAAAATGCAGTTGCGGCGTGTTATCCCTGCTGCCCATTTTTGCGACTACTTTGCCGGCTTTCACCGTAACCCCTTCCTGCACCAGACGTTCCTGACAATATGCATAGGCACTTAAATAAGTATCACTGTGACGTATAATAATCAGATTACCATAACCCGCCAAACCATTACCACTATATACCACCTTACCATCGGCAACGGCGCGCACCGGCTGCCCAATTTTGCCGGCGATATCAATGCCCCGACGATCGAGCTTCGAGGCCAGAAAAGTATTCAGCGGTTTGCCTTCGGTGGGCCAGAGCCATTTGTTCGGATCACGACCGCGGGGCTCGCTACTGCTCGGCCTGGTTTTCGCTTTGGTGCTAGTGGTCGGCGTTTTCCTGGTCGCATCCGACTTGCCGGGAGTCGTCGCGGCAACTACCCCACCCTGGGGTTTCAACAATCGCAGGCGCTGGCCAGGATAGATCGGCTCATTGACGTCGATCTGGTTCCAGCGCGCCAGTTGCTTGTAGTCGAGGCCGTAGCGCCACGCGATCGAGTAAAGCGTGTCGGATCTTTTTACCGTGTACCAGCCCGGCCCCCGCGATACCTGGCTCGGCGGACTGACCGTAGCGCAGGAAACCAACATGATCACGGCAAACGCGCTGACGATAGCTGATTTCATGACCCGAATTCTAAGGTTTACACATTATAAACAGCAATCGCCAGCAGCAGGGCAACGACGATAGCCCAGCCGATAATTTCGATATATTTCAAAAGCCTGGGCTCGATTGCCGGGCCGAACCTTGCCAGGCACCAGGCCAGCAGGTAGAAACGCGAGCCGCGCCCGATGATCGAGGCCAGTAAAAACGGCAGGATGGCCAGGTTCAGCACCCCGGCCGCGATGGTGAATATTTTGTAAGGCACCGGGGAAAAGCCGGCCACCAGCACGGCCCAGAAGCCCCATTGGGCAAACCAGTTCATCACCGTCTGGAACCTGTCCTGGTAGCCCCACTCGACAATCAACGGTTGCGCCAGATCGAACAGAAATGCGCCTATCAGGTAACCAATCAAACCGCCGAGCACGGAAAAAATCAGGGTCAGTCCCGCCAGCCGCATAGCGCGTTCCGGTTGCGCGAGCGACATCGGTGCCAGCATCACGTCGGGAGGCGGAAACGGCAGAATAAATGATTCGACAAAACTCAGCAGCGAGAGGTAATACGGCGCATCTTTTCGCCGCGAAAATCGAATGACCCGGTGGTAAATGGGTTCGAACAGTTGCACTAACCGAGCCCCGGCAAAAGCGGCACGAATATGACTTTTTCCAGCTCGTCGCAGATCAGGCCATCCGGGCTGCGAGTCACTTTGGTCATCGTCTGATCGGCGCCGTTATCGATTGGCAGCACCATGATGCCCCCCTCGCTCAACTGCGCCACCAGCGCTTCCGGTATTTCGCTGCAGGCGGCGGTCATGATGATGCGGTCGAAGCGATAGCTGGGATTGGGCCAGCCCTCGATGCCGTCCGTGTGGCGCAACTGCACGTTGTATAATTCCAGCTCCGCGAGACGTTTCTTCGCCTGCTGATGCAGCGCCTCGATACGCTCGACGCTGTATACCTGCGGAAAAATACTCGCCAGTACCGCGGTCTGGTAGCCGCAACCGGTGCCGATTTCGAGCACCGAGTTACCGACTCCGTCCTCCAGCAGCAACTGCGTCATGTAGGCCACGATGAAAGGTTGCGAAATCGTCTGCCCGTAACCAATCGGCAACGCGGTATCCTCGTAAGCACGATGCGCCAGCGCTTCGTCGACGAACAAATGCCTTGGTACGCGGCGCATCACGTCGAGCACCTGCTCGTTGTGGATGCCCTGCTCCTGCAATCGGTTGATCAGGCGATCTCGCGTGCGCTGCGAGGTCATACCGATACCCTGGTGGTTGCGGCCCGCTGGATTCACAGTTGAACCAGCCAGTCGCGCAGCGGCTCGATACCCAGGTGACGGGTCAGATCGATCTGCATCGGGGTAACCGAAGCGATACCGTGTTCAACCGCGTGAAAATCGGTTCCCGGTCCGGCATCCTGGGCTTCCCCCGGCGGACCGACCCAGTAGACTGGCCGACCATGGGGATCGCTTTGTTTGACCATGGATTCGGCCTTGTGACGAAAGCCCAGGCGGGTGGCCTGGACCTTCGGCATTTCGTCTGGCGGCAGATCCGGCACGTTGATATTCAGCAGGGTATCGTCGGGCAGCGGCTCTGCGCTTAGTCGTTCGATGATACGCCGGGTAATTTGCGCCGCGGTCAGGTAGTGCGTGGCCGGTTTCCCCGCGAGTGATACCGCGATCGCCGGCAATCCCAGGTAACGACCCTCCATCGCCCCCGCAACCGTGCCCGAGTAAAGCACGTCGTCACCGAGATTGGGACCGGCGTTGATCCCGGATACCACCATGTCGGGCGCCGGGTCGAGCAATCCGGAAAGCGCCAGGTGAACGCAATCGGTTGGCGTGCCGTCGACATAGTAAAATCCATCGCTCGACCGTTCCACGCGCAGCGGACGCATCAACGTCAGCGAGTTGCTGGCGCCGCTCTTGTTGCGATCCGGTGCCACCACGGAAATCCGGGCGACCTGGGCGAGTTCTTGAGCGAGTAATTTGATTCCGGGCGCGAGATAGCCGTCGTCGTTAGTAATGAGAATATGCATCGATCTGGAATTCTATCTGATTTGAATGCAGGTCAAAGAGTATTTTCGGATAATATTGGCGAAAACCGGGTTTTACTACGCGATAAATTCATGAACGACGACGATGATTCCGAATTTGCCAGCCTGATGGCGGGCGTCAAGCGACTGCATAGTGATCGCATCAATGTCTATCGGCATCGCGGGCATAAAAAGTTCACGCCCCGTAGCCAGGATCATAAAGCCGCGGCGCCGGTAAATTTTCCATCCATATCAACACCGGCACGCGACTCGCATTTCAACAGCGGCATGCAAACCAAACTGCAGCGCCGGATTCGGCAAGGGCAAATCCGGCCCGAGGCCAGTCTCGATCTGCACGGCTACCGGCAACATGAGGCCGAGCAAGCGCTAGCAGAATTTTTTGGGCACGCACTGCAACGGGGCATGCGCATGGTAATCGTCATACATGGGCAGGGTTATCGTTCGCAAAGCGACGCCGTGCTCAAGCCGCTGGTACAGCGCTGGCTAGCGTGCCAACCAGGAGTGCTGGCCTGGTGCCCGGCGCAACCCCGTGACGGCGCCGCCGGCGCCAGCTACGTATACCTGCGTTCAAGCTAATAGAAATTCCTGGTTTACTGGAAGTCGACGGGCCAGTTGATTTCGGCAGCGGTGTAGATACCGACGATGACTTCACCCAGGCTCTCGGGCATTCGCGCCTGCCGCGGGGACAGTGGAATCCGCCCTCCCATGATTTCCGCCCTGGTTTGCGGGTACAGCGGCCGGTTAAACGGCTCGGCATAGCCCTGCGGATGCAAGGGCATACTGCCGGCATCGTACTTGTCCTTCGCTCCCAGCGTGTGCATCAGCTCGTGGGCAATCACCACCTGGTTGGAACCGCTGTAAGCCTTGTCCGCAAACCCGTTGATCAGCGCAATCAACCCGCCCTGCAAGCCGGTGGAATGACGCAGGCTTTGCGTGGTGGCGGTATCGTAATAGCTGACAAACAGCTCGATATCACCGACATCGCTATCGCTGCTCCAGGCACGTCGCATTGCCCAGGCTCGAAACTTGAGACTCCACCAGATGTTCTCAGCAATGTTCCGTCCCGAGGGTGGCTGCGGCGGGTGCGACTGCAAACGTCCATCATACTCGATCTGGATCGCCTCGATCGAGACACCGTGGCGTCGTGCTTCGCGATTGATAAATTTTTCGATTGGCTTGAAATCCTGCGATTCGAGACCGTCGATATATTTATCGGTGGTGCCGCGGCCGTCGCCGCTGACCGCGTAAACCCGCACCCAGAGCGGCCGGTCCCAGCTGGTGGTACGAAATTCGTTGACTGCTTCATTCACCGCCACGAACAACAGGATCAGCAGCAGGATCAGGTAGCGCAGATGCTTTCGCATGGCGCGCTAACCTGCCAGCAGTTGCTCGGCACGATAGAGCACATCCATGCCAGCGTCTTTTCGGCAGGCGTTTTCGCTCAGATATCGGCGCCAGCGCCGCGCATGCGGTTGCCCGTTGAACAGGCCCAACAGGTGTCGCACCACACGCATCAACGGAATCCCCGATTCGAGTTGCTGTTCGATATAGGGATAAAAGCGGTGCAGCATTTCGCTGCGACCAGGTGTTGCGCACTGCTGACGACCAAAAACGACCTGGTCGACATCGTGCAACAGGTAGGGATTGCTGTAAGGCTCGCGACCGAGCATGACACCGTCGACCTGCTGCAAATGATCGAGGCAGGCGTCGAGGTTTCTGATACCGCCATTGACGATGATCTGCTGCTCGGGAAAATCCTGCTTCAAACGATATACCCAGTCATACTTCAACGGCGGGATCTCGCGATTCTGCTTCGGACTAAGGCCCTGCAGCCAGGCGTTGCGCGCGTGCACGATCAGGGCCGCGGCACCGGCCTCGACCTGCGCCGCGGCGAAGCCGGCGAAAACATCGTAGTCTTCCTGCTGATCGACGCCGGTACGGTGCTTGACCGTGACCGGTAACGACGATGCCGATTTCAGCGCCGATACGCACTCGGCTACCAGCGGCGGCTGCTTCATCAGACAGGCACCGAAGCTGCCGGATTGCACCCGGTCGCTGGGGCAACCGCAGTTCAGGTTGATCTCGTCGTAGCCGTAATCATGGCAAATCTGCGCCGCGCGATACAGCAACTCCGGGTCCGAACCACCCAGCTGAACCGCCAGCGGATGCTCTTGCTCGCTGAATCCCAGCAGCCGATCCCGATCGCCGTGCACGATGGCCGCCGCGGTAACCATTTCGGTATACAGCAGGATATTGTCCGAAAACAGGCGCAGGAAGAAGCGGCTATGGCGGTCCGAACAGTCCATCATCGGCGCGATACAGAATCGCCGGTTAAGCGTCGAACGCGTTGCCGGGACCAGCGGGATTTCGTTAGCCAGCTGCATTCAGGCGATTCTCCTGACGTCCTGGACGTTGGGCAACTGCGATAGCTTGTCGATGATGGTTACCAGTTCGTCGACGCTGCGGATTTCCATGGTCAAGCGGGTATAAACCAGCTGCTCATCCTGTTTGGTATTGGAGTTGACGTTCAACAGGTTGATCTTGAGGTTTGCCAGAATAGTGCTGATATCCTGCATCAAGCCGGTGCGCTGGTAAGCGGTCACGCTGACCTCGACCGGGTACACCGAACCGCTTTGATGTCCCCACTCGACCTCGATCAGGCGTTGCCGTTTCTCCTCCGGCAAAGACAGGATATTGGGGCAACTGCGCTTGTGCACCGTGATTCCGCTGTTGACCGTGATGAATCCGATAATCGAATCGCCAGGTACCGGCTTGCAGCAGCGCCCGAACTGGGTCATCAGGTTTCCGACCCCGTGGATGCTGACCTCGTCCTTCGAGGACGGGGCCTGGGTTTCTTTCTTGAGTTTCCTGAAAGGATCCTGTTCGGGCTCGGTCTGCAGGTAACCCAGAATCTGGGCGGCGGTGATCAACCCGCGCCCGATATCGGCAAAAAACTGATCCGCATCCTTGCGCTTGAAATGCGCAACGACCTGCTTGAGATCCGCATTGTGAATCGAAAACTTGCTTAAGCTGCGATCGTAAATCCCCTTGCCGTCGAGCAGGTTCTGCTCGAAATCCTGGTGGTTAAACCAGTTACGCACCTTGGATCGAGTCCCGGCGGACTTGATAAACCCGAGGTTCTTGTTCATCCAGTCGCGGCTGGGGCGGCCCTCCTTGGTGGTCAGGATTTCGACCTCGTCGCCGGTTTGCAGCACCGTTGTCAGGTTGACGATGCGCCCGTTGACCTTGGCCCCGCGGCAGCGATGACCGACCTCGGAATGAATACTGTAGGCAAAATCCAGCGGCGTACCGCCCTTCGGAATATCGATGATTTGCCCGGTCGGGGTAAAAACGTAGACCCTGTCATTAGACAGCTCGTTCGAGATTTCGGACATTGCATCCGACACCTCCTCCACCGAACCCTGCAGCAAATCGCGCATTTGCGAGATGCTTGCCTCCATACGCTGATCGAGCCTGGCACCCTCCTTGTAACGCCAGTGCGAGGCAACGCCGAGTTCCGCATTCTCATGCATTTCGTAGGTTCGTATCTGGACTTCGACGATCTTGCCGTCCTCGGCCACCACCGCGGTGTGCAGCGAACGGTAACCATTTTCCTTGGGGTTGGCGATGTAGTCGTCGAACTCCTTGGGGATATGCTGCCAGCTGGTATGCACGACTCCGAGCACCGCGTAACAATTAGCCACCGAGTCGACCAGTATCCGCACCGCGCGTACGTCGAAGAGTTCATGGAATTCGAGATTCTTGCGCTGCATCTTGCGCCAGATACTGACGATGTGTTTCACCCGACCCTGCACGCTGGCTTCGATTTCCTGCTCCTGCAGTAACGACTGCAGCTGCGTCTTGAAGCCGTCGATGAAGGCCTCGCGTTCGCTGCGCTTCTCTTCCAGCAGTTTCGCAATGCGTTTGTAAACCAGCGGTTCCAGTGCGCGGAAGGCGAGATCCTCGAGTTCCCACTTGAGCAATCCCATGCCGAGGCGATTGGCCAGCGGCGCATAGATATCGAGGGTTTCGCGCGCGATCTGGCGGCGCAGCTCGTAATCGCCGTGTTTCAACAGCCCCAGGCGTTCGACGCGGTAGCACAGCTTGATCAACATAACCCGCACGTCGGTGATGACAGCCATCAGCAGGCGCCGCAATTTCTCCGCCTGTTCCGGGCTGTCGATACGCGTCGGGACGCCGTCCTTGAGGGCATTGAGCTGGTTCACTCCCTGCGTCAATTGCGCGACTTTCTGGCCGAATTCTTCCTCGATAGACTTGCCATCGAGCACCTCGCGCAGTCCCGGATCGCTGAGCAACGTCGCAATTACCGCCTCGCGGTCGTTACCCAGCTCCAGCACCCTGCGAGCGACGTCGACGCTGCGCGGTCTGCTCTTGTCGGAATGCACCGAAACCGAGGCATAATCCAGCGCGCTGGCGAACTGTTCATCCCAGCCCAGGCTTTGGGTTACCTCGGTTACGAAAGAATCTTGAGCAACGCTATTCACGGCCGCCTTGATCAGGAGCGTAGTATCTTCATCGGTGAAACATTATAGACCCTGCGGCTGACCATGATACCGGCAATCGTCAATACAAGGCAGGAAGACAGCAGGCTGTAAGCCCAAACGCTGGCCGAGAAATGAAACTCGATATTGAAGAACTGGACGCTGATCAACCATGCGGCAACGGTCGCGAAACAGGCCGAGAAAAAGCCGATCAAGGCCCCCATCAGCGTGAATTCGAGCACGTGTACGCGGTATAGCTGGTTGGTATGCGCGCTCAGCGCACGCAGCAGCGCAGACTCGATCTCGCGCTCGTGCCGGCCCGTCTGGATCGCGGCCAGCAGCACGATTAGCGCCGAGGCCAGCGCGAACAGGAAGAAGAACTGCAGCGCGACGCTGGCCTTGTCGACGATGTTACGCACCCGCGCCATCAGCTCGGTAATATCGAGTAGCGTAATCGACGGAAAACGCTGCAGCAGCCGCCTCAGATCCGCCTTGTTCTGCTCCTCGATAAGAGCGCTCAACAATCCTGTCTGCGGCAAGTCTGCCAGTAATCCCGGATTCGCTATCAGGTAAAAATTGGGTTTGAAATTCTCCCACACCACGGTGCGGATGCTGGTTACCGCAGCGCGCAGCGTCTTGCTGCCGACGGTCAGCGTCAACTCATCGCCAATTTCCAGTTCGAGCCTGTCCGCCATGCCCTGTTCCACCGAGAGCTGTCCGCGCGGATCGTCGGGATCGAGCCATTCTCCGGCAACGATTTCATTCTGGTCAGGGATTTCGCTTGCATGGGTGATATTAAACGTATGCCTGACCATGTTGTCCGCGCGCGGGTGCAGAAAATCTATCTCGTCGACATCGATCGAGTTGATCTGAGTAAGGCGCGCCCGCGCCAGCGCATAGGGTGTGGATGCCTCGATCCCGTGCTGTTGCATGTAGGCGCCGACCGCCGCGATATCGTCACTGCGGATATTGATCAGGAAATAGTTGGGAATATCCTCGGGCAACTGCTCCTGCCAGGAACCCAGCAACTCGTCCTTGACCACCGCGATCAACAGGATCGCTATCAGCACCAGGCTAAAGCCTGACATGACGTAAATCGCACCGCGCGAACTTGCCTGCAGGCGACTGAGCAGGTACTGGCGCAGCCAGAAACGGCGCTGCGAGGAAAACAGCAGCAGCTTGACCATCCAGCCCAGAATCAAGGGCAGTGCAAAGGCGCAGACTAACACCATGGCGAGCGTCGCCACCGCCAACATCGAGCTTTGCATTAACAATACCAGCACCCCGAAAATCGCAACGACGGCGCTGCCGGTGATCAGCAGCCCGCGCAACCACGAGCGCCGGTTGACCGCGGTGCGCAGTACCTGCATCGGCGGCGTTGCGGTCGCATTGATCAGGTAGGGCAGCGAAAATCCTGCCAGCGCCAGCAATCCGACCAGCCCCGCGAAAAAATAAGGTTTCAGGCTATACACCTGCGGCAGGGTCCTGCCGAACCATCCATCGAGTGCCCACTGCAGCGGAAACTGGGTAACCCAGCCGACCGCGATTCCGGCGATCGTCGCCGCAATCCATAGACCGCCGAGTTGCTTCAGGTAATAGCGGAACAGGTTTTTCTGAGAAATACCGAAGGCACGCAGCATCGCCACCTTGGGCGCCTCGCGGCTGGCGGTATAGCGCGCGGTGATAGCAATCGCCGCCATGGCGATCACCAGTGTCAATACAATCGCGAGTGCGAAAAACTTGCGCGTACGTTCCAGCGCCTGGCGCATCTCGGGACGCGCGTTTTCGAGGTCCTGAACCTCTTCACCGGGTTTAAGGTTCTCCGTGAGCCAGATTTTGAAGCGATTGATATCGCCCTGCTCCCCGGCAAACATCATGCGGTAACGTACCCGGCTTCCCGGAACCACGAGGCCGGTCGCGGGCATGTCTGCGATATTCATCAGCACGCGCGGCGCCAGGTTGAAAATCGCGCCGCCGCGGTCGGGTTCGAAAGTCAACAACCAGCGAGTGTCGAAGCTGGTCTCACCGAGCGACAGGGATTGATCGACCAGTTGCGCCAGCTTGGTATCCACCCACACCTCGCCCCGGGCGGGAATCTCGCTGCTGACCGATCGCTCGCCGGCGACCTCTCGCGCTCGTTCGAGGCGACCGCGCAGCGGGTAGGCGTCGTCGACCGCCTTGAGTTCGACCAGCCGCGGATCGTCATCGACGAAAATCGCGGTGCGCAGGCTGACGCTGCTACTGACCTGCAGGCCTCGCTGCCGCGCCGCCTGGCGGTAGGCGGGATCGAATTCGGCGCTCGAAACGATCACCATATCTGCCGCCAGCAACTCGCTGGCCTGGCGATCCAGCAACAGCCCGATACGCTCGGTAACCAGCTGGCTCGAGGTCACGATGCCCACGGTGATGACCGTGGCGACGAACATCAACCAGTAAGCGTGTATGGTTGCGCGCCTGACCTTCACGCCGCGGCACCGTTCAGCAAGCGACCGGATTCGATCAGGATCTGGCGATCGCCGCGCTCCAGCAACTCGCCTTCGTGCGTCACCAGCACCAGGGTGGTACCCGACTGGTCACGCAGGTGGAACATCAGGTCCGCGATCTGACGCCCGGTGGTGGCATCGAGATTACCGGTGGGTTCATCGGCGAACAGGACGCGCGGCTTGACCGCAAAGGCGCGGGCTATGGCCACTCGCTGCTGCTCGCCTCCCGACAGGTGCTCCACCAGGGTATCGGTCTTGGACTCGAGTCCAACCTGGTGCAGGCTTTGTTGCGCCTGATCGTGCGCACCGTCGACCCCCGACAGTTCCAGCGGCAGCATGACGTTTTGAATCGCGGTTGCGCCCTGTACCAGGTGGAACGACTGGAAAACGAAACCGACCCTGCCCGAGCGTATCGCCGAACGCTGCTCCTCGCTTTTGCCGGCAAGGTTTTCACCGAACAGGAATACTTCGCCCGCGCTGGCCTGATCCAGACCCGCCATCAATCCGAGCAACGTGGTCTTGCCGGATCCCGATGCACCCTTGATGACGACCGCCTCCTGGTACTTAACATCCAGCGATATATTATTTACGATGTCGAGCTTGCCATCCGGCGTATCAACAAACTTACCGACCTGGTTTAAAGCGATGCAAAGATTATCTTCAGCCATATTCCTGATTTTTTTGCTGGGATGTCCCACCTGGGGTTACGCGAAGCACGCCGCGATCAACATCCTGATTCTAGGTGACAGTCTGAGCGCCGCCTACAATATTCCGATAGAAAAGGGCTGGACGCGCATATTCACCGACAATATAAGGTCAAGTTTTCCGCAAACAAGCGTCACCAACGCCAGTATTAGCGGTGAAACTACCTTCGGCGGACTGCAGCGCCTGCCGCAATTGCTGCAGGAACATCAACCGACCCACCTGATTATCGAGTTGGGCGGCAACGACGGATTGCGCGGGCTGGGATTCGATCAGAGCAGCGATAACCTGCGGCAAATGGTGCAGTTGGCCCAGGCACAGCAGGTTACCGTCCTGCTGATCGGGGTGCGCATGCCGCCGAATTTCGGCGCCGCGTACAACACTCGTTTTCAGCAGGTGTTCGAGAACATTGCCGCCGAGACGCAGGTCCACTACCTGCCCAAATTCCTGGATGGCGTCGCCGCCAGCGATCCCGCGTTAATGCAGCAGGACGGGATCCATCCGACTGCCCTCGCCCAGCCGCTGCTGGCGCAGAAGGTCGAGACCCGCATGCGCACAATCCTTAACCACTAAGCAGGACTTCCAGCTCGTGCAAATCCACCACCTGGTGCTGGGGATCGGGTAGTTCCTCGGGCCAGGGCGTTTGCTCGCGATTAATCCAGACCGCGTGATAACCCGCGTCGATCGAACCAACCACATCGTAATGTGGATGATCACCAACGTAGACGATCTGCTGCGGTGCGGCGTCGAAACGCTGCGCGAAATGCCGGTAAATCTGCGGATCTGGCTTGGCAGCCTGCACCTCCGATGCGCTCACCGTGTGTTCGAACAGGTGCCCGAGGCCGACATGCTCGACGCTCGCGTTGCCATTGCTGATCGCGCCGAGGCGAAAGCGCTGCTTCAGCCGCTGCAGGCAAGGCAGCACATCGTCGTAAAACTCCACCTGTTGTCGGGCTTCGAAAAACACGTCGAATCCCTGTTGCGACACCTGGTTTCCGTCGTAATCGTGCAACTCACCGATATGATGCAGAAAATCGTAGCGCATCGCGGTCATATCCACCGTGTAACGCCGATCGCGCGTGCTGAACTCACGCCGCAGAGCGATCATCTGGGTCGGGTCATAGCTCTCGGTGATGCGCGGGTAGTACTGCTGTAGCCACTGGTAGAGGGTTTCCTCGGCACGGTGGATGGTCGGCATGCAGGGCCAAAGCGTATCATCCAGGTCGAAGGCAACTACGGTAACTTGATCGAGCACGGCTGTCGGTTCCAAATTCTACAGGGTAGAATTCTAAAGCTTTTATCGAGGCCGGGAAACACAGTGCATGCTTTTATCGATAACAGCTGTCAATCGGCGCGCATAATTCTTTAACTGGTATCGATTGTTCTTTAATATTGCCGCCGAGCACTTCGCAGACAGCATTTGATGAATTCATTCCAGCACAGGCATGCCGTTGACGTTTCCGGGATCGTAATCGGGGGCGCCGCCCCGGTCGTGGTGCAGTCGATGACCAATACCGATACCGCGGATATCGCCGCAACCGTGGCGCAGGTTAAGAAACTGCATGAATCCGGCTCCGAACTGATACGCATAACGGTAAATAACGATGCCGCCGCCAGCGCCGTCCCGCATATCGTCGAGCAGTTGGCACAGCAGGATTGCCAGGTGCCATTAATCGGCGATTTCCATTTCAACGGCCACAAGCTGCTCAGGCAGCACGAAGCCTGCGCGCGCGCGCTTGCCAAGTACCGCATCAATCCCGGTAACGTCGGTCGCGGCAAGAAACGCGATTTGCAGTTCAGTGAAATGATTGAAATCGCCTGTCGACATGACAAGCCGGTGCGGATCGGCGTTAACTGGGGTAGCCTGGATCAACAACTGCTGGCCAACCTGCTGACCCGCAATGCCAATCTCGCCGACCCGCTATCGCTGGAAAACATCAACCGCCAGGCGGTGATCGAATCGGCACTGGAGAGTGCTCGCTTTGCCGAAGACATCGGCCTGCAGTCGGATCGTATTGTCCTCAGCTGTAAAATGAGCCGCGTGCCGGACCTGGTAGACGTCTACCAGACGCTAGCCCAGCGCTGTCGCTACGCCCTGCACCTCGGCCTGACGGAAGCCGGCATGGGCGACCAGGGTATTATTGCCTCCAGTTCGGCGCTGGCAATACTGCTCAACCAGGGCATTGGCGACACGATTCGCGTCTCGCTGACGCCCGAGCCTGGCGCGGCGCGCGAACGCGAAGTCAAGGTGGCCCAGCAGGTTTTACAGGCGCTCGATATACGCTCGTTTACGCCCAGCGTTACCGCCTGCCCCGGCTGTGGGCGCACCACCAGCGAATACTTCCAGGTGCTCGCGAAGCAGATTCAGCAAGAGCTGGACACTTCCATGCCCGAATGGAAACATCGCTATCCGGGAGTCGAATCGATGAAGGTTGCGGTCATGGGTTGCGTGGTCAACGGTCCCGGGGAAAGTAAACACGCCAACATCGGAATTAGCCTGCCCGGAACCGGGGAGCAACCGGTGGCACCGGTTTACGAGGATGGGGAGAAGACGGTTACCCTGAAGGGCGATGATATTGCCAGTGAGTTTATCGGACTGGTTAAAAACTACGTTAAAAACCACTACGGCCCGGACCAGCCGGGTTAGTTCTTGATATCCTCGATTTCGCAAGCTATTTCGAACAGAACATCGTTATTGACAACTCGCATTACCACAACCGTTGCTTCCATCGGCGGGGTCATCGAGTTGCTTGGCGTCAGGGTGATGTCCAGCTTGCTTCCGGATGCAAATTCGGAACTTGAGGTAAACAGGATTCCCTTGCTGCTAAGGTTAATCACGTTTCCCGTGTATTGTTTCGAGCTACCTGTTTCCGAAAAATTCAATTCACAATCGATAGGCATGCGCAGAAAGTCACGTTTCTCGGCGTAATCGACCATTTACCAACCTCGTTACAGTTTGAAGAGTTTCCCGAAATTAGCCACGTCGAGTATTTTGCGGACTTCGGGCGAGGCCTGTGCAATTTCGATATTCGACGCCTCACCGCCCGCATGTTCTCGCAACAGCAATAACATGCCCAGCGCCGAACTATCCAGGTAATCGGTATCCGATAAATCAACCACGTAATCGACACCATTCCCTGCGGTATCCGCATATGAGGCACGAAACTCGTCGTAGAGCTGAAAATCGAACTTGCCGGCTACCGAGATGGTTACCTTGCTGCCATCATCTGAAACCGTCATATTTATACCCATCACTGTTACCTCTCTAACTAATTCAGGCCGGTGCCGATTTAAACACCTCATTATCGCAGTGGTCCAGCGAGTTATGCCGGGTTGCGATTTACTTGGCCAGCGAGCGCAGCGGTTTAGCTTGCTCGTTACTGTACACTACTACCTGCGATACTACATCCTCAAACTGCGAGGCGTCGGTTTCGAGCCTTGCGGCTGAGCTGCTGTCAGCAAAAAGCACGGCATTCAACGCCAGAAGGTCGTATCGCAATGCGATATCGCCAAATTCTTGCTGCGGATTGGTAGCCCTTTCGATAGCGCCTTTTATCAACTTCTTTATAGACTATTTTCAGGCCTTTTTCATCGAAGCCGTAACTGCGCTCCGCTAGCGGGTAAAGCCCGTGGCTAGCAAATAATAATCTGGTTCTTGCCGTTTAGCTTGGCCTGATACATGGCCTTGTCGGCGCGCTTGAATGTGCTCAGAAAGTTATCGCCATGGCGCACCAGGGTAATACCGATACTGACCCGAACCCGGCCATTTACGCCGAAGGCGGACAGGTCGAGGTTTTCGATACTACTGCGAATGCGCTCGCTGACATCGATAGCGCCATGTATATCGGTTTGGGACAGACCACCGACGAACTCGTCGCCGCCGTAGCGAAAAACCAGGTCGGTGTTACGCACTACCTGGCGGATGGCCTCGGCCACTCCCCGCAATACCTGGTCACCCACATCGTGCCCAAACTCGTCATTGATTTCCTTGAAACCATCGAGATCCATCATCAGCAACGCCATCGAATGACCGTAGCGTTTCGCCAGGTCGATTTCGCGCGGCAGGTTCTTTTCCATCGAGGTGCGATTATTGAGGCCGGTTAACGGATCACGATAGGCCGATTTAAGCGCAATCTGGTACATCAGCGAATTCTTCAGGGGATAAATCAGTGAACACAGTAAATCCTCGAGTTCGCAAAGTTCCCGGCTGTTGAAGCTGGCCAGCTTGTAAAGGGTCAATTCGCCCAGCAACCGGTTTTGAATGTTGAGTCGGTAGCTGGCATTGAATCCCTCGATCACACCATTTTCTATCGTGGTATCAATTTCGTCACATTTGAAACGATATCCGCAAAAGTTCATGTCTTCGGATATCTCTGCCATGAAGGTTTCGATAATCTGCTCGATCTCGAGATTGCGCGACAGCATGTCTGACAGCTGCAAAACACGGATGTGCCTTTTATCTCCGCCTGCCGGCTCACCTGGGCGCGGATCCAGCGCAATCACTTGCGCCGGCACCTGCGGTATGGATTTATGACTGTCAACCAGTTGTGTTGTTTGCGACATTTCTCAATCACCTGTTTCTAGACTGCATCTATGTCTGAAATACATGCCAAATACGTGCCAAGTTGTAAAATTCATAATTATCAATAACTTATAATATAAATTTTGTACTAAATACGAGGATCGGCAGTTTTTTGTCGTTTTATCGCGCTTACGGCAAGCATTTCGGCCGTCGATCGACCTCAAGAAGACGCCGCCGCGGCCGATAACCCCTGCAGGTGACGGAATTTTAACGCTCGCACCTGCCAGTCTGACCCGGAATTACCAATCCGGCGCAGAAATCCGCCGCAACAACGGCAGCTCCTTACCCGGGGCGGACAATTATTGCCAATTATGGAAATCAGAAACTCCAGCGATTTGCCAGGTGCACAGCCCGGGACTACCCGGGTTAGCGATCTGCTGACACAACTCAGGGCGGCAGGTTCGATCGAGGCCGAAGTCGTCAAGTTGTTGCAGGATAGCAAGCTGTTGTTGAACACCCGGCTAGGGCAAATCCTGACCAGCAACAAGCTGCAATATCGGCCCGGCGATCGCGTCATCCTGCGACTCGACGACAGCGGGCAACAGCCGGTGCTCAAGGTCAGCGCGCCTGCCGTCAAAACGGTCAGCCTCGACGGCCGCCAGCATCCCGAGCTCGCCCGGCAGTTGCCGCCCGACCAACCGGTGCTCGCCAGGGTCGTTAAAGTCGTCGCCCAGCGTGCCGAGGTGCAACTCGCGGACCAGCTGCTGAGGCTGCCTGGACAGATTACCGCGGTTCGAAACCAGATACTGAGCCTGCGACGTAACGACGCGAACCGCAGCATCGAAGTTACTCCGATCGATCGTAAGGCAATATACAAGGCCATCCTGCAGCAGCTCGTTCCCCGCCAACAAGACAACAGGGCCTCGAGCCTGGTAAGGCTGCTGGGCCTGGTTAATCGCGGTGCGGCCATGCCCGAACGCCTGCCAACGCCGCTGGTGGAATTCAACCGGCAGCCTCGGCCCGCGACCGCGGCATCGCAAGTCGGCAATTCCCGGGGCTCGACACCGGCGGCCGATACCCTGCGCGGCAACGCAGGCGAGAACCGTGTCAGTGACCGGCCGCAAAGCGTTACAGGCACCAAACCTGGAACGAGCGTTGGGCGTGCAGGCCCGGCACCGCTATCTTCTGTCATTAACCCGGGCAAGCCGTCGACATCCTTACCTCCTGCCGTGGTTTCAGGCGGTAACATCGATCAGTCCAGAGCAGCCCAGCCGGTTCCGCGCAGCGACTACAAACCGAATACTTCCGCGCTGACGAGCAGTCCTGTCAAACCCGGCCCGGCGCCAGCCGCGCGCCCAGCCGCAATAACGGGTGCACCTGGCGTCGTCCCGGCAACGACTGGCCAGGCAAAGGTTAATCCGACAACGGGAGGGGCACCCGGGCAACCGGCAACGAACACCCGGGCACCAGCCACACCGGCGGGCGCCAGCGCCACGATGCGCACAGTGCGCGATACGAGCGCGGTAGACGCCGTGGCCGTCACTACCGGCAAGCCTGCGGTCACGCCCGCGGCGGATCAGACCATTGCCGCGTCCCGGGGCACGCCAGCGGTGCTGCAACCGCTGCTGCAGCTGGTCGCGCGTCTGCCCGAGATCGACTCCGCGCAGGTAAAACGCTGGTTCGAGCTTAGTCGCCTGATAAAACAGTCGAAATCAGAAAATGCAGCATCGGCCGCGCCCGATGTGTTTCGAATCCTGAAGCAGTTTGCCGAGCGCGAAAGCCTGAATCGCGAGCTCTCGCAGGTTTTACAGCAAACCATAAGAAACAAGGCTGACGGCGATACATCCGCGACCCGTGCTCCGGTGCAGGATGCACAACTGTGGCAAATGCGCGAAGTTATGAAACTGGCAGACCAGAGCCTGTCGCATAATCTGCTGCAGCGCGCGACGCTCGGCCTGCAGCAGGAAACGCAGCAGCCTTTCTCGGTCAGTCTCGCCCTGCCATTCCTCGACAACCAGGCGGTCAAGCCAATCCATATCGACCTCGCCGAACGCAAGCAGACACAATCCGAAGATGATAAAAGCTGGGATATCCGTCTCAGTTTCGAGCTGGCCGGCCTCGGTCCGATCGCTTGCCATCTGGTACTCGAAGGCCGCGCGATTGGCGCCAGCTTTTATTCCGAGCACGAGCTGACCCGCGACCGCATCGAAGCGGAGTTGCCGTCGTTAAGAAAGCAGTTATCCAGCGCTGGATTTACGCCCGGAGAATTTCACAGCTTCCCGGGAGCGCCGGCGTCGTTACAGCCCTCGAGCACACCCGAATTTTCCGAATCGCTGGTCGATATCGAGGCCTGACTATGAACCGGATTCCCAAACTGGCTATTGCGCTGGAGTACGACGGCAAGCAGGCACCGCAGGTGACCGCGAGGGGCCACGATGAAATCGCCAATCAGATACTCAAGCTGGCACAGGATAATGACGTGCCGATACAAATGGACAAGGATCTTGCGCTGGTGCTAGACCAGGTCGACCTGGGCGAGCATATTCCCGAAGCACTTTATGTCGTCATTGCCGAAATCCTGACCTTCGCCTACCGCCTTTCGGGCAAGCACAAGGATTTCATGGACGATATTGAAAAACACTCCCAACCCCGTCTCGAGCGACAAACGTCAGACGATAGTGTCTAGGCCGTTACCCGGGTTCGAGCCGGGAATAGCTATACAGAGATTCGAATTCAGATACAATCAACGCCCAAAGGCAGTGATCTCGATCGAGCCTCAAACGGAAGTCGCTACCGAGGGCTGACTATTGAATCAACAACATACGCTCGTATTGATGCCCGGGCTCGATGGCACGGGTAAACTATTCGCACCGCTGATCCCGCTGCTGCAAACACATTTCAGGCTGGTCATCGTGACCTATCCCGATCTCGATTCGTTCTCGGAGTACGTCGATTGCGCACGCAATCAACTGCCGGAGACAGGCGATTTTTCGCTGGTTGCCGAATCTTTTTCCGGGCCGGTAGCGATGGCAATAATGGCGCAACGGCCGGAGCGGATAGGCCCATCGGTATTGTCATCGACTTTCGCGCGCTCGCCGTTGGCAGCGCTAACGCGCATGTCGAGCTATGTGCCGGAGCAAATGTTTTCGATCGGTGCGCTGAGCGACTTCTGCCTCGATGTTTACGAGGTCAACGACGAAGATTTCTCCGAAACCCAGCCGTTACCGCTGAACGTGATGGAGCAGCTGGACGGTGTCTTGTTGAAACGCCGGATTTCGGTTTTGAGCCGGATCGACGTATCTGCGCTGTTGCCAGACATCGAGATACCAATCCTCCACCTGCACGGAACGCAGGATCGCATCGTTTCCGAAACCGACGCTTTAATGTTGCAATCCAACCTGCCTGACGTTAACCGGATCGATATCGATGCGCCGCACCTGTTGCTGCAAACCCATCCGCAGCAGTGCGCCGAACTGATCTTCAACCACGTTCGGACGGCGGTTTAACCGGTACGGCCTGTTGGAGAAACACGTGAAGAAAATTCTGTTGCTTTGGGTTTTGTTGATCCAGTTGGTCGCCTGCTCGGCCGAGGTAGGCAGCACCGAGTGGTGCCAAGATATGAAACAGAAACCGAAGGGTGAATGGACGGCGAACGAAGCCGGGGATTTCGCCAAACACTGCCTGTTCAACTAGGCCCTCGCAGATCGATACGCCTCCGAACGCAGGCCGGGCGAACTGATAACCGCCAGGTCATTGCCAAACAGGTGGAAGCTGTTGCGCATGATAACCCGCCTGGCGGACCGCGTTTTTAGCTCGATCAGGTCGAGATAAGGCGCCATGTAATGATTTTTCAGATTCTCCTCGGTTAGCGGTTGCAGGATAAACTGTGCCGCGCGCAGCATGCTGTCGGCCGCTTCCAGGACCGCGTACCGGTCGTCTTTCAGCAGAATCACTTCCTTGCCCGCATGCCAGTAAATATCCAGGTTGCCGAGGTCCAGCGGATCGAAAGGCGGCAGCAGCGGAACCAGGTCGGTCGGGGTAACCACTCTAACGATATTGAGGTGCGCAATGCTGTTCGCTCCGGCCAGGTTGGTGACCTTGGGCTGCCCAAAGGTTATCACCTGTTCGATATCCAGGCGGTCGGCATCCAGGTACATCGCCAGTATCAGGGCGACCGCGCCGCCCAGGCTGTGACCGGTGAACTGTACCTTGTAATCCTGCTTAAGCAGGGGTTTGACTTGCGCGTAAACCTGTTTAGCCGCGTAAGAAAAGCCCTGGTGCAAACGCGCGCCCGTTTTCTCGTCGGGCAACAGTTTCAGCGCAATATCGACCATCGCGTTTTCGACGTTCGAGGTACCGCGCACCGAGATCAAGTGGGTTCGGATCGAATCGTTGGTCGCGAGGAAAAACGTAATCCGGCTATCCGGGATGGTTTGATAAAGATCGAGTCGATACTCATAGGATTCGGCCAGCTCGCGTATGTCCTCTTCAGACCGATATACCGCGCTGGCAAACAGGGCCTGCTTTTTAATTTCGGCAAAATTTATCGCCTCCGCCGCGGCTGCCGGCAGCAGGATGCCGCAAGATAACAGCAGCAACAATACAGGGAAGCAAACAGGTTGCGCTAACCAGGTTTTTAACATGGACAGGAAATTCTCGAAATAAAACGGATTGTACGCGCCGTGCGCAGAGCTTAAAACTTTAATCTGAACCTGCAAGCCCAGTAATTCACAAAGTGCAGGCGGTTCGATTCGCCGGGCTGAACTAGGCGTAGGTGTCGATGATTCGCCTGGAATCCTTTTTACGGCGGTCCTTCTTTTGATGCTGTGCTTTTTGTTGTTTCTCGCGGTCAGGTTTTTTCAGCGCGTCGCGCACTCGCGGGGACTGGTTAACCGATTTGATGAGTGGATCGTCAGCCATGTTTATACTCCCGCGAATCTCCCGGGATCGGCTTCGGTCAACCGTCCGTCCTGCGGGTCTTTCGTCAGTTGTGGTGTCATGGTGGCTCCGAGTAATCTCGTATGTTCGTTGTATCGACCGCTTGCTGAAATAATTAACTCCATGTTGCGCCAATATCGAGTGGGCCTGGCGCTTCCCCGGGCGTCAGCTTTCGAGACGCTCGAAGATCTTTTCGATCTTTTGTTGCAGCGTCGACGCGGTAAAGGGTTTTACGACATAACCATCGACACCGGCGTCGGCGGCGATCGCGATCTTCTCGCGTTTGGCCTCCGCGGTTACCATTAACACCGGAATATCGCACAGTTGCTCGTCCGAGCGCAGTGTCTTGAGCAGGGTGAGCCCGTCCATGCCCGGCATATACCAGTCGGTCACGAGGAAATCGAACTTGCCTGATTTAAGCATCGGCAAGGCGCTCTGCCCGTCGTCCGCCTCGGCCGTATTGTTAAAGCCCAGATCGTGCAGCAGGTTCTTGATAATACCCCGCATGGTCGAAAAATCGTCAACCACGAGAATTTTCATGTTTTTATCCATGCAACCGATCCACGGTCAGGCTGCATAGTGCCGATATCGAAAAAATCGGTTGCTGCAATTGCAGCGGCGAGGGAAATAAACTGAATTCGATTTTCATCTGTCGGGCGCGGGTTTTCTGTCCGAGACGACGTTAGCACGCTTAGCCAGATTTGCTCCACTCCGCCATGCGCGACTTGATGCGCAGCAGAGCCTGCCCGTGCAGTTGGCAAATCCGGGATTCGGTAACGTCCAGGATTTCGCCGATCTCGCGGAAATTGAGTTCGTCGTCGTAATACAGGGACATTACCAGTTGCTCCTTTTCCGGCAGCAAGCGAATACTACCGGCCAGCTGTCGCTGGTACTCGTCACTGCTCAGGGCTTCTTCCGGGGTTTGCTCCGACGAGCTCGGAATGGCGGCATCCTGCGTGTTGTCCTCCATCGTGTCGATGCTGTAAATGCGAGACGACGACGAATCGATCAGGATTTGATGATACTCGCTGAGACCGATGCCGAGCGCCTGCGCGACGTCGATATCCCTGGCGTCCTCGCCGGTTTCGTTTTCAATCTTGCGAATCGCGTCGGTCACCGAGCGAAACTTGCGATGTACCGACCTCGGCGTCCAGTCGGAGCGGCGAATCTCGTCGATCATGGACCCGCGAATCCGAATTCCGGCGAAGGTTTCGAAACTGGCCCCCATTTCAGGGTTGAAATTGCTGGCAGCCTCCAGCAAGCCGACCATGCCGGCCTGGATCAGGTCGTCGACCTGCACCGTCGGCGGCAGGCGATTGAGCAAATGGTAAGCAATGCGCTTTACCAGCGAGGCATGACGAATAATCTGGTCTTCTGCGCCCAGATTTTCGACTTCGGCATACATCGCATGACCGTTCACAGTCGCTCTTCCTGCGCACTGTAATTCACCAGGCGCTCGATGAAAAATTCCAGATGTCCTTCCATGGAGCTAGGGATCGGCCACTGCTGGGTCTTCTTGGCAATCTGCTTGAAAGCGGTTGCCGACTGGCTGCGCGGAAACGCCTCGACCACGGCTTTCTGCTTCTGCACTGCCTTCTTAAGGTTCTCGTCATAGGGAATACAGCCGAGATAGTCGAGGGTGACATCCAGAAAACGCTCCGACACTCGCGCCAGCTTGTTATAAAGCTCACGCCCCTGGCTGGCGCCATGCGCCTGGTTGGCCAGCACATGGAAACGCTCCACGCCGTAATCGCGATTCATGACCTTGATCATGGCGTAGGCGTCGGTAATCGATGCCGGCTCGTCGCAGACCACGACGATGACCTCGCGCGCGGCGCGCGTGTAGCTGACGACGCTGTCGGACAAACCCGCGGCGGTATCGATCAGCAGGGTGTCCACCGGCTCGGTCAGCTCGGAGAAAGAGCGAATCACGCCGGCGTTTTGCGCCGGGGTCAGATCCGACATCGTCGCAACGCCAGAGGATGCGGGAACAATCTTGATCCCCGCCGGGCCGTCGATAAGAGTTTCCTCCAGCGAACATTCGCCGTTGATGACGTGCGACAGGTTGAGACCGGGGCTCAATCCAAGCAGCACGTCGATATTGGCAAGTCCCATGTCCGCATCCATTACCATGACGCGCTCGCCGTTTTTCGCCAGCGTTACCGCGAGGTTGATGGTAACGTTACTTTTACCGACGCCGCCCTTGCCGCTGGTAACCGCAATCACCCGCACCGGGTGCTGCGATTTCATCTGTCTTATACCTTGCGCCTGATCCATGTGATTACCTATGCCTGATTCTTGTTGATGATGTGGTTATAACGCAGCGCCAGCGCTTCCTGGTCGAAATGCTCACCAAACTGCTGCATCAGCGACACCGCCCGGCTGATCAGGCGATGACTCTTGGCAGGTTCCAGGTCTTCCGGCACCTGCTGCCCGGTACCGCAGTAAGCCAGCACCAGTTGATGGCGAATCGATGCGGTAATTATTCCGCCCAGGCTGGCGGCCTCGTCCAGCTTGGTGACGATAGCGCCCGCCAGTTTCACCTTTTTAAAATTGAGAATGGTCTGGTTCAGCGCCGCCAGCTGCGTGTTTGCAGACAGCACCAGGTAGGGCTTGATCTGCGGCGCGCCCGCCTGCAGACGATGGAACTGCTCACTTAAACGCAGATCGCGCTGGCTCATGCCCGCGGTATCGATCAGCACCAGCTTCTTGTCGGACAGCATGTCCAGCCGATCGCAAAGTTCTTCGCTGTTGCCCGCGGTCAGCAGCGGTACCTCCAGCAGACGAGCGTAATGCTGCAATTGCTCCTGGGCGCCAATGCGAAACTGGTCGGTGCTAATCATTGCCACCGAGCGCTTGCCGTGCAGGTGCGCAAACCGCGCCGCGAGCTTGGCAATCGTCGTCGTTTTACCGACCCCGGTTGATCCCACCAGCGCGATACGGCCGCCCTCGGCCAGCAGATCGCGGCGGTTGATCGGTAGGCAGCGCGCAATAATGCCGAGCGCCTGCTGCCAGACCTTGTGCGGCTCGTCGTCCAGCTTGTCCAGGTGCGACAGCACCGTTTCGCAAACATCGGAGCCCAGTCCCATCTCTGACATCAGGTTGAGCAACACGGTGCGCACCGGGTGCTTCTGGCTGAAACGATCCCACTGCAGTACCGAAAGCTGGCTTTCCATCAAATCACGCAGATTTTGCAGTTCGCTCTTGACCTCATCGATGACCGGCTTTTTTGCGACCGCCGGAGGCTGTCGTTTTCTAGTCGCGGTTTTCTTGACCTGCGGCTTTGCAGCAGCCGGCCGGCTAGACGCAGCCGGCTTGCGATGCGCTGGCGCTGGGCGCGCGGCCGGTTTGTCAGCCTGTTTGCGAATCGGCTGTTGCTGGATCTGGCTGACGGGCGCGGCGCTCGGCGCCTGGGCGATCTGCGCCACCTGGGTCGGTGAAGACTGCGCCTGGCGGCGCCCGGCGGGCACCGGTCCCAACGTCGGCTCTTTGCGACCGTCATTCAGGATGGAGCCTACCCAGGCATCGCTGGCAACGTCGCTGGCCGCGCTGGCGACCGGGGCTACCGGCGGCCTCGACGGCTGCGGGGCTGGTGCACTATCGGCCATATTCGACAGCGCCAGCTCGTCGTAATCCATCGCGGAGAGGATTTCGACTCCTCCCGGCACTTTCTTGTTGCCGAGAATGACGGCGTCGGGGCCCTGCTCCTGCTTTACCAGCTGCAGCGCCTCGCGCATGGTCGGTGCAAATGTTCGTTTAATTCTCATTACCAGTCCTCACTTCACTCTGGGACTCCGGCGCGCCGATGTTGGCGACGACCCGCAGTTGCTTGTCATCCGGTACTTCGTCATAGCTCAGCACGTGCAGCCCCGGAATCGCGTGGCGCACCATCCGCGCCAACATGGTCCTGAGACTTTGCGACACCAGCAATACCGCGACTTCACCGCGCGCCTGCTGGTTTTCCGATGCCTGTTTCAACGAGCTATGTATCATTTGTGCCATCCCCGGCTCCAACGCCATGACGCTACCGTCCTGACTCTGTACAGACTGAAGCAAAATCTGTTCCAACGAGGGGTGTAAAGTCATGACAGTAAGCTCTGAAGCCATTCCGTAGATGTTTTGCACAATCTGACGGCCCAGGCTGATGCGTACCTGGGCGCTGAGGACGCCGGCATCTTGACTCTTGCTGCCGTGTTCTGCCAATGTTTCGGCGATCGTGCGTAAATCGCGTATTGCAATCTGCTCCTGCAGCAGGTTTTGCAGGACCTTGACGATGACGCTGAGTTCGAGCGGTTTCGGCGTCAGGCCATCGACCAGCTTGGGCGAACTGCGCTTTAGCACGTCGAGTAACTCCTGCACTTCCTCGTGACCGATCAATTCATGCGCGTTATCCTGCAATAGCTGGCTCAAATGGGTCGCGATTACGGTCGACGCGTCGACTACGGTGTAACCCAGCGTTTGCGCATGATCGCGCTGCGACGGCTCGATCCAGTAGGCATCCAGCCCGAAAGCCGGATCCTTGGTCGGGGTACCGCTGAGTTCGCCGTAGACCGTTCCCGGGTTGATCGCCAGATCACGGTTGGGCAGTACCTCGGCTTCCCCCATCGGAACTCCGAGCAGACTGAGGCGATAGCTGTTCGGCGACAGGTCGAGATTGTCACGGATATGCACCGGCTGGATCAGAAACCCCAGTTCCTGCGACAGTTTCTTGCGTACACCCTTGATACGCGTCATCAATTCGCCGCCCTGGCGCACATCCACCAGCGGAATCAGGCCGTAACCGACCTCGAGACCGATGATGTCGACGGTCTGCACGTCATCCCAGCTTAATTCGCGCTGCTCGGGCCGCGGTTCCACTTCTTCCGGCTCGACCTCCACCAGTTCGCCGCGCCGTTGCCGGCGGTGCAGCGTGTAGGCCAGCCCGCCGCCGATCGCGGCAATCGTCAAAAACGCGACGTTAGGCATGCCGGGAATCAGCCCAAGCAGCGCGATAATGCTGGCTGCCACCACCAGTGCGCGCGGATTATCGAACATCTGGCTGAAAACCTGGCTCGACATCGCTTCCGAATTGGATACCCGGGTGACGATGATTGCGGTCGCGGTTGACAACACCAGCGACGGGATCTGTGCCACCAGGCCGTCGCCGATCGTCAACAGGGTGTAATTGCGCATCGCCACTCCAGGTTCGAGATCATGCTGAAACACGCCGATCGAAAGTCCGCCGATAATATTGATGAACAGGATCAGGATGCCGGCGATGGCGTCACCGCGCACGAACTTGCTGGCACCATCCATGGAACCGTAGAAATCCGCCTCCTGGGCAATCTCGGTACGGCGCTGGCGCGCCTCGTCCTGGCTGCATAGTCCGGCGTTCAGATCGGCGTCGATCGCCATTTGCTTGCCGGGCATGGCGTCGAGGGTAAAGCGCGCACTGACTTCCGACACGCGTCCGGCACCCTTGGTGACAACCACGAAGTTGATGATTACCAGGATGGCGAACACCACCAGGCCAACCGCATAGTTGCCACCGATAGGCCTCTATCACCTTGCCCGCGGCCGCTGTACCGGTATGCCCTTCCAGCAGCACCACGCGCGTCGAAGCGATGTTCAAGGCCAGCCGCAGCAGGGTCGCCACCAGCAGGATGGTTGGGAACACGGTGAAGTCGAGCGGCCGCAGCGCGTATACCGACACCAGCAGCACCACCAGCCCGAAGGCGATGTTGAACGTGAACAGCATGTCCAGCGCCATCGGCGGCAGCGGTATCACCACCATTGCCAGCATCATGATGACGATCAGTGGCGCACCCAGGCCCTGGGGATTGAGCCCCCTGAGTTGTGCGGTTAACGTATCTCCGGCCATTTATCGTGCTCCTGTATCAGGCTTGTTCGTCGGTTGGCATATAGGGATCGGGGCGCTCGGGCATCTCGGATCCATGCTCACGCGCGAGGCGTAACTGGAAAACAAAAGCCAGCACCTGGGCCACGGCAAAATAGAGATGCGACGGAATTTCCTGGTCGATCTTGCAGTTGGCGTAGAGCGCGCGCGCCAGCGGCGGCGCTTCGAAAATCTCGATGTCGTGGAAGGCGGCAATTTCCCGGATCTTGAGCGCGATCAAATCCCTGCCCATCGCCAGCACCAGCGGCGCCGCCATATTGTCGTTATCGTATTTCAGCGCCACCGCGTAATGCGTCGGGTTGGTGATGATGACGTCGGCATCGGGCACCGCTTCCATCATGCGGCGTTGCGCCATTTCCTGCTGCACCTGGCGAACGCGGGACTTGACCTCGGGTTTACCTTCGGTGTCTTTCATTTCGTCGCGCACTTCCTGCAGCGTCATTTTCAGCTTTTGCGAGTGATCCCACAGCTGGAACGGCACATCGATAGCGGCGATCAATATCAACGTCGAAGACACCACCAGGAAGCTCAACCCGATCAACCAGGCACCGTTCTGCAGCGCCAGCGACAGCGACTGAGCACCCAGCCCGAGAAAATCATCGGACTTGCTCCACAGGAACGTTATCGCTACCACCGAAACCACGAGGAACTTGGCCATCGCCTTGATCAATTCCATCAAACCCTTTGACGAAAACATGCGTTTGAAACCGTTGATCGGATTGATGCGATCGGTTTTGAACGCCATGGCCTCGACGCTGAAGGCCCAGCCGCCGATCGCCAGCGGCGTGAATATCGCAACCACCGTCATCAGCAATATGAACGGCCCGATCCCGGCCAGGGCATCGGAAACCGCAAGGGAAAAGCGCTCCAGCAGGGTTTGCTGGGAAAAAACTTCCGCGCGCGTCAGGGTAAACCCGCGCGCCATGAAACCCGAGATACTGGCAATCATGTGCGAACCCATGAACAGCAGCCCGAGCGCACCGAACACCATTACCGTCATGCTGTTGAGTTCCTTGGAGCGCGGTACCTGACCCTTTTTCTTCGCGTCGCGAAGTTTTTTCGGGGTTGGTTGTTCGGTCTTTTCCTGACCGGAGTCGCTTTCGCTCGCCATCGCCGTGTCCTCAGGGAGTTACTATCGATTGCGACAGCTGCATCGCCTGCAGCATCATCTGGTTGATGCGCGGCAGGAATCCCGGCAGCACCAGTAACAATATGATGAAGCCCATGAACATGGTCACCGGGAAACCGACCGAAAAAATATTGAGCTGCGGCGCGGCCCGCGTCATGACGCCCATCGAAAGCGTAATCACCAGCATCGAAATCAGTGCTGGAATCGCCACCCACAGGGCGCCGATAAACATTTGGCTGCCCCAGGCAAACAGCGCCCAGAAACTGTCGCGCCCGACACCGGTGGGCGATATCGGCAGGGACTCGAAGCTGCTGACGACCAGCTGGATCAAGGTCAGGTGTCCGCCCAACGCCAGAAACAGTAGCGTGCCGATGATTATCAGAAACTGCGATATCACCGGCACGTTAACGCCGTTGGTCGGATCGACCATGGAAGCGAAACCGAGCCCCATACTCATTGCAATCGCTTCACCGGCGATCATCAACGCACCAAACACCAGCTGCAGCGTGAAGCCCATCGACAGGCCGATCAGGATCTGTTGTACAGAAACCAGTAGCCCCTCGAGCGACAGCGCTTCGACCTGCGGCATGTCGGGTAGCAGCGGTATCACCAGCACCGACAGCACGAAGGTGATAATGATTTTGACGCGAGTCGGCACCAGGCGGGTGCCAATTACCGGCATGGCTATCAGCATGGAACCGATGCGCATCATCGGCCAGATCAGTGAGCCGACGAAAGCGGTAGCCTGGGCGAAGTCGAAATCCATTCGCACATCAACCGATCAGTCCGGGAATACTGAGGTAAAGACGCCGGGTGTAACTCAGTAACAGCTCCAGCATCCACGGCCCCGCAATCAGAACCGACAGTAACAGAACCATCAGCTTGGGGATAAAACTCAGCGTCTGCTCGTTGATCGAAGTCGCGGCCTGGAACATACCGATCAACAGTCCGATACCCAGTGCGGACAGCAACATCGGCGCAGAAATCATTGCGATCAGATAGAGCGCCTGTTGCGACAGGTCGATTACCTTGTCGGGAGTCATCTCAGGCGCCCAACAGGAAGCTGGATGCCAGCGTTCCCATGATCAGGGCCCAGCCATCGACCATGACAAACAGCATCAGTTTGAACGGCAGCGACACGATCATCGGCGACAGCATCATCATACCCATCGACATCAATACGCTGGCAACTACCAGGTCGATGATGACAAAAGGAATGAAAATCAGAAATCCGATCTGGAACGCGGTTTTAAGCTCGCTGGTGACAAAGGCCGGCATCAGCAGGGTGAGCGGCGTTTTTTCCGGGGACTCGATGTCGGTGACGCCAGCGATATCGGCGAACATGCGAATATCGGTTTCGCGCGTCTGCGCCAGCATGAAGGTCTTGAAAGGTTCGGTCGCCGCGCGCAGCGCATCCAGCGACGACAGGCTGCCGTCCATGTAAGGCTGAACCGCAAGCTGGTACACCTGGTCGAAAACCGGTGACATGATAAACAGTGTCAGAAACAGGGCCAGCCCGAGAATAATCTGGTTAGACGGGGTTTGCGCGGTACCCAGCGCCTGGCGCAGTATCGACAGCACGATGATGATTCGAGTGAAGGATGTCATCATCAGCAGAATCGCCGGCAACAGTGTCAGCAGGGTCATCAACGCCAGGATTTCGAGGGTGACGGTATAGGTTTGCCCGTCGCCACTGCCACCGTTGACCGAGATCGCGGGGATACCGATCGATTGTGCCTGCACCTCAGGCATCAGCAATAGCAGGATCAGGCCGGCCAGGTATTTCATGACTTGTCCCGTTCACCCATCAGGCGATTAAGCTTGCTGGCGAAGGAAGCGCCAACCGCCGGCTGCTCCCCGGCCACTTCCAGCGGCTGCGACAGGGTATGCAGTTTCTCGATTTTGCCCGGCGTCAAGCCGACCAGGATCTGTTCTTCGCCGACCTGCAGCAGCACGATGCGATCGCGGGTGCCAATCGGAAGCCCGGCGATAATTTTAATCAGGCCGCTGTGCGAGCCCTGATTCAGGTTGAATTTCCTGACCAGCCAGGCCAGCAGGAAAATCAGTACCACGATCAGAACCAGGCCGGCGCTGAGCTTCAGCAGGTAAGGCGACGACATCGGTTCCAGCGCACTGCCCGCCTGGTTCTCGGACTGCGCCAGCAGCGTGGCGGGTAGCCACCCAATTGCCAGTATCAACCAGCGCATCAGCGTAGATTCTTGATCCGGTCGGCCGGACTGATCACGTCGGTCAGGCGAATACCGAACTTGTCGTTGACCACGACCACCTCGCCATGCGCCACCAGGGTGCCGTTTACCAGCACGTCCATCGGTTCGCCGGCAAGCCGGTCGAGCTCGACGATCGAGCCCTGGTTGAGCTGCAGCAGGTTACGAATGCTGAGCTGGGTGCGGCCGATCTCCATCGCGATGGTGACCGGTATGTCGAGAATGACGTCCAGCTTGACGTCGCCCGAATTGGGGGTCGAGGAATCGTTCAGCTGCTTGGCGGTTACCTGCTGGAAACCGTCGTCACCGGCCTCGCCGCCATCGGTGCCTCCCTGACCTTCCGTTGCCGCTGACAAGTCGGCGGCCATTGCATCCTGATCCACAGCTTGTTCTGTTTCAGTACTCATATCAGTCTCCTGCAGACTATTCGGGTTGCGCAATTGCGCTCTTGATTTCTTCGTTGTCGGTATCGTGTATTTCCAGGATATCTTCGACCTTGACCGCGGTGTTGCCCTGGTGCTCGCCATACTGACCGCGGATAATCGGCATTTCCTCGGCCAGTAACACGACCTGCTCCGGCATATCGATAGGGATAATGTCACCAGCCCTGAAATTGATAAGCTCGGATACCGGTAACTGCTTTTCGATGAACAGCGCCTGCATATCTATCCTGGCGTGCATCAATTGTTCCTTGAGTAGAATCGCCCAGCGTTCGTCGACGTCGCCGCGGTCGCTCTGAACGCCGGCATCGAGCACCGTGCGAATCGGTTCGATCATCGAATACGGATAAATCACGTGCAGATCGCCGCCTCCGCCGTCGAGTTCGATATGAAAATTCGAAACCACGATGACTTCGCTAGGGCTGACAACATTCGCCATATGCGGATTAACTTCGTGATCGTGGTAGCTGTAATCTACCGTCATTACCGGCGCCCAGGCTTTTACCAGGTCGATGAAGCACATATGCACCACCTTCTCGATGACCCTGAGCTCGGTACTGGTAAATTCGCGGCCCTCGATGTTGGCGTTTATCTTGCCGTCGCCACCGAAGAAGTTGTCTACCAGTATGAATACCAGTTTGGGATCGAGCATGATCAGCCCGGTGCCGCGCAATGGCGCCATCTTTATCATGCTCATGCTGGTAGGTGCGGGAAGCGTGTCGATGTATTCGGAGAACTTGATCATCTCGATGCCGTTACCCGAGATTTCCGGAGACTTGCGTAACATGTTGAAAAAGCTGACACGAAAATAACGCGCAAACCGGTCGTTAATCATTTCCAGGGTCGGCAGTCGCCCGCGAATAATTCGTTCCTGGTTATTGAAGTCGTACGCCCTGGCTTCGCCATCGAACTCGTTGTCATCCGCAGAGGTATCGATCGCGCCCTCATCGACGCCTCCGAGCAAGGCATCAACTTCGTCCTGACTGAGAATATCAGTGCTCAAGCTGACCCCCTTATTGCATCACGAAACTGGTGAAAAAAACGTTGTCGACTTCGCCACCCGAACCATGTTCATTGATGACTGTCTGCACCGTTTCAAGCGCCGATTGCTGCAGGCGTTCCTTGCCGTCGGGCGCGCGCAGCTCGGCTGACTTCTGTTGACCGAACAGCACCAACAGGTTGTTGCGAATCAGCGGCTTGTGTTTCTCCAGTTCCTCGGCGACGTCGTCGTTGAAGGTCAGCACCTGCATCGATATTTGCAGGAAGCCGACCGGATCTTCCGGTGCCAGGTTGACGGTAAAGGCCGGTTTCAGCTCGACGTAGCTGGGATCACCGCGAGAAATTTCGACTTCCTCCTCGACTTCGGCCTCGGCGCTGTCGCCACCGCCGCCGACAATCAGCAGCGTGCCTCCAATCGAACCGACAACCAGTACCAGCGCACCAACGATAATCAAGATCAGCTTCAACTTGCCGCTTTTCGCCGGTTCTGCTTCCGCGTCCGCCTGCTTCTCTTCTTCCGCCATGATGGATCCTCGATATTTAGCGATACCAAAGGCAGAGCAATTCCTGTGCCAATAAATTAATCCTTTTAATATCAGTGACTTAGATATTGTATTTTGTCGATAGGCATTTTTTTGACGGATGTTTCCCGGGATAGAGACAATAACTTGTCGGAGTTTCCAGGAAAAAAAGTTTGCGGCCCGCAGGCCGCAAAAAGGGGGGTAATTAGGCGAAGGTGTCTAACAGGCCTTCGCCGGTGAAAAACCGGGTATCTGACTCATGCTGCATCGCGGACTCTGACTCCCGCTCGAGTTCGTCATGCAGGGCAGACTGCTCATCGCCCGCGGTTTGCGAACGCGATTGCTGCTGATCCTGACGCTGCGAAACGTCGACGTTCACGTTTTGGAAACCGTTCTCCTGCAGCGAGTCACGCAGGCGAAGCGACGCTGTTTCGATCAGGTCGCGGGTTTGTGCATGCTGGGTCTGGATCGTGATCGTGGTGGCGTCATCGGCGATTCTGACTTGCACATCGAGCTTGCCAAGCATCGGTGGATCGAGCCGAATCGTCGCGCTATTCTGCTTTTGATTGATCATCCAGTTGACGCGCTCACTCAGCCCATTGCCCCATTCTGCGGCGTCGGCACCACGCGCCAGGTTCATGGTTTCGAGCCCTGACGGCAACGGCGTTTGCGTTATCGCCGGAGCGCTGGCGGGATTGCCCTGGGTCACGCTATAACCGTTTGACGGCGTCGATATCACGGGCTGCGACGACTGGTTTCCTGCCTGTTGCAGCGGCAGCTCGGGTGCACGGCTGGCGCCAGGTTCTGCTACAGCAACCTCGACCGGGGTCCGGGCCGTCGGTGCCAGGTTTCTGAGCGCATCACGCGGATCAGCGGGGCCGGTCGGATCGGCCGCAGTCGGAACTTCCCGCGTCGGCGCAAACCCCTTGATCACCGGCGCTTCCCGCAGTGACTGGGCAACCGATTGCATCGATTCGCGGGCTGTCGGCGCCTCCCTGGAGATCGCTTCCTGTGACAATTTCGCGCTGATCTCGGCATCGCCTAAAGACTCTTTCCCCGGCACGAGTAGCGGTGGCACGGGCTCAGCGACGTTATCTGGGCGCAGCGGCGAAGCCTGGTGAGCAACTCCTGCCGGTATACTGCCATTGCTGCTACCGCCTTGTTGAATCCGTCCCACATCGGGAGTCTCGATTTTACGAGTCGAGGCGCGAATTTCGGGGATCGATTCTGCTCCGGCCGGTAGCGGCCGGGTTGCCGCCAGTTGCGCCTCGGCCGCAGCGGGATTACTCGGGATCGCAGCGGCAACGATGCCGCTGTCGGAGGCTTCGGCGGACTTCGCCACCAGCTCAGGTTGCACCGGAATATTAGTGGATTCGGGCGCGACCGGTTCACGGCCAGCGCCCGGTTGCGCCGGCGCCTTCAACGACCCTGGAAGGTCGGCATCGACTTCTAATAGGTCCAGGTCAGCGGCCGCTTCCGGCAATATATTTCCGCTGGCAGGCAAGGTTTGACCCGGCAATTCCAGCATATCGCCATCGCTCTCGATAAGCGGCAACGAATCCCGCGCATGAGTCATACCGAGCACCGCCGGGGTCGCCATGATCGGGTCGGCATCAACGGTTACCTGCATCTGCTGCTGCGACAGGTAGTCGCGCCAGCTCGACTCAGCTGCGCTGGCCGCCGTTATCCCGGGGCCCGGCGTTGCAACCAATGAGTTTGAAAAAAATTGTTCTAAATCAATAGCTTGATCTACCTCGGTAGATTCCGAAGCGAGCTGTTGCCGCAGCATCCGGGGGAAGCTATCGCCGACTCCCTGCTCGACCACGGGAATGTCCGCCATGTCGACGGTTAACGAGCGAATATCGGTTAGCATTATGTTCATGTTGTCATCCATTCAGTACCAGTGCGGCAATCTCTCCGCAGCTAATGCCTGAATTGAATGCATCATACGTGCCAGGTTCTGCCGGCGGAGATCAGCGACGATGACTTTTACGCTGGGCGAACTCGTCCAGCGCCTTTTGCTCCTTGCGCTCCTGTTCGACAAACTCCTGCTGTTCCAGCCGCTCCACGACCTTGTGCATCTTTTTCGAATCGATACGCGTTGCGGTCCACTGATCGCGTTTTTGCTCGAGTTCCCGCTGGCGCAGTGCGACCAGTTCCGTCTGCTGCTGGATGGTCTGATCGAGCTGTTGCATGAAGCGGTTAAATTCCTGCAGTTCGATCGGGGTGAAGACGCCGATATCGTATTTTTTCTTTTGCAGGTATTCGAGCTTGTAATCCTGCAACTGGGTCAGCCGCTGCTGCTCGCCGTCGAATACCGCCTGGCTCTGCGCTACTTCCTGCAAGGCGCGCCGTTCCTTTTTATCGGTATGCTGGACGACAGGTGCTAATCGCTGGGTACGGGTCATCGCTTACGCCCCTGATACGAGGCTGGAATCCGGCTCGCCCGGCAATCCTGCAACCGCGGACCTGTCATCATCTGCGCCTTGCTCGAGAACCGCGTCGAGTTGCTCGCGGCTGGTGTTAAAATCCACCGACTGATTCATATCCTGGCCGATAAAATCGATCATTTGCGGCTGCATGCGCACCGCCAGGTCGATACCTGGATCCGATCCCGGCTGATAAGCGCCAACGCTTATCAGGTCGCGATTTTGCTGATACAGGCTGTAAATTCGGCGGAAATCCTGGGTCATCCTCATGTGCTCGAGGGTGGTAATCTGCGGTGTCAGTCGACTGATCGAGGCTTCGATGTCGATTGCCGGATAAACACCGGTTTCCGCCAGCTGCCGTGACAGCACGATATGGCCATCCAGAATCGCGCGCGCGGCGTCGGCAATGGGGTCGGCGTGATCGTCGCCTTCGACCAGCACGGTGTAAAACGCGGTGATCGATCCCGAGTTCTGCGCACCGTTACCGGCACGCTCGACCAGTTGCGGCAGGCGCGCAAACACCGAGGGCGGGTAGCCCTTGGTCGCCGGCGGCTCACCGATAGCGAGCGCAATTTCGCGCTGCGCCTGCGCAAAGCGGGTTAGCGAATCCATCAGCAGCAACACGTTCTTGCCCTGGTCACGGAAATACTCGGCGATGCTGGTGGCCTGCATCGCGCCATGAATGCGCATCAGCGGCGACGAATCCGCAGGCGCGGCGACTACAACCGCCTTGCGCAAACCCTGTTCACCCAGGATTTCCTGTACGAATTCCTTGACCTCGCGTCCGCGTTCGCCAATCAAACCGACGACGACGATATCGGCCTCGGTGTAGCGCGTCATCATGCCCAACAGCACCGATTTGCCGACACCGCTACCGGCGAATAATCCCATCCGCTGACCCCGCCCGATCGGGCATAAGGCGTTGATCGTCCGCACCCCCACATCGAGGACTTCACGAATCGGGGTACGCGCCAGGGGATTGATTTCCCTGCCCTGCAGCGCAATCTTGTTACGCGCGCGCAGCGGACCGCGGTCGTCCAGAGGCCGGCCACGCCCATCGATAACCCGGCCCAGCAGTTCGGGGCCGACCAGCACGTCCGATCCGTGGCGGGTCGGAATTACCCGCGCATTCGGCACCAGTCCGCGGACTTCTGAAGTTGGCATCAGGTAAAGACTTTCTCCGGAAAACCCGACGACTTCGGTTTCGACACGCTCTCCACCCGAATTGACGACGTCGCAGCGGGCGCCAATCGGCGCCTGGCAACCGGCCGCTTCCAGGGTCAGTCCCACCATGCGGGTCAGTACGCCCTCGACCACCGGCTTGCTTAAACGCCTGGACTCGCTACCGATTCGCGCCAGAGCGGTCATCCAGTCCTGGCCTGCCTTTTCGATCAACGGTTCATCCTGCATGATTCAACATCCTCCCCGTCGATTTCGTGAGTAATCTCCAGTGCGCCAGGACCCGCATCCTGCCAGGATTTGCAAATTGATCATTCATCCTGCTCCCGGTCGCCACCGAGCACCGCGGCCGCGAGTTCGGACAGCCGGTTTTCCAGGGTAGCGTTAATGCTCGAAGGCGGCGCGCTGATTTCACAGCCACCGCGGGTAATCATCGGGTCTTCCACCAGTTTCCAGGTATGCTCTTCATCATTGGATTCCAGCGACAGCGCGTTGCGCACCAGGCGCGCGTCCTCGGGATGCAGCAGGATCGAGATGTTGCGCGTATTGCCTGGCAGCAGCTTGACCGAATCGCGAATCAGGCCGATTATTTCCCCGGGATCGATTTTCATTTCGCGCCGCACCAGCTGCTGCGCCAGCGTCACCGCCAGCTGGCTGAGCTGATGCTCGATATCCTCGTTCAGCGCCTGCAGCGGATGCTCGAAAAATTCGATCAACTGCAGCAGGCGCCGCTGCAGATCCTCGGCCTCCTGCCGGGCTCGAACCAGGCCCTGCTGGTATCCTTCTTCCTCGGCCTGTTTGCGCCATTGCTCTACATCCTGCGCGGTCGGCATCGAGGCCTCTTCCTGCTCGCGGTGCCGCAGCACGCGGCTCGGATCGGCTTCCATCACCGGCGCTCGCCATTTCTCGACTAGTTCATCAGCCATCATCCGGATTCACTCTGCATAGTTTTTGCCCAGGCGATTTTCCGCGGCGACGCGATTAAACCATTTCCTCGCCGCCACCCGAGAGCACGATCTCGCCGGATTCTTCCAGCTTGCGTGCGACCGCCAGGATTTCCTTCTGCGCGGCCTCGACCTCGCTGAGTTTGACCGGACCCTTGGCTTCCATATCCTCGACCAGCATCTCGGCAGCTCGCGAAGACATGTTCTTGAGGAATTTCTTTTGCATTTCGTCGTCGACACCCTTAAGCGCGAGCGCCAGCAAATCGGTCGAAACTTCCCGCATCATGGTCTGGACACCTCGATCATCGACCTCGCGCAGATTCTCGAACACGAACATCTGATCTTCGATGCGCATCGACAGTTCCTCGTTCTCGGTGCGGACCTGCTCCATCAGCTTGTTTTCGATCGAAGTGTCGAGCGCGTTCAGAATATTGGCCGCGGTCTTTTCTCCGCCGACCATCGATGATTTGACGTTTTTGCTATCGCTGAAATACTTCTCCATGATCAGGTCGAGCTCCTCTATCGCCGCCGGCTGAACGCCTTCGAGCGTAGCGATGCGCATCAGGATTCCGGCACGCGTATCTTCCGGCAGGTGGCTTAACACCTGCGCCGCGCTGTCGGCATCGAGATAAGACAGGACGATGGCGATAATCTGGGGATGCTCGAGGCGGATAATTTCGGCAATCGATTTGGGGTCCATCCATTTAAGCGAATCCAGCCCGTTGCTGGCGCTGCCCGTCAGGATACGATCGATGACGCCGCCGGCCTTGTCGCCGAGCGCCTTTTGCAGCATCTTGCGGATATAGGCATCGTTGCCGATACCGAGCGCGGTCTGCGACTCGAGCACGTCGAAAAAATCGTCGATCACGTTCTCAACCGCGGGACGGGAAACATCATTCATCGTCGCCATGGTCGATCCCACCCGCTGCACTTCCTTGGGATTCATGTGCTGCAGAATCTCGGCGGCAACCTCTTCACCCAGGGTGAGCAACAGGACCCCGGCTTTTTCAGGTCCCTTTACCACGGTGCTTTTTTCCGTTTGATCTTCCGCCACTATTCGTCGCCTACCCACTGTTTCATCACGTTAGCCACCCGCGCCGGATCGTCCATTACCATCGAACGGGCCATATCTATTTTCTGTTCGTAAGTTGCATCCTTACGGCGGACCATCGCCGCAGGACTATTGGGATCTTCGGAGAGATTGGGAATTCCGATTCCACCCGCGCCCGGGTACTGTCCCGCCATGGCCGGCTGCATCGGAACCGGGGTACCCAGGTTCTGCGCCGCTTCACCTTCCGCAGCCGCCGGCGATTCGGCGTTTTTGAGCGACAGCGAACGCATCAACGGACGCACAAAGATAAAGTAAACCAGGATCACGCCAATCGCGCCGAGCACCTGCTTGATCAGGTTGACGATCCAGGCTTCGCTTAACAGGCTTTGCCAGGCCGGAACTTCCTCGACCACCGGGGCCTCGACTTCCAGAAACGAGGCGTTGATCACGCTGACGGTATCGCCTCGATTTTCGTCGAAGCCTATGGTTTCCTTGACCAGGTTGACGAAACGCTCGATTTCCTCGTCACTGTAAGGCGTCTTGCTGACGCTGCCGTCGTCCGCGGTTACGCGTTTATCGTCGATCACAACCGCAACCGACAGGCGCTGTATGGTACCGACCGGGTTACTGGTATGGCTGATAATGCGGTCGACCTCGTAGTTGCGGGTCGCCGAACGATTCTGGTTCGTGGGAATATCTGCACCGGGTGCCGCACCGGCATCGTCCACGGTAGCCGGCTCGATGGTTCCGGCCGCGGGCGGCTGATTGCTGAGCGCGCCCGGAATCCCGAGTGCCTGTGACAGGCTGCGGTTTTCCTCTTCACTAATCTGTTCGCTGCGAATAACGCTGCGTTCCGGATCGAACGCCTCGCGCGTCGATTCGACCGCGGAGAAATCGAGCTGTGCCGCGACCTGGGCGTTGACATTACCCTGGCCAACAATCGGCTGCAGCAGGTTGATAATCCGATCGACGAAGTTGTCCTCGAGCTTGCGCGTGTAGTCGTAATGGCGCGTGGTCTGGGACATGCCTTCGTCTGCGTCATCGGTTAACAGGCGTCCGAACTGATCGACAACCTTAACCTGCGAACTTTCCAGCATCGGGATACTGGAGGCGATCATTTGCACGATGGCTTCAACCTGTCCCGCGTTCAGCACCCGTCCCGGATACAGCTTGACCACCACCGAAGCGCTTGGCCTGGTGCGGTTACGGATAAAAATCGACTGTTCCGGTATCGCCAGATGAATGCGCGCCTTTTCCACCGACCGTATCGACTCCACCGAGCGCACCAGCTCGGCTTCCAGGGCGTGTTTGTAACGCGCATTTTCCATAAACTGGCTGGTACCGATTCCCTGCTCCTCTTGCAACATCTCCATACCGGCGTTGTTACCGCCGTTTAATCCCTGTGAAGCGAGCAGCAAACGAGCTTCCGATATCCTGGTCTGGTCGACCAGCAGGTTGCCGCTGGTGGCGTCCAGTTTGAAGTCGATGTTGCGCGACATTAGCGCGTCGGCGGCCTGGGACGCATCCTTACCTGACATATTGCTGTATAGCGGCGCGTAGTTCGGTTCCGCCGACCACAACACCACTACCATGCCGATCGCGATGGCGCCCGCCAGTCCGATCAGCTTGGTGAAATGGCGCACCGCGCGCGACTGCGCCACGGCATCGATTGGATTGATCTGGCGCGGCGCGACCGCAACCATGCCCTGTCCGTCCGCACCCGCCAGTGCCTGCTGATTCATACCCGCTTCAGCCATGGTTTATACCGCCATGTTCATGACGTCCTGATAAGCGCTCAGGAGTTTGTTACGGACCTGGCTCAGGGCTTCGAAAGATACACGCGATTTCTGCACCGCGATCATGACCTGCGACAGATCCACATTCTCCCCCAGTTCAAAAGCCTGTCTCAGCGAGGAAGCCTGCATCTGGGTCTCGTTGACCTGGTCGATTGCCTGCTGCATCAACTCGCCGAAATTCGTACCCTGCTCGGTCCTGATTTCGGGCTGCACCTGCTGGCTCCTGGCCATCGCTTCGAGCGCCTGCATCTGGTTCAGTAAATGATTCTGTGTCTTGCTAATCATGAAATACCCCTATCGGACAATTTCTTGACGAATTTGGCCCCGTTACTCGTTTGGGACCTAAAACCGTTAACTTTTTGACATTCTGTCGTTGAATCCAGCCATCCCCTGGCCCTTTTATTACTAGTCAGCAACAATCGCGCCAACTTGGCGTAAATCTTCTATGTAAACCGGGTTTTACGTCGGTACACCGTTATTCAGGTACCGGGGCGCCGGTCTCACGCAGTTTGGCAAGCTTGTAACGCAGCGTGCGCGGGCTGATGCCCAGTTTCTCCGCGGTCTTCTTGCGGCTGCCCTTGAACTGGCGCAGGGTCTCGAGAATGACTTCGGTTTCCCGACCACGCAGGTCCGAATGCAGCAGGCCGTTATCTTCCAGCTGCGGCTCGAGCGCAGCCTCCTCGATAACATTGCTTTCCAGCATGATGTCCTGCGGCTGAATTTCATTGCCCTGTTTCATGATCAGGGCACGCTGGATCACGTTGTCCAGCTCGCGCACGTTGCCAGGCCAGTTGTGCTGGCGCAGCACGTCGCAGGCTGCATCCGACAGCTGAATCGATTCGCCCGCAGCCCGGCCGTACTGTGCCAGTATCTTGTGCGCGATCGGCACGATATCGTCGGGGCGCTGGCGCAACGATGAAATCGTGATCGGGAACACGTTGAGTCGATAAAACAGGTCTTCACGAAAATTCTTGTCACGCACTTCCTGGCGCAAATCGCAGTTAGTGGTGGCGATGATGCGCACGTCGAGTTCGATGATCTTGCTGCTGCCGAGACGTTCGACTTCCTTCTCCTGCAACACGCGCAGAATTTTTGCCTGCAGGCCGAGATCCATTTCGGTAATCTCATCGAGCAGTAGCGTGCCGCCCTGGGCCTGCTCGAACTTGCCCATGGTGGCCTTGTGTGCACCGGTAAAGGCGCCCTTCTCGTAACCGAACAACACCGCCTCCAGCATGTTTTCCGGAATCGCGGCGCAATTGATGGCAACAAAGGGTTGCTCACTGCGCGCCGACTGCTGGTGGATGAACCTGGAGTAGACTTCCTTGCCCACGCCGCTTTCGCCATTGAGCAAAACCGAGGCATCGGTCTGGGCGACGCGCTTCGCCATTACCAGCGTCTCCTGGCTCAGGCTGTCGACCGCTACCAGGCCATCGCCCGCAGGCAGTGGATGACGGATTTGTTTGCGTACGGTAGTGACCAGGCTGTTGACCTCGAACGGCTTCACCAGGTAATCGGCGGCGCCGGCCTGGATAGCGTCTACCGCCTGGGGAATCGAACCATAGGCGGTCATCAGGATCACCGGCACATCGATTTGATTCCTGCGAATGCTCGATAGCAGCTCGTAGCCATTGCCCGGGCTCATCTGTACATCGCTGAGCACCAGTGAAGCCGAGTTACTCTCCAGGAAGCGTTCCGCGGCGCGACCGTTTTCGGCTTCATGGAAGCTGATCTCGTTGAGCTGCAGCGTATCGCAGATCGCTTCGCGCAAATCGGCATCGTCTTCTACTACCAGTACATCTACCATGGTTTAACTCCGTTCGTGTCTACTTGTTGCTTAAGAATTGCTGACCTGGGTTTTCATCGCCTGCCGGCAAGGCAGGAAAATGCGGAAACGGCAACCCCGGCCGGGGCGCGAATAGACCGCGATGCGGCCCTGGTGCGATTCGATCACTGCCTTGACGACCGCGAGGCCAAGCCCGGTGCCGTCGGTCTTGGTACTGAAAAAGGGGTCAAAGATATGCGCTCGGGTTTCAGGGTCCATGCCACAGCCGTTATCCCTGATCGAAATCGACAACAGGCCGTGCAGCGTGGTGGCGACGCCGATCTCGATACGGGGATTACGCGCGCAGGCCTGCAGCGCATTCATACACAGATTGGCGAGCGCACCGAGCAACGCATCCTTGTTGCCCTGCAGCTCGAGATCGCAATCCTCGCCATCGAGCTTCAACACCGCGCCACGTTGCTGCAGCTGCGGCATAAGCTGTTCGTAGAGCTCGTTAAATAACTCGTTAACGGCAAAACGGGTGGTTACGAACTGGCCGCCATGCGCAAATACCAGCATGTCGTTGATCAGCTTTTCGATGTGTCGATTACGCGCCAGCGCTTTTTCGCAAAACGCCTGGCCGGTTGCCTGGTCGAGCTTGCCGTCGACGCATTGCGACAGGTAAAGCATCGACGAGGCCAGCGGGGTTCGTATCTGGTGCGCGAGACTGGCCATCATCTTGCCCATGGTCACCAGGTGCAGGTTTTGCTGCGCGGTCCGCTGCAGCTCGCGTGTTTGCGTGACATCGCTGAGCAACAATACCTGTCCCGGGGCATAACCCAACGGGCGAGTCGATATACTGAACTGCCGTCCGTCGGCGGTCTGTAGCTCACCCTGGTCGAGCTCTGGCAGGAACACCCGTTGCACGATGTCGCGCCAGGCCTGTCGCTCCAACGACGAGCCCAGCAACTCGCGCGCGCTCTCATTTGCCTCGGCAACCTGGCCGTGGCGATCGAGCACGACAACACCACCCGGAATTGCATCCAGCAACCGCGGATTGACGTCCTCGCGCGACCTTGCAGCGGGCTCTATGCGATCGACGTTCTGGTTGATCTGATCGACGCTGGCATTGAGTTGCGCGGACAGGCGGTTGAACTGATCGAAGGCCTGCTGTAGCTCCTGTAGCGACCCGTCGTCTTCGTGTAGGTTTTGAGTTTCCACACCCGATAGGCTGCACAAGCCAAACCAATTCAAATAAATCTATTTAATTCAATAGGTTAGAAATTTATTTAATTTGAAGGTGCCAGAATTATGACGTTTGCACGTTTATTTACGTGGCATCTAAAGTGCAGGTGTCAGGATTCCGCTAGAGTGTGGCAGGATTAACAGAGACAGCCAGTGGTGGCCGGGAGTGCTGTTTACTCGCTGCGTTCGATCTCGTACTTGCGCATCTTTTCTACCAGCGTGGTACGACGCATGTTGAGCATGGTAGCGGCGCGGGCAACCACGTTATTGGTCTTGGACAAAGCCTGTTCGATCAACGCGATTTCGATATCGGTGAGGTATTTCTTCATATCGATCCCGTCACTGGGCAATTCGCTCAGGTCGGTACCTTGCTGGAGCGGAGCGGGATCATCTTCGCCGGTTTCCATGTCCTGGGTTATCGCGCCCGGGGCCTGGTATTTTTCCGGCAGATCCTTGGAGTCGACCACGCCATGCGGAAACAGAATGGCCAGCCTTTCAATCAGGTTGGCAAGCTCGCGCACGTTACCCGGCCACTCGTATTGCTGCAGCATCGCGATCGCCTTTTTGCTGAGCCGCACCGACCCCCGATTTTCGCGCTCGATACGGGAAATCATTTCATGAATCAACAGTGGTATATCGGATCTGCGCTCGCGCAGGGGCGACACTTCGATCGGAAACACGTTGAGGCGATAGAACAGGTCTTCGCGGAACTCGCCCTCGGCAATCAAATCCTCGAGGCGGCGATGGGTAGCCGCAATAACGCGTACGTCGGTCTTGATCGACTTGTTGCTGCCCACCTTTTCGTAACAGCGCTCCTGCAGCACGCGCAGCAGCTTGACCTGCATCGGCAGCGGCATGTCACCGATCTCGTCGAGGAAGATGACGCCACCCTCTGCCAGCTCGAAACGCCCCTGGCGCGAGCTGATAGCTCCGGTAAAGGCGCCTTTTTCATGACCAAATAGCTCGCTCTCCAGTAAGTCAGCCGGAATCGCGCCACAGTTTATCGGGATAAAGGGTTTCTTGCTGCGCGAAGACTGCGCGTGAATATTGCGTGCGATGACTTCCTTACCGGTGCCCGAATCACCGAGAATCAGCACCGAGGCGTTGGTGTCCGAAACCTGATCGATCATCAGGTTAATGCGTTCGATGGCATTGCTGTTACCGATCAGCGGCTGGCACTCGCGATTTTGCATACGGCGCTCGCGCTTGTTGTGCTTGCGTGCCTGGTCCATTACCTGCGACAGCGAGTAATAATCCGACTGGAAGCACAGCCCGGAAATGAAAGGCAACTGCACCACGATCTCGAGTGAACTTAGTTCCGATTTATCCGCCAGCAATATGACAGGATACTGGCACTTGTCCTCCTTGTTCCGTTCCAGGAAAAATTCGGTAATGTCGTCCCCACCGATGCTGAAGATAGCTAGATAGTTAAAGAGTTCGCGCCGCGGTATATCGGGCAGTTGTTCCGGTGTGATCAACTTGGCTTCGACCTTGATGAAGCCCAGTACCGCAAGAAAAGAATGTCCTCGCGTGTAGTTTGAATCGACAACGAGTACCTCGTTGCTTTCCTGAGTCCCGCTATGTTCCATCATTTTCTGTCGCTCTGGTTACTTGAACTTTATTCCAGCCAGTATTTTGACGGCCTTGGAAATTAACTCTAATTTTAGTCCAAGCCGCCATATTTCCGACGGTGAAAAATGATGTTTTTACATTGTATTTTTAAATCA